>JAFLTQ010000003.1 GCA_022510385.1 Muribaculaceae bacterium | reverse complement strand
ATTTCCCGCCTGTAGTAAGGAATGTCACCATAGAGAACATCACCTCCAACAAGAGTCAATACGGAGTGATGATCATAGCGCTCGATAAGAGTGTGAATGTCTATGATATCAATGTGATTGATTGTCATTTCCATAATGTTGCTGACGGGAACTCGATCACGGGCTTGACGCGTGACATCAATTTCAAGGATTATTATATCAACGGTTCCCTCTGCCCCCGCAAATAAAGTGCAGTCGCGGAGCGACTTATCCCCGCTCCGCGACTTGATTTATATCAAATAAATTTATTATCTTTGCGTTACAAACTTGTAATCAAACACCTGCGATGTCAATACTGATTGCGCGGCGGATGCGACAGTTCGTATCCCTACCGGCCTTTCAAACCCTTAAAAAATAATCATACATGAAAAAATTTACTTTACTTACCTTAATCCTATCCTTATTCACGTTGCCGATGCTCGCCGACGGTGAAGAAGCGCAACTCCCGGCATTCCCCGGAGCTGAGGGCTTCGGCAGATACGTCACCGGAGGCCGAGGCGGCGCCGTCTATCATGTCACCAACCTCGAGGATAACGGTGATGACAAAAACCCGATAGAGGGTTCATTCCGTTGGGCCGTATGTCAGAGCGGTCCTCGTACAATAGTATTTGATGTTTCCGGCACAATCATGCTTCAGAGCGAACTGAAAATGAGAAATGGAAATGTCACAATTGCAGGTCAGACAGCACCCGGGGATGGTATATGCGTGGCAAACTATCCGTTCGTAATATCAGCTAAAAATGTTATCATACGCTTTATGAGATTCCGTCTCGGCAACGAGGCAATCAAACTGAATAAAACGGCTCATGAAGGAGACGGCCTCGGCGGCATGGATGGTCAGGACTGGATTATTGACCATTGTTCCGTTTCCTGGTCGATCGATGAATGCCTTTCAGTATATGGTAGCAAGAATATAACCGTGCAATGGTGTATCGCCTCTCATTCGCTCAAGAATTCGGGTCATAGCAAGGGTTCACATGGTTATGGAGGCAATTGGGGCGGCTCCGGAGCAACCTACCATCATAATTTAGTGACGAATCATGACTCACGCACTCCGCGTTTCGGCCCGCGTCCCGGCACTCAGAAAGATGAGCGTATGGATTTCCGCAACAATGTGATCTTTAATTACGGAGGCAACGGTATCTATGGTGGTGAAGGTATGAATGTCAATGTGGTCAACAACTACTTCAAACCGGGAGCAACAACTCCTACCGGCAATAAGGGTAAGCGTATCGCCAAAATCGATGCACGAACTTTCGATTATTGTGTTGACAAAGACCTTACAGCTACCAGATTACACAATGCCGCCAAGGAGACAGCTTCCGTGAAAGGAGGAAATATTTCTTATCAATTCTCGGAATATGGCGACCCGACAATAAGAGTTTATATTCCGGACTCAACAAAATATGTGTCTTGCCCGGTAGATATGGAGGCCGCTACCTTCGACTATAAGGGGATAAGCGTTAAGATCGGTACAAATTCATGGTGGCCCATGGTGCATAAATATGGCAAATATTTCGTAGAAGGAAATGTCAACACTCTCTATCCTGACGTGACAGCAGACAACTGGGCCAACGGCATTTTCAACCAGATGGCCTCTAAGGAATGTGATAACGTATATCCCGGTAAGGATAATGTAGTCAAGAATTCATTGAAACTCGACCGCCCTATAGACTTTGTGGATGTCACCACCCATTCAGCCGAGGATGCATATACCAAAGTGCTTGAATATGTAGGAGCCTCTCTCCACAGAGATGCTTACGACCAAATGCTGATTGAGGAGTGTAGAGACGGTAAGACTTTCTTTACCAAAACCGGTATTATAGATTCACAAGACCAGGTGTTGTATGCCGACGGCACAAGTGGATGGCCCGTTTTGGAAAGTCTTGAGGCTCCACTTGACACTGACGGAGACGGTATGCCGGACGATTGGGAGATAGAAAACGGTCTTGACCCGGAGAATCCCGAAGATGGAATTGATTTAGCCGAATCAGGATATACCAACTTCGAAGAGTATATCAATTCACTCGTAGCCCATATCATGGAGGGAGGAGTGGAAGGCGGAACTCTTCTATCAAGTAATGAGGACAATGCCGGCGTAGATCAGATCTTCTTTGATTACAAGGATTCAAGGAATGACGGCAAGACTTACACCATCATGGGTGTTGAAGTTAAGGGTGAGCTTTCACCGGGCATCTATATCCGCAATGGCAAGAAGTTTGTGGTGAGATAACAGTCTTATTCACAAGCAATATATGGGGCGGAGGTCAGTCGACCTCCGTTCCTGTTTGAAACCGTATCAAATTATCAACACATGCGTCATATATCTATTGCGATCTCTCTTTTTCTCCTATGTCTCTTTAATTTCAATGTAGCTTCGGGAGAAAAACCATGGACCCATGGGCCTCTGCGTGTTTCCGAGAATCAGCGTTTCCTATGCCATGCCGACAGCACTCCATTCTTCTGGCTTGGAGATACCGGTTGGCTCCTTCCGGAACGGCTCGATCGTGACGAAGCCGCCTACTATCTCAAACGCAGTGCAGAAGATGGTTTCAATGTAGTTCAGATTCAGGTTATCAATGCAGTCCCTGCATTTAATGCCTACGGTGCCCTCTCTCATCCTCATGGTTGGGATCTCTCATACGTAGACAGCATCCCGGGATATGGATATTGGGATCACCTCGACTATATCATAGATCAAGCTGAAAAAGAGGGGATCTACATTGGGATGGTAGCAATTTGGGGAGGCTTGGTGAAAGCGGGACTGATGAACGAGTCGCAAGCTGAAACCTATGGTCGTTTCCTGGCGCAAAGATATGGAGACCGACCCAACATAATCTGGATTATTGGTGGCGATATCGAAGGGGATGTCAAACCGGAGGTATGGGAAAGACTTGCATCTACCATACGCTCGAATGATCCGCAACATCTGATGACTTTTCATCCCCGAGGAAGAACCACTTCGGCCCGCTGGTTTAACGACCGCCCTTGGCTTGATTTCAATATGTTTCAGAGCGGTCACCGACGTTATGGCCAGAGAAACGGGGATAAGAATTATCCGATACCTGACGGGACTGAAGAGGATTCCTGGATGTATGTGGATTCTGCAACCAATAAGAGGCCACTCAAACCGGTGCTCGACGGAGAGCCGAGTTACGAGGATATCCCGCATGGGCTCCATTCTCCGGATGAACCCCGCTGGACCGATAAAGACGTCCGACGGTATGCCTACTGGTCGGTCTTTGCAGGCTCTTGCGGACATACCTACGGTCATAATTCAATCATGCAGTTTGTGAGGCCCGGAATAGAGGGTGCCTATTTCGCCGACGGGGATAGCAAACCATGGTGGCGCGCCCTGGATGATCCCGGAAGAAAACAGATGAAACATCTCAAGGACTTAATGATAAAATTCCCTTATTATGAACGTGTGGCCGATTCTCTTATAGTCAGAAACAATGGTCAGAGGTACGACAGGTTGCTGGCTACACGTGGGTCGGACTATCTTCTTGTCTATAATCACACGGGGCGACCTATGACCTTGGATCTTACGCGAATTTCGGGCAAGGAGAAATCCTTATGGTGGTTTGACCCTGTCAGCGGCGAGACACATTATATCGGTACACAACCTGACGGGATCCTGACGTTAAACTCACCGGCCCCGGCAGGCTCCGATTTCGTCCTCATAGCCCTTGATTCCGGGAGGTTTGATGGATTGTAAAGCCGGTAGGGACGCGACCTGTCGCGTCCGCCGAGCAGATTTATGAACCATAGAAATCTCCTTCGGAGAATCAATAAAAAAGAGCAGTCCGTTAAGGACTGCTCTCAATCTGTTGTTTTATCTGATGAACAAGAGTTCGCGATATTTGGGAAGCGGCCAGATGTCATTGTCGACCATCAATTCAAGCTTGTCAATATGATAACGGATGACATCCATATGGGGCAACACAGTGTCGTGATATGCAATTGCCTTTTCACGCTCATTAGTTATCTTGTTGGCAATCCTTCTTGCATTTACCATCTCCGACACCTCTTTGCGGATAATCTTGGAATGTTCCACAATCTTTTTAATCACCTCCATGTCATCATTTGACATTTCCGAGGCTTCCTCTTCCGGGAAAAGATCTTTCGTCTTCTTCACGCAGTCAAGAAGAGTCAGCTCATAGCGTTTAGCTACCGGCAGGATATGGTTGATTGCAAGATCACCGAGCACACGAGCTTCTATCTGAATCTTCTTGGTGTACATCTCCCATTTCACTTCATTGCGAGCCTCGAGTTCCACATCAGTGAGAACACCTGTGCGACGGAACATTTCTTTAGAGGAATCGCTCAGATAGGCATCAAAGATCTTAGGCACGGAGGTTTCACAGTCGAGACCCCTTTTAGCTGCCTCTTCTTTCCATTCCTCCGAATAGCCGTTACCATCGAAATGAATAGGCTGAGTCTTGACAATCAGTGACTTCACTTCATCAAGGATAACTTTTTCAAGATCTTCGCCGGCTTTCACTCTACCTTCCACAACATCGGCGAAACTGTTGAGCTGATCGGCTACAGCAGCATTTAGCGCCAACATAGAGGCTGCACAATTTGTGGATGAACCCATTGCCCTGAATTCAAATCTATTTCCAACGAAAGCAAATGGAGAGGTGCGGTTGCGGTCAGTGCTATCCATCGAGATTTCGGGAATCTGATTCACTCCGACAGTGTGGCTTTCCTTATCGCTCAATTCCAGATTCACTTTACCCTCTACGATGTCTTGTAGAATGCGGCTTAATTGTGCCCCAAGGAAAATAGAAATAATTGCGGGAGGAGCCTCGTTAGCACCCAGACGATGAGAATTGGTGGCAGAAGAGATAGTAGCCTTTAACAAGGCATTATGTTTATAAACGGCAGCCATTGCATTTGCTATAAATGTGATGAACTGCAAATTATCTTTTTGTGTTTTTCCGGGGCTGAAAAGAAGCACACCCTTATCTGTGCCAAGACTCCAGTTATTGTGTTTACCCGAACCATTGATTCCTGCAAAGGGCTTTTCATGAAGAAGAACGCGGAAATTATGTTTTCTCCCTACCTCTTTCATTACAGACATAATCAGCACGTTATGGTCGTTGGCCAGGTTAACCTCCTCAAACACGGGAGCCAACTCAAATTGATTGGGGGCAACTTCATTATGTCTGGTTTTCACGGGGATTCCCAACTTATGTCCTTCCAGCTCAAGATCAAGCATAAAGGCCTCGACACGTTTAGGGATTGCACCGAAATAATGGTCTTCAAGCTGTTGATTCTTAGCGCTCTCATGCCCCATAAGGGTTCTGCCTGTAAGCGCAAGGTCAGGACGAGCTGAATATAATGCCTCATCTACCAAGAAATACTCCTGTTCCCATCCAAGATAAGCATCCACATGTTTTACATCGGGATCGAAAAAGCGAGCCACCCTTGTTCCCGCTTTGTCTACAGCATTCAGGGCGCGAAGAAGAGGAGTCTTGTAGTCAAGGCTTTCACCTGTGTAAGAGATAAATACAGTCGGGATGCAAAGAGTTTCGCCGATCAGGAAAGCAGGCGACGAGATATCCCATGCGGAATAACCGCGAGCTTCAAAAGTGTTGCGAATACCTCCACTCGGAAAACTGGAAGCATCAGGCTCCTGCTGGACGAGCATCTTTCCGGTGAATTTCTCCACCACTCCTCCTTTGCCATCATGATCAATAAAAGAATCGTGTTTTTCAGCTGTCCCGTCAGTGAGAGGTTGGAACCAGTGGGTGTAATGTCGGGCTCCGTTGTCAACAGCCCATTTTTTCATTCCTGCTGCCACGCTGTCGGCATAATCACGAGGCAACGGTTTTCTGTTGTCGATGGCATCCACCAAGACATCGTATGTCTCCTTCGGCAGATACTCAAACATTTTCTGACGGTTGAATACTTGTTTACCGTAATAAACTTCCGGTCGTTCTGCCGGCACTTCCACGGGCACAGCTTTGCGCCCCATGGCTTCTTCCACTGCTTTGAATCTGAGTGTTGACATTTTTGTTAGCTTTAACAGTTGTGATTGTTTATTGAAATTTTCGATCTCTCTAATTGTTTCCAATCATCGGGGTCAAAATGTAGTGTCAGTTCAATTATTTAATATGTAGATTATATCAATATGTCCGAGTGTCTTGCTGATTTTATTAAATATGATGCAAATATAAAAATAATTTTATAATTATGCTATAAAACATCAAAATTTTCTGATTTTTTGTAAAACTCCATAAAGAATTATTAAATTTGCAGAGGTAAAAGGATTGAATTTAAAATAATTGCACGGTGAAAGATTATAGCAGATCTCTTTATGATCCCTCAAACGAACATGATGCGTGTGGTGTGGGATTAATCGTAAATATCAGGGGAGTGAAATATCACGATGTTGTGGAGAATGCCCTTCGGGTGTTGGAACACATGGCTCATCGTGGAGCGGAAGGCGCCGACCATAAAAGTGGAGATGGAGCCGGTATAATGGTTCAGATACCCCATGAATTTATATTGCTTAATGGAATTCCGGTGCCTGAAAAAGGGAGATACGGGGTGGGTATGCTGTTCATGCCCAAGGATGATGACGATTATGATGCTTTCCTGAGCATAATCAGGGATGCAGTCAAAGAAGAGGGGCTGCAATTAATGAAGATCAGGGAGGTCCCGGTCAACAGTTCCGTTTTAGGAGAAGTGGCAAAAGAGACTGAACCAAGGATACGCCAGATCTTTATCAAAGGAGACGATGACTTGCAAAGAGATGTCACCCTGTATGAAGAGGAGTTGCGCAGAAAATTATATATAATAGAAAAGAAAATCGAGAAAAGAGTTGAAGCAAGCCAAAGAATAAAGGATAAGGGAAGTTGCTATATACTGAGTCTATCCACCAGGATACTGATTTATAAAGGGATGTTGACCTCCCATCAACTGAGATATTATTTCCCTGACCTGATAAATCCTTATTTCACCAGTGCATTTGCAATGGTTCATTCTCGTTTTTCCACAAATACCTTCCCGCAGTGGAGACTTGCCCAGCCTTTCAGGATGATAGCGCACAATGGAGAAATAAACACTATCAAGGGGAACCGGATGTGGATGCATACCCGCGAATCTGTAATAAAACCCGATTTCATAGAAAATATAGATGAGATATCACCATTGATTCAACCGGGATTGAGCGACAGTGCCTCACTTGACAATGCAGTGGAATTTTTTGTGAAGGCAGGTTTTAGTTTGCCGCATGCACTGGCTATGTTGATTCCGGAAAGTTATGGCAGCAAGAATCTTATGAGCAGCCGTATGAAAGGGTTTTATGGATACCATTCGATATTTATGGAGCCGTGGGACGGTCCGGCTGCCGTGATGTTTTCCGACGGAAAATATGCAGGAGGCCTTCTGGATAGAAACGGTCTGCGACCAAGCAGATATATGGTGACAGATTCCGGTATCCTTATTATTGCATCAGAAACCGGTGTCGCCAATATGATACCTGAATCTTCCATTGTAGAAAAGGGACGCCTGAAACCGGGCAAAATGATAATGGTGGACCTTGAAAAGGGTCGGTTGATGAAAAATGATGAGATAAAACTTGAGCTCGCATCCGCCAATCCGTATAAAGAGTGGCTGCATGAGAATTTAGTGAATCTCCAGGACATCACCAGTGGAAGAAAGGTTAGTCTTGATGTTGACAACTATTCAAGATTGATGAAGACTTTCGGATTTTCGTCGGAAGATATTGAAACTATTTTGAAACCGATGGTCAAAAACCGTCAGGAACCGACAACTTCGATGGGCGACGACAGGCCGATAGCAGCATTGTCTCAAAGGCCTCAGCGGTTTTTTAATTATTTCAAACAGATGTTTGCACAGGTCACCAATCCTCCGATCGATTCCTTGCGAGAGAAATCGGTGATGTCTCTCACCGACTATATCGGAGGCGTTTGTGACAATATATTGGAGCCTTCCCCTGATATTTGCAAGGTGGTGGAACTATCAAGCCCCATCATCTCGAATGTGGATCTGGATAATCTGAAGAATCTATCTTATAAAGGATTCAGGACAATCACTTTGGATATGACTTATCCTGTGGCAGAGGGATATGAAGGGTTGGAAAAGAGTATAGACCATCTGTCGCTTGAAGTTGAAAAAAGTGTTGACGACGGGTATAATTATATAATTCTGAGCGATAAGAATGTAGATGAAAATCACGCTCCCATCCCCTCTCTGATAGGGGTTGCGGCCGTCCACCAGCATCTTATCAAGACACATAAGAGGTCGCAGACTGCCATTATCGTAGAAAGTGGAGAGGTGATGAGTGTCATGGATGTGGCGCTTCTTATCGGGTATGGATCCAGCGCAGTAAATCCGTATCTCACCTTCGCCACGCTCAATGATCTGGTGAAGAAAGGCGAGCTTCAGCTCGATTATGAAACAGCCAAGAAATATTATATAAATGCCATCGACAAGGGTCTGCTCAAGATAATGTCGAAAATGGGTATTTCCACTGTCAGGAGTTATAAGGGTTCGATGCTATTTGAACCTGTAGGAATCTCAACATCCTTATTAGATAAATATTTTGGAGGTGGCTTGTCAAGTATAGAGGGAATAGATCTCACAGACGTTGCAAGAGATATAGAAACCCGACATAAAGAGGCCTTTTCTGAAGAAGAAAGTAACTCACTCAAGAATGAGGGTATCTATAAGTATGTGCCCGGAGGAGAGGAGCATGCCTGGAACCCGGTTGTGGTCAGAGCTTTTATAAAATCTTTGAAGGAGAATAACTATGAAGCCTTCAAAGAATTCACGAAAATGGCCGACAATGAGGAGCATCCTCTATTCCTCAGGAATATGATGGAAATAAAAAGCGACCGTAAAAGCATCCCGATAGAAGAGGTTGAGTCGGAAGAATCAATTATCAAGAGATTTGTGGGAGGAGCAATGTCGTTTGGAGCCATCAGTAAACAGGCGCATGAAGATATAGCGCTTGCCCTCAATCAGATGGGTTGCAGAAGCAATACCGGAGAGGGAGGGGAGGATCCCGAAAGATTCACCAAGAAGGTGAATGGCATACCCTTAAGGAGCGCCACCAAACAGATTGCTTCGGGACGTTTCGGAGTCACAATAGAATATTTGGTGGAGGCTGATGAAATACAGATAAAAGTGGCCCAAGGGGCGAAACCGGGAGAGGGAGGACAATTGCCGGGATTCAAAATAAATGAGATAATTGCCAAGACGCGTCATTCCATACCGGGGATAACGCTAATCTCTCCGCCACCCCATCATGATATCTATTCAATAGAGGATCTTTCTCAGCTTATTTTCGATCTTAAGAATGTAAATCCGGAAGCTGTAATCAGTGTTAAGCTTGTGGCTGAGTCGGGAGTAGGTACAGTGGCGGCCGGCGTTGCCAAAGCGAAAGCTGACCTTATCGTAGTTAGCGGTGGAGAAGGAGGCACGGGTGCTTCGCCGGCAAGCTCTGTAAGATGTGCCGGTTTGCCTATGGAATTAGGATTGTCTGAAATTCAGCAGACCCTTGTACTGAATAATTTGCGAGGAAAAGTGAGACTACAATGTGACGGACAGCTTAAAACCGGCAGAGATGTAGTGGTAAGCGCCCTCTTGGGAGCTGAAGAATATGGTTTCTCAACTTCTCTTATGATTGCATTGGGATGCATAATGGACAGAAAATGCCACACGAACACATGTCCCGTGGGTATAGCTACCCAGTGTGAAGAGCTCATGGCAAAATATTCGGGTTCTCCGGAAAGAATTATCACTTATTTCCATTTCATAGCCAAGGAAGTGAGGGAAATTCTTGCTCAGACAGGATATAAAAAAATTGATGATCTGATAGGAAGAGTGGATCTTCTCAAACAGAAGAAGTATGACGGAAAACTTGGAAAGATAAATCTGTCAAGAGTGTTGGCTTCCACACGCGCAGATAATGAAGATATAAAATGGGATGGTCAGAAACAGGAAGCCATTCATGGGGTCATGGATGAATCTCTTATCATGTCTTCGGAAAGCGCTATAATTAACAAAACTCCGATAGAATTTTCAATGCCCATCTCCAATACCGACAGGAGTGTCGGAGCAATGTTAAGCGGCTTTGTAACGCGGCGATACCCGGTAGATAAATTGGATGCAGACACGATAAACGTGAATTTCACCGGTTCGGCTGGACAAAGTTTCGGTGCTTTCCTGATTAAGGGAATATCCTTCAATCTGGAAGGAGATGCAAATGATTATGTAGGGAAAGGATTGTCGGGAGGCAAGATAACGGTAGTGCCTCCGAAGAATTCCTCATTCAAGCCTCAAGATAATGTGATAGCTGGCAACACTATTCTATATGGAGCCACTTCTGGCGAAGTCTATATCAACGGCCAGGTGGGAGAGCGTTTTTGCGTAAGAAACAGTGGCGCCATTGCTGTTGTGGAAGGAGTCGGAGACCATTGCTGTGAATATATGACCGGAGGAAGAGTAGTTGTGTTGGGTCCGACAGGAAATAATTTTGCTGCCGGCATGAGCGGAGGAATCGCATACGTTTGGAACCCTGAGGGAAAGTTCGATTTCTTATGCAATATGGAACTTGTGGAGCTAACCCTCATAGAAAACGAGGCCGATAATCATGAGTTGAGGAAATTGGTGGAGAAACACTACGAACATACAAATTCTCCTCTTGCAGCCTCCATTTTGAGTGACTGGAACAACAGAGTAAAAGAGTTTATTAAGGTAACCCCTATAGAATACAAGAAAATAATAGAAACCGAGAAAGAATAACAGAAAAAATTCCTGAATCATCATATTGTAGAATCTTTGCAGACGCAATCTTTTTTGGTAAATTTGCAATATGAAGATTTTTAGCTCGGAATTAATCAAGGAAATAGATAAAGCGACATGTGAGAACCAAGGAATCACATCGTTAGAATTGATGGAGAGGGCAGCCTCGGCAGTTAGTTGTGAAATAGTGTCACGCTTTACTCCGGCGCAGCGCATAGTTATATTCGCCGGACCTCATAATAACGGGGGAGATGCTTTGGCAGTGGCCCGGCTGTTATATGAACAGGGCTACCGTAAACTTGAGGTGTTTCTTTTCAATGTAATGGGGAGGTTGAGCCATGACTGCGGCGAAGAGAAGAAATCGTTAGATAGCATCGAAGGAATAGATTTCACTGAGGTGACGAGAGATTTCCAACCGCCCTATCTCAGTGAAAAGGATGTAGTGGTCGACGGCCTGTTCGGTAGCGGGATAAAGGGTCCGTTGCAAAAGGGATTCTTAACATTGGTGAAATATATCAATGATTCGGGTGCATATGTCATTTCCATAGATCTGCCCTCCGGCTTGTCGGGAGAATTCAATGAAAATATAAGCCGGCGAGACATGGTGCATGCCAATCTGACGCTCACATTTCAGTTTCCACGCCTGTCCTTCTTTTTTGAAGAGAATCAGGATGTGATAGGAGAATGGAAGCTGCTTGATATAGAACTCGACGAAAAAAAAATAAAAGAGACGGCGGTGGATTACATTCTTGTGGATGAAAGGAATGTCAGGCCGTTGTTGAAAAAGAGGGATAATTTTTCAGGGAAGAGGGATTTTGGGTCTGCTCTCTTTTTTGCCGGGAGCTGGGGCATGGCCGGAGCGGCAGTATTGGCAGCAAGAGGATGTTTGAGAAGTGGCGCAGGTTTGGCCACCGTGCATAGTGCCAAAGGGATAATGCCTGTAGTGCAAACGAGCTTGCCGGAATCTCTTTTTGAACCAGACCGGAATGAGAACTACATAACGGATATGAGTGTTCACCACCGGCATCAAGTTGTGGCAGTAGGACCCGGTCTTGGAGTCAACGAAAAGACGATAGATGCTCTCGAGTCTCTTTTAATGACATATAAACAACCCTTGGTTTTGGATGCAGATGCATTGAATTGCATGGTGAAACGTCCTCATCTGCTCAGTGTGTTGCCCTCCTATTCCATAATAACGCCCCATGTGGGAGAATTCGACCGTCTGTTTGGGAATCATAACAGCAACGAGGAAAGGCTTCGCAAGGCTATCGATATGGCTAAATATTATAATATAGTGATAGTTTTGAAGGGCCATTACACAGCGACAGTGAAACCTACAGGGAGGGTTTATTTCAATTCTACCGGGAATCCGGGGATGGCGACAGCCGGATCGGGAGATGTCCTGACAGGTGTGATTGCTGCCTTTATGGCACAGGGATATAAACCTGAACAGGCTGCCTTCTTAGGGGCTTTTGTGCATGGAATGGCAGGAGATCTCGCAGCAGAAAAATGGGGACAAGCCGGAATCCTTGCCTCTGATATCGCTGATTTCTGCGGGATTGCTTTAAAAAACCTTATCTCAAAAAAATGAATCGATTATGAGATTTATCACTAATATAATGAAGAAAAATAACCGTAGGGGTATAACTAAGGTTTTTATCTTCCTGTTAATTTTGTCAGTTCAGTTAATGGCGACAGCCCAACAAACCAAACTGCTGACAGCAGAAAAACATAATGAATATGGACTTGTCTATACATTGCCTCAGACTGCATTGGAGATTCAGGTTGTGGCTGTCAAGGAGAAAGAGGTGGCAGGCCCGTTCAGTAAATATGCAAAGATGTTCACGTCAGCAACTGATGTGATATCAAAAGATTCCGAGAAATGGAGCATAGAATCCGTCAATGTTGTTCCTTACGGTGTTGCAGATGATTCCAACCGTTATCTCATGCAATTGAAAGCCGGCTCAACAACTTTTATACAAGTAGCGGAAGACGGCATGTTGCTGGCTATAAATAAAGAAGTGGATTTTCCGGAAGAAAGGGATATTGAAGTTGTTGCAATCGAAGGGAATCCTACCACCGGGAAAGAGTATCTTGAATTCGTGAATGAAGATTTTGTTTCTGCAATTTCATCTTACAAGAAGGCCCAGATCTTGGCTGAAGAGATAATGGAAATAAGGGATGCCAAGATATCATTGACCCGGGGCACTGCTGAAACAATGCCTACCGACGGAAAACAACTCGAATTGATGCTTCAATCTTTGGCTCAACAGGAGAAGGCTCTCACCAATGCTTTCACAGGAAATTCCTGGAAAGAAAGAGTTGTCAAGACGTTTACCATATTGCCTGATGAGGAGGGAGATTTTGTGGTTTGTCGCCTTGATGCGAACTCCGGATTAATGGGGGAAGGCTCAAAAGGGCAACCCTTGTTGCTTTCGGTGAATGTCACTGACGAAGCGGCCCTTCCGGTTGATGCAAAAGGAGAAGAGAAAAAGATACCAAAGGATGCAGTGATCTACCGGATACCCTCAACAGTAGAAATATCTATAAATTTGGGAGGTAAAAATCAGCTGTTCAAGAAGGAGATACAGATGGGTCAGTTTGGTATGTTGTTCGGGTTGAATCCTTCGATATTCACCGACAAGAAAGAGCCATCTTATGCTATTTTCAATCCGACAACAGGAGCGGTAGAGGAGATCGGGACTTTGAAATAGAAGCAAAAAAATTGAGCCGAAAAGTTGCTTGAATCCATGAATTTTTTTGACAATCAGTCTATCCCCGCGGGAGTTCCCTTAAGCCAATACACTGCAGCAATTACAAACACGGTTGCAAATGCCCGACACCTTTCCGGAGTTTGGGTGATTGCAGAGCTTAGTGATGTGAGAGTTGCCGGCGGACATTGCTACATGGAACTTATAGAGAAGAATGAAGCGGGCCAGACGGTAGCCAAGTTAAGGGCTAATATCTGGAGAAACACATACCTTCAGCTACGTCAGAAGTTCTATTCTGCGACTCAAAGGGATATCTCTAACGGTATAAAAGCTCTTGTGAGAGGATCAGCAACCCATCATTCACTCTATGGCCTATCTTTTAATATAATCGATATCGACCCCTCCTACACTTTGGGAGATCTTGAAAGAATCAGACAGGAGATTCTGCAGAATTTGCAGAGAGAGGGGGTTATAGATATGAACAAAAAAATCCCGTTCCCTCAGGCTCCACAGAGAATTGCCGTGATATCAGCAGAAGGGGCGGCAGGATATGGTGATTTTATGAATCATCTTTTAGGGAATACGGAGGGATTTGTTTTCTATCCTGCTCTTTACCCGTGTGTAATGCAGGGAGACAAGGTGTCGGAATCGATTCGAGAGGCTTTAGAAAGGATAGAAGAGAGTATAGATTTTTGGGATTGTGTTGTAATAGTAAGAGGGGGCGGGGCCACTACCGACCTTAACGGCTTCGATGAATATCAGTTGGCCCGAAGCGTGGCTACATTCAAATTGCCTGTTGTAGTGGGAATTGGACATGAAAGAGACAGAAATGTCTTGGATTTTGTGGCCCATACAAGTTTGAAGACTCCTACAGCAGTTGCCGGATTTTTTATAGACCGGGCAAGAATGGCATACGAAAAGGTGATTAGTCTGACAGATAAAATAAGAACTTTCTCATCGGAGGTAATGATTGGAGAAGAACGAAGACTAAGCACAATACGGGGCCTTATCCCGCAATTGGCCATACACAAAGTTGAGGAGGCAAGGTCAACTCTGAGATCTTTGTCGAAACAGCTTCCATTGATGATTCAGGGGAAAATAGGCAACCAACATGTGAAGATGGAATCTTTGGTGAATGTAATGTCAAATAGTTTGAAAAACCGCACCCAACGTGAACGGATTAAAATAGATTCCATAATAAATATTTTGCAAAAGAGCGGAACGTCGAGCATATCAGCGAACGCACAGAGAATTTCAAGCCTCGAATCGTTGATAAAAGTGCTTGATCCGAAAAATACTCTTCGGAGAGGTTATTCCATTACCCGCATTAAAGGAAAGAGTATCAGGTCATTATCCGAAGTTTCTTCCGGGGATGTCATAGAGACGACTCTTTATGAAGGAGAATTGCGCAGCCGGGCAATTCTTGACGAGCTCGGGGACTAAAATGAATTAAAAGAGTGTGCCCTGAAGAAGGCTTCAAAAATAATAAAACCTTAAAGGGGAAGGTCTTAGTTTTCAGGTTTTAATGAAAAAATAATTTTTTTTTCAAAATTAATTAGTAATTTTGCACTGATAATTGTTTATATTATACAGGAAATTAATTTCTAACCTGAAAATATTCAGGAGGAAATTATAAGTTTAACTTAAATTTTTAAAGGTAATGAACATTGAATCAATAGGTACCTGGGCAGGAGATGTATATCAGGCCTTGGAGAAATCAGACACTCATATTCTTGGTTTGAAAGAACTTAAGAAAGCCACCAAACTCAAGAAAGATGAGATCATGGCAGCTCTTGGTTGGCTCGGCCGCGAGGGCAAGATTGTAATCGCCATGAATGATGAAGAGATTGCAGTTTCACTTGTTTAAGACAAGTAAATAAAGTAAAAGAGTCTGCTGAAAGGCAGACTCTTTTTATATGGGAAAGACTCCCTGACAAAGAGAAAGAGGGTTGCGATTCATAAAATTGCAACCCTCTTTTATAGGGACCACATCAAAGTGAATTAAGATGAAACTCCGAAAGTCAGGATTTGAGTGCCTTCTGAATCTTTGTAATCCGCCTGTGTCCTAAAAAGGGCAACACCTTTCGGCGTGGGGCCCGCCATTGAAACAGCTGCATTTCTCGGTAGTTCTATATTAATTGATGAGTTTCCCAATAATCTTTGATGTGGTTTTCTCATCTTTAATCTATATAATGCAAATATAAGTAAAATGGTTGATTTTTGCAACTAAATTTTCAATGTTTAAACACCAAAATAAACAACGAAATGAAAAGAAAAGATTTAATGAAAAATCCTTCCTGTTTGATGAGAAACTTGTAGAGTTGGAAAGTTATAGAGTTTGAGAGTGAGAAAGTTTGAAAGGGTGAAGGTGTTGGAGAAACTTTTCCCAAAGTTCACATGTAAAAATTGAGTGCGCCTATTGATTAAGTTTCAATTGCTGTGGGCTCCGAGAGGGGAATATGGTCGATAAAAACCTTCTTATAATAAACCAATAGCAACGTTGTGAGGGGCAAAGCTATAATCATGCCGATGATTCCAAGGAGTGTCCCCCAGATTGAAAGAGACAAGAGGATGATGGCCGGGTTAAGACCCATGGAACGTCCCATTATCTTTGGAGTGAGTATATAGTCACAAATCGATTGGCTTATCAGATAGACAAGACAACATTCGCCGAATTTCACCCAGAAAGGAAAATCACCTTCAAGGGACGTTACAAAACAAATTATAATGACCGGGATGAGAGTGATATATTGAAAATAGGGTATCATATAAAGGATGCCGACTAAAATTCCCATCATAATGGCCATCGGAAGCCCGACGAACGAGAAACCTATGCAATAGAAAACAGCGGCACATGCAGCTATCACAAGCTGGCTCCGGAAATATTTATTCATATAATATTTCACATCGTTGACTATTTGCATAACCGCCCGACGATATTTTTTTGGTATTAATAAAGAGAATCCCGACGATAACTTATCGTAGTCAAGAAGTATAAAAATAACATAAATGAATGTGACGAGCCATTCAAGGGTGTGGATAATATATTCAAGAGAGATTGAAAGAACACTGGCACCCCTGTCTATCCAGGATCCTAATTTCCCTTCTTCAAACCTCCTGACAATTGAAGTCAGACTTATGTTTTCATTTATATAAGAACTTAAATCATAAGGGAGGAAAGGGAGCCGAATTTCATGAGTTGAATATGTCTTGATCATATCGCCCATTTGAGATAACTCATGGAACAGAATCGGCATAAAGAAATATATTAACAACCCTAAGATAATTATTCCGTCTCCTAATGTAATCAAGACCGCCGGAGCTCTTTTTTTCAACATCAGATGGAATTGATTGTATTCCACAATCGGTTCTATGATATAAGAAAGCAGACACGCCAGACAAAACGGGAGGAGCACATTCTTGAGGTCGCCAATCAACCATACCAAAGCAGCGGCTATCGCGACTCCAATGATAAGTTTAACAGTCTTGTCTAATGTGAAATATGTGCTCATTCTCTTAGGGATTCAGATGTCTCGGTTCTTAGGTTTGGAAAGTCTTGGATTGATAAAAATAAATAATGGAAATAACCGTAAGGGTATCCTTCATTAATTTCTCTCAAAATTAATAGATTTTTTTGATATGAACCAAGCCGAGTCATATTGATGACGGCGTGTTGACCAAAAAACGGAATAAAATATAAGGGAAGTGAAGAATGGTTAAAGAATAATATTCTAAAACATATTTTTGTCAAGTTTTTATGAATTTGAAAGGATGCCTTTGGATTTTATTTATTAAATTTGCAAATTGACAATATTTTAAGAAAGAGGGAAAAGGAATAAATTATATGAGCGATAGGCTTTTTATATTCGACACAACATTAAGGGACGGCGAACAAGTGCCGGGGTGTCAGTTAAACACCATTGAAAAAATAGAGATAGCAAAATCTTTGGAAATGTTAGGTGTCGATGTCATCGAAGCAGGCTTCCCGGTGTCGAGTCCCGGGGATTTCCAATCAGTTGTGGAGATTTCTAAAGCTGTGACATGGCCCACAATATGTGCATTGACCCGGGCAGTTGAAAATGATATCCGGGTAGCGGCGGAAGCGCTTCAATATGCAAAACATAAGAGAATCCACACCGGAATCGGCACTTCCGACTATCATATAAGGCATAAATTTAATTCCACGCGCGAGGAAATTCTTGAGAGAGCGATAGCCTGTGTGAAATATGCCAAGAATTTTGTGGAGGATGTTCAATTTTACGCTGAAGATGCCGGCCGGACAGAAAACGAGTATCTTGCCAGAGTGGTGGAGGGAGTTATTGCTGCAGGAGCTACAGTGGTGAATATCCCCGACACGACTGGGTACTGTCTTCCCTGGGAGTTTGGCGATAAAATTAAATATTTAATGGAAAATGTCAGGAATATTGACAAGGCGATAATCGCCGTACATTGTCATAATGACCTTGGCATGGCCACAGCCAATACCATAGCTGCCATCTGCAACGGAGCAAGGCAAGCGGAGGTAACCATAAACGGAATAGGGGAGCGGGCCGGAAATACATCCCTCGAAGAGGTGGTGATGACTTGTAAATGTCACAAGGAATTAGATATTGAAACAAACATCAATACTCAAAGAATTTATACCACAAGCCGGTTGGTTTCAAGTCTTATGAATATGCCGGTACAGGCAAACAAAGCTATTGTCGGGAGAAATGCATTCGCCCATTCATCAGGCATCCATCAGGATGGCGTTTTAAAGAACCGGGAGAGTTATGAAATCATAGATCCCAAGGATGTAGGGATTGATGAGAATTCAATATTGTTGACAGCCCGAAGCGGAAGAGCCGCGCTTAAACATCGTCTCCATATCTTGGGTATAGAACTTGAAAGGGAGGCTCTTGACAAAGCTTACGAATCATTCCTGAAACTTGCAGACCGTAAGAAAGAGATAACCGACGATGACATATTGATAATAGCCGGCAAGCACCATGTGCCCAACCGCCGTCTGAAACTTGATTTCCTGCAGGTCACCAGTGGAGTGGGAGTTCATTCCGTCGCCAGTGTAGGGCTTGATATAGCGGGTGAGAAATTTGAGGCGTGTGCTTCCGGAAACGGTCCTGTTGATGCGGCGATATCGGCAGTGAAACAAATTATCCATCGCCAGATGGTGGTGAAAGAATTCCTGATTCAGGCAATGAACAAGGGTAGCAATGATGTGGGTAAGGTGCATATGACAGTTGATTATAACGGATCACACTATTACGGATTCTCTGCCAATACCGATATAGTGGCTGCAAGTTGCGAAGCCTTCATCGATGCAATAAATAAATTTGTGAAATAATGGGGAAAACTCTATTTGATAAAGTTTGGGATTCACATGTGGTGAAAAGTATCTCCCAAGGTCCCGATCAATTATATATCGACCGTCATTATTGCCATGAAGTGACAAGTCCTCAGGCATTTGATGCCCTGAGGAAAAGAGGGTTGAAAGTGTTCCGTCCGGAAAAGACTTTTTGTGCTCCCGATCATAACATACCGACCAAAGATCAGCATCTTCCGATAAAGGATGAGACCTCAAGAGTGCCGGTGGAAACTCTTACAAAAAATGCGAAGGAGTTTGGACTGACTCTGTTCCCTTTATGTGACCCTCGAAATGGTATAATCCATGTAATAGGTCCGGAACAAGGGCTGACACTTCCCGGTATGACTATAGTATGTGGCGACAGCCACACCTCCACCCATGGAGCATTAGGAGCAATTGCCTTCGGAATCGGTACAAGTGAGATAGAGATGGTGTTGGCCACTCAATGTGTGCTCCAGCCGAAACCGAAATCAATGCGGATATCAATCGAAGGAAAACTCGGAAAGGGAGTGACAGCAAAAGATATTGCCCTTTATCTGATTTCAAAATTAGGAACGGGAGGGGCTACCGGATATTTTGTGGAGTATGCCGGTGAAGCTGTCAGAAACCTTAATATGGAAGAAAGAATGACTCTGTGTAACCTCTCGATTGAGATGGGTGCCCGGGGGGGCATGATTGCACCTGATGAGACCACATTTGAATATGTGAAGAATCGCCATTATGCGCCTAAAGGTGAAGAATGGGAGAAATATCTTCAATATTGGAAGACTTTGCCAACCGATCCGGATGCAAAATTCGATAAAGAACTGCAATTTGCTGCAGAGGATATAGAGCCACGCGTGACATTCGGGACAAACCCCGGAATGGGTATCGGTATCTCTGAAACAATTCCCGCAAAGCCGGAAAGTGCTGCCGCAGCGGCCTCTTACCTCAAGGCATTGGATTATATGGGATTCAAGGAAGCCCAAAAGTTGGAGGGGACGCCTGTGGATTATGTTTTCTTGGGAAGCTGCACCAATGGCAGGATTCAAGATTTTAGAGATTTTGCTTCTATTGTCAAAGGAAAGAAAAAATCCGACAAGGTGATTGTATGGCTCGTGCCCGGATCCCAACAGGTGAAGGGACAAATAGAAGAAGAGGGTCTCGATAAGATCATCGAAGAAGCCGGATTTGAGATTCGGGAGCCGGGATGCTCGGCATGCCTGGCAATGAATGAAGACAAAGTTCCTTCCGGCAAACTCTGTGTGTCAACTTCCAACCGTAATTTTGAGGGGAGACAAGGACCCGGCGCCAGAACCGTTCTGGCAGGACCACTTGTGGCTGCAGCAGCTGCCATAACGGGAGAAATAACCGACCCACGAAAATTTTTATAACAAATGGATAAAAGATTCACTATTTTAAGGTCGACGGCAGTGCCATTACCGATAGAAAACGTGGATACTGACCAGATTATCCCTGCGCGTTTCTTGAAAGCTACAACACGGGAGGGTTTCGGAGAGAATCTTTTTCGTGACTGGCGTTTTGATGATAAAGGGAATCCGAAGAAAGATTTTGTGCTCAATAATCCTAAATATAGCGGGAAAATTCTTGTGGCAGGAAAAAATTTCGGATGCGGATCAAGTCGTGAACATGCAGCTTGGGCTATCGCTGATTATGGGTTTAAGGCTGTGGTGTCAAGTTTCTTTGCCGACATTCATAAAAATAACGAATTAAATAATTTTGTTTTGCCGGTGGTGGTGAGTGAGGCTTTTTTGGAAAGACTTTTCAACTCTATAGAAAATAATCCCTCCACAGAAGTGACAATAGATTTGCCAAATCAAAAGATAACAAACGAAGAGACCGGAGAATCAGAAAATTTTGATATAAATCCCTATAAGAAGGAGTGTCTGATAGAGGGCCTTGATGATATAGAGTATCTTTTGAAAAACCGGGAAGAAATAGAAAATTTTGAAAGGGAAAGGATATGGAACTGAAGATAGCGGTGTTGCCCGGAGACGGGATAGGACCTGAGATATCAAAAGAGGGTGTCAGGATTCTGGAAACAGTGGCTGAACGCTTCCATCATACTTTCAAATTCAGATATGGGGATGTAGGAGCGGCAGCAATTGATAAATGGGGTGATCCCTTTCCGGAAGAAACTCTAAAACTTTGTTTAGAGAGCGATGCAGTTCTTTTTTCAGCAGTCGGAGACCCTCGTTATGATAATGATCCATCAGCAAAAGTGAGACCGGAACAGGGCTTGTTAAAGATGAGGAAATCATTGGAACTTTTTGCAAATATCCGACCGATATCAACCTATAAACGACTTCTTGACAGAAGTCCCCTGAAAGAGGAGGTGATTGAAAATGCCGACTTCATATGTATCCGCGAATTAACGGGAGGAATGTATTTCGGGGAGAAATATGAAGGAGAGGAAAAAGCCTACGACACCAACATATATTCCAGGGAAGAGATTGAAAGGATATTGAGAGTAGGATATGACTATGCGATGCGCCGGTCAAAACATCTGACAGTTGTAGATAAGGCAAATGTGTTGGCATCAAGTCGCTTGTGGAGAAAAGTTGCCAAGGAGATGGAAGGGGATTATCCTGAAGTCAAAACCGACTATATGTTTGTGGATAATGCGTCGATGCGTATCATTCAGGATCCGCGATTTTTTGATGTAATGGTGACAGAAAATACCTTTGGGGATATTCTGACGGATGAGGCCAGTGTAATAACAGGCTCGATGGGACTTCTACCTTCAGCATCAATAGGAGGCAAGACGCCGCTCTTTGAACCTGTGCATGGTTCATGGCCTGAAGCTGCCGGAAAGAATATCGCCAATCCGATTGCCCAGATACTTTCTGCAGCAATGCTCCTCGAACATTTCAATCTGACCCAAGAGGGAGAATTGGTGAGAAGGGGAGTGGAGGATTCTATAAAAAATAATATTTGCACACCCGATATTGCCCGGAAGGGATGTGAAAGTTTCCCAACGGGTGAGGTAGGGCGCTACATAGCTGAATATATTAAGAAAAATTGAAGAGACAGATAAAATCAATGAAGATACCATTAAGGAGTGAAGCCTCTACGAAGGGAAGAAGAATGGCCGGAGCCAGAGCTCTCTGGCGTGCAAACGGTATGAAGGAGGAGCAGTTTGGCAAGCCGGTTATTGCAGTTGTGAATTCTTTCACACAATTCGTGCCCGGTCATACTCATCTTCATGAAATAGGTCAGCTCATAAAAGAGGAGATAGAGAAAGCCGGATGTTTTGCTGCCGAGTTCAACACCATTGCCATAGATGATGGAATCGCAATGGGACATGACGGCATGTTATATTCTTTGCCATCACGCGATCTGATTGCCGACTCTGTTGAATATATGATGAATGCGCATAAGGCTGATGCAATGATATGTATTTCCAATTGCGATAAGATCACTCCGGGCATGATGATGGCGGCAATGCGTCTGAATGTTCCCACTGTGTTTGTTTCCGGAGGTCCGATGGAAGCCGGAAGAGTAGGAGGAAAAGATGTTGATCTCATTGATATTATGATAGAGGCAGCCGATACATCGGTAGATGATAAGACAGTATTGGAGTTGGAGAGAAAAGGGTGTCCCACATGCGGTTGCTGTTCAGGGATGTTTACAGCCAATTCCATGAATTCATTGACAGAGGCTCTGGGACTTTCACTTCCCGGGAATGGGACAATACTTGCCAACCACAAGAATCGTCTTGAATTATTTAAAAGGGCAGCCCGTCAGATTGTGAAGAACACTCTTGCCTACTATGAAGAGGGGGATGAAAGTGTTTTGCCGAAAAGTATAGCCAACAGAGAGGCCATGCTTAATGCGATGTCGCTCGATATAGCAATGGGAGGTTCTACAAATACAGTCTTGCATCTTCTTGCAGTAGCCAATGAGGCCGGAGTTGATTTTACATTAGAAGATATCGACAGGCTCTCACGTCAGACTCCTGTGTTATGTAAAGTGGCGCCGAATTCCCATTGGCATATCCAAGACGTCAACCGCGCCGGCGGTATTCTTTCCATTATGAAGGGCCTCGCTGACAAAGGGTTGTTGCACTTGGAAACCAAGAGAGTGGATGGTCTGACTTTGGGAGAGGCAATAAAAAAATATTCTGCCGGAGAAGATGGCTTTTCGGAGGAAGCTGCCGAGTTATGGAAAACTGCTCCGGGAGGTAAGATAAATAATCAAGCCGGAAGTCAGGATGCATTATATGAAAGTCTTGACACAGACCGTGAGGGAGGTTGCATAAGAGATTATGATCATGCCTATCTCAAAGATGGAGGTCTGGCTGTCTTAAAAGGGAACATAGCGCCTGATGGATGTGTTGTAAAAACAGCGGGAGTAGATGAAAAGATTCATAAATTCTCGGGTCCTGCCAAGGTTTTCGAATCTCAGGAAGATGCAGTGGATGGTATCTTGGATGGAAAGGTTGTGGCAGGTGATGTAGTAGTCATCACACATGAGGGTCCTAAAGGTGGTCCCGGAATGCAAGAGATGCTTTACCCGACAAGTTATTTGAAGTCAAGACACTTAGGTAAAGAGTGCGCTCTAATAACAGATGGAAGATTTTCAGGAGGAACCTCCGGACTATCTATAGGTCATATTTCACCTGAAGCGGCAGACGGGGGTCCGATAGGCCTGATAAAGGATGGAGATATCATTGAGATAGATATTCCGGCCCGAAGCATCAATGCAAAAATTTCAGCTGATGAGTTCGATAGGCGTAGGGCAGAAGAAGAGGCCAGAGGTCAGAAGGCTTATGCTCCGAAAAAAAGGAATAGAGTGATAAGCAATGCCTTGAAGGCTTATGCCTCAATGGTGACTTCAGCCGACAAAGGCGGAATAAGGAAGCCGTTATAAAAAGATAATTTTACGGGAGTAAGTCAGTAACAAATAATGGAAGAAAAAATAACAGGAGGAGAGGCCCTGATGCGATGCCTCGAAAATGAAGGAATAGAATTTATTTTCGGCTATCCCGGGGGAACCATAATGCCGGTGTATGATAAGCTTTATGATCATTTGGACAAGCTGAAACATATACTGACACGCCATGAGCAGGGAGCAATCCATGCAGCGGAAGGATATGCCAGAGCCACAGGAAAGACAGGAGTTGTGATAGCAACTTCCGGCCCTGGCGCCACTAACTTGGTGACCGGAATTGCCGATGCAAGGATGGATTCAACGCCTTTGGTGGTCATTGCCGGCCAAGTGGGAACAAATGTTTTGGGTAATGATGCTTTTCAGGAAACAGATTTCATAGACATCACAAATCCGGTTTCAAAATGGGGAATACAAGTCAGGAGCGCTGAAGAGATACCTGACGTGATATCCCGCGCATTTTTTATTGCCAATACAGGACGTCCCGGACCGGTTATAATAGATTTACCACGTAATGTTCAGGTTGAACTAATGCAGTGGAAGGGATATAAAAAATGTAATTTTATCCGGTCGTATATAGAACGTCCGGTTCCTGACGCCACTGAAATAGCTCTTGCCGCCGAACTATTAAATTCAGCAGAAAGGCCGATGATAATGGCCGGACATGGAGTGACTATAGCCGGCGCGGAAAGGGAGTTGGGAGAAATAGCGGAGAAAGGAGATATCCCCGTTGCCGCCACTCTTCACGGATTATCGGTTTTGCCAAGCAACCATCCATATCATAAGGGAATGCTTGGAATGCATGGAAATATCGCACCCAATGTTGCAACAAACAAAGCAGACGTGATTTTAGCCGTAGGGCTACGTTTTGACGACAGGGTGGTAGGGAAAGTTTCGGAATTTGCCCCGAATGCCAAGATAATACATATCGATGTAGATGCCTCGGAAATCGGGAGAGCCATAAATCCTTATCTGACAATACATGCTGATGCTTATGATGCTTTACATGCTTTGCTTCCTAAAATAAAAGTGAACCAGCATCCGGAATGGATCAAATTTTTCACTCGTTTAGAAAGATTCGAGCAAGATAATGTGATATCGTCACAGCGCAGCAAAACGGCAGAGGGGCCGATGAAAATGGCGGAGGTAGTGAATAAAGTGTCAGAAAAGATTGATGCCGATGCTATTCTTGTCACCGACGTCGGACAGAATCAGATGAATGCAGTCAGGAATTTCAAAATCTCCTCACCGAGAAGTGTGATAACCTCAGGAGGACTTGGCACTATGGGGTTTGGTCTGCCGGCTGCTATAGGAGCAAAATTCGGAAGGCCTCAAAGACCTGTCTGTCTTTTCTGCGGAGACGGCGGTTTCCAAATGACTGAACAGGAATTGGGAACGATCCTGGAGTATGGGCTTAATATCAAGATAGTGATTTTAAACAATAATTATCTTGGGAACGTGAAGCAATGGCAGAAACTCTTCTTCAAAGCCAGATATTCCCAGACACCATTGGTGAATCCTGACTTTGTGACCTTGGCAAAGGCATATGGGATTGAAGGAGAAGATGTTGCAGATTCTAATTCTTTGGATGGCGCTATCGAAAGAATGTTGAAATCAGAACATACATATCTTCTGAATGTAAATATAGATTCAGAGGATATGATTTTCCCAATGATATGTCCGGGAGATCCAATCGATAAGATAATGTTAAATGAAACAGAATATCTCGACTTAAATATTGAGGCGTTATGAAAGAGATAAAACCATATACATTAGCTGTTTTTTCAGAAAACACCGTAGGTATTATAAATCTTATTTCTATAGTCTATACCCGTAGAAGTATCAGTGTCGAGAGTATCTCTGCGAGCCCAACCGCGATACCGGGAATTTATAAGACCACAGTTTTATCCTATAGCGACAGAGAGACTATGGAAAAGGTTGTGGCACAGATAGAAAAGGCAATTTATGTAGTGAAAGCCTATCTGTTCACCGACGACGAGATAGTGCATCAGGAGGTGGCTCTTTATAAGGTGCCGACGGTCAAACTAATGGATGAGCCGGAATTGGAGCATATCATTCGTAAGCATAATGCCCGGATACTTGAGATCACACATGACTACACGGTCTTAGAAAAAACAGGTCATACCGACGAGACAGAGGCTCTCTTTAAAGAATTGCAGCAGTATGACATACGTCAATTTGTGAGATCGGGAAGAGTATGCGTCACAAAAGATCCGGTGGAACATGTGTCTGTCTTTTTGGCACAGCGGGATAAAATTAATGGGATAACTAATTAGGAAACAATAAATAATAAAATAGATTATGGCAAAAATGAAATTCGGCGGAGTGGAAGAAACCGTCATCACGAGAGAAGAATTTCCATTGGAGAAAGCGCGTGAAATCTTAAAGGATGAAACAATAGCTGTGATAGGATATGGGGTTCAGGGTCCGGGTCAAAGCTTAAACCTGAGAGATAACGGATTCAATGTGATTGTTGGTCAACGTGAGGGAAAGACCTATGACAAGGCTGTCAAAGATGGTTGGGTTCCCGGAGAAACACTCTTCAGCATTGAAGAGGCTGCAAAACGAGGCACTATCATCATGTGTCTCTTGTCAGATGCTGCAGTAATTTCCGTATGGCCAAAACTTAAGGAACACCTGACAGCAGGGAAAGCTCTCTATTTTTCACATGGGTTCGCCATCACTTGGAATGATCGCTCGGGAGTGGTTCCTCCCAAAGATATAGATGTAATAATGGTGGCTCCAAAAGGTTCAGGCACTTCACTTCGCACAATGTTCTTAGAGGGAAGAGGATTGAATGCATCTTTTGCTATCTATCAGGATTATACCGGAAGAGCACTTGAACGCACCTTGGCTCTTGGAATCGGGATTGGCTCAGGTTATCTTTTTGAAACCACCTTCCAGCGTGAGGCCATCAGCGACCTGACAGGCGAGAGAGGTTCTCTTATGGGAGCTATTCAAGGACTTTTCCTTGCTCAATATGAAGTATTACGTGAAAACGGACACTCTCCGTCAGAGGCGTTTAATGAAACCGTAGAGGAGTTGACTCAGTCACTCATGCCTCTCTTTGCTAAAAAAGGTATGGACTGGATGTATGCAAATTGCTCCACTACTGCTCAACGTGGTGCTCTCGACTGGATGGGTCCATTCCATGATGCCATCAAACCTGTGGTGCAGAAACTTTATGAAAGCGTCAAGAAGGGAGAAGAGGCTCAACGTTCCATAGATTCCAACTCCCAAAAAGACTATCGCGAGAAACTTGAGGCGGAACTTAAGGATCTACGTGAAAGCGAGATGTGGCAAGCCGCTGAAACTGTCAGAAGATTACGCCCCGAAGGTGAATAATATTAAATCATGAAAAAGTATTTTATTCTTATATTCTCACTGCTCTCCTTGTTTGGATCATCCCAAACAAGGGCGCAGGAGTTTTTTGATACTTCCGATCCGGATAAATTCTTCAGAATAGGAGCACGCGCAGGTTTTAATACTTCGGTGAGGACGTTCCCGGGTGGACATTATAACTTGTGGAATAATAACAGTTGGGGCACCGGTTTAAATGTGGGTGCAGTAGCAAACTTAAATTTTAAGGAATATCTGACTTTGCAACCGGGATTTTTCTTTGAAAGCCGGAGTGGGAATTTTGCCTATCTGACAGAATATATAACCGGATATGGAACTAATGCGGAACATTATGAATTAGGGCATCACAGAGGATATTATTTCACTATCCCGGTGATGGGAATTCTTAAATTCAATCTTTCTCCCAAGATAAAATGGAGTGTGGAATTCGGACCCTATTTACAGATTAACTTAAAGGATACGGGTCAAAATAATGTTGCGGTTCTTTACCGTCTACCCCAAAGCAATAACTATTCCCAATATATTGCGGAGCTTAGAGGTTTTGACATAGGATTTAAGATGGGCTCGGGACTTCTGTTATATTCTCACTATTATGTGGGGTTCCATTATCTGGCCGGAGCTTGCAATGCCTGGAAACGACCCTCAGGCGGACATAACAAGAGTTGGATGTTTAGTATAGGTTACGACTTCTGACAAGGTTTTAGTTAAGAAATAAGAATTAGGATGAGATAAAAAACCTACGAGTTATGGTTATTGTTGAAGCCTGATTCTCATTTTCTCAGTAAGGAGAGGATAAAATCAATTTTGTCTTTCTCGCTGAGGGAGATATCCAAATAGTTGATTTCTTTATCGCGTTTATGCCATGTGAGTTGCTTCTTGGCATAAACGCGAGTATTTTTCTGAATTCGTGAAATCGCTTCTTCACGTGAAAGGTTGCCGTCGAAATATTGAAACATTTCTTTTAACCCCACAGTGTTGAGAGAATTTAGATGTCTTTTATGATAAACCCTTCGAGCCTCCTCTTCAAGCCCGGACTCCATCATCCTCAAGACTCTGGCATTGATTCTTTCGAATAATAATTCCCGATCTCCGGTCAAACAGATTTTGATGAATTCATAAGGTTGAATTCTCTTTGTCGAGTCAATTTGATTTGAAAAAGAGATATTTACAGCATCATTCTCTTCCCCTTCAGATATATTCCGATTTCTTGAAAGAAGGGATGAATAGGGAACTCCGGCAGTTATTGAAATTTCTACCGCATGAAAAACTCTTTTCAGATTCCTGAGGTCTACAAGTTTATAATAAGATTTATCAAGATTTTTTAATTTCTCTATAAGCCAGTCGTTGCCATTCTCTTTCCATTCCTCCATTAGTTGGGAACGTATTTTTTGAGGCACTGTCGGCAACATATCAATTCCTTTAGTCAAAGCGTCAAGATAGAGCATACTGCCGCCGCACACAATAGCTGTGTCGGATTCTTCCAGGATATTATCAAGAATCTTTTCTGCATCTTCCACAAATTTAGCGGCAGAATAATAATCCTCAAGATTTAGAATTTCAATCAGATGATGATTCACTCCCTTCCTCTCTTCGATAGAAGGGACTGCTGTGACAATAGGAATCTCTTTGTAAATCTGTCGGCTATCGGCACTAATGACTTCAGAGCCAAGAATTTTAGCCAAATCAACTGCAAGAGCCGACTTCCCGGAGGCAGTCGGCCCTGTTATGACAATAACTTTTTTTCTTTTTAGGCTTTGCAATCTTTAATTATATTAACAATCACCTTTTGTGCCTTCTCCATGGAAGAAATCGGAACATATTCGAATCTTCCGTGGAAGTTTTCACCTCCTGCAAAGATATTAGGGCACGGAAGGCCTTTAAAGGATAATTGTGCACCGTCAGTGCCACCCCTGATAGGCTGTACATGAGGATCTATGCCTGCTTCACGCATAGCTTTTTCCGCTATTTCAATTATATGCATGACGGGTTCTATTTTTTCACGCATATTATAGTATTGATCTTTAAATTCAACCGAAGCACAACCCGGATATTCAGAATTGGTTTTATTAACAAGATGTTCTATCTCGCGTTTCCTGCTCTCGAAACGAGCCCGATCGTGATCGCGAATAATATAACTCAATACAGTTTCTTCCACCGTGCCTTGAATGCCCACGAGGTGATAAAATCCTTCATACCCTTCGGTGTGTTCGGGGGTTTCCCAACGAGGGAGCATCACAATGAATTGTGTCGCCACTCTCATGGAATTGATCATCTTATGTTTGGCATATCCGGGGTGAACATTTCTACCCTTAATAGTAACCTTTGCAGAAGCTGCATTAAAATTCTCGAATTCAAGCTCACCCACAGCGCCTCCATCCATAGTATAGGCAAAATCACATCCAAATTTCTCCACATCAAATTTATGTGCCCCCATTCCTATTTCTTCATCAGGATTAAAGCCGATTCTGACCTTTCCATGTTTTATTTCGGGATGTGAAATGAGATACTCAACGGCTGCAATGATTTCAGCGATTCCGGCTTTATCATCAGCCCCAAGCAGAGTCGTTCCGTCTGTCACGATAAGATCTTCTCCCAAATAGTTAAGAAGTTCCGGGAACTGCTCCGGATCCAACACTATGTTTTGAGATTGATTGAGGATTATAGGTTTTCCATCATAATTCTCGACTATCCGTGGCTTCACATTTTTGCCGCTCATATCGGGAGATGTGTCAAGATGGGCAATAAATCCCACCGTTGGCAATTCTTCATCACAATTTGCGGGGAGAGTAGCCATGAGATATCCATAATCATCAAGTGAGATTTCTTCCAGACCTAACTTTTCTAACTCCTCTTTGAGATATTTTGCAAAAGTCATCTGACCCGGTGTTGAAGGGGTCATATTAGTAAGCTCGTCACTTTGAGTGTCAAAAGTGACATATTTAAGAAATTTTTCTACTACCGGTGACATTGAAAATTTTGTTTTGTAGCGTTAAGTTATTTGTGACAATTACAAAATTACTAAATTTTAGGTAATTTTGCGGCGCCAAAATAATAAAGTTAAATGAACAGAATAAACAAAGTGAATCTCTTTACCAGTCTTAAGGACTATATGTTTATCATATTAGGACTCTTTCTCTATGGTCTTGGATTCACAGCCTTCATATTGCCACATGAAATAGTGATAGGGGGTCTCACCGGTGTGGGCACCCTTGTCTATTTCGCTACCAATGGCTTCATACCGGTTGCAGTCACCCAGTATGTTTGCAATCTTTTGTTACTAAGCGTTGCCTGGAGAATAGTCGGGAAGACATTTGTGTTACGAACGATTTTTGGAGCCACTGTGATCTCCCTTGCTATCGGTATCTTTGAATCAATATTCATGCATCTGGAACATCCTCTAATTCCGGATGTGTCAATGAGTGCTATTTTGGGTGCGATATTATGTGGAATCGGGATAGGTGTGACCTTTGTGCATAACGGGTCGTCCGGAGGCACCGATATTGTGGCTGCAATGGTGTCAAAAAGGAGTAATGTCAGCATAGGACGCACCATGATTTTTACCGATATGTTTATTGTGAGTCTTTCAATATTTCTCCCTTTCGATGGCGACTTTGAATCAAGAATCACGGCAAGAGTCCCGGTGATAGTTTATGGTCTTGTCATAACATTTATTGTGGCTTATGTGACTGATATGATTATAAACACAAACCGACAGGCCACGCAGTTTATAATTTTTTCATCAAAATGGGAGGAGATAGCAAACAGAGTTAATCAGGAAGCTCATAGAGGTGTAACCGTCCTTGACGGAGAAGGATGGTATTCCAAGCAACCGGTGAAAATTCTGATGGTGTGGTGTCGAAAGATAGAAAGCGTCACAATTTTTAGAATTGTCAAGAGTATAGATGAAAATGCATTTATAACTCAAGCTAATGTTAATGGCGTTTATGGTAAAGGGTTCGACACCATGAAAGTCAAGATGAAACAAAAGAAATTAAAACAACCGGAAGTTTAGAGTCCGGTTGTTTCTTTAGGTATCAGTTAAAATAATTATCAGCAATTTTTTCTATCTTATCTAAGTCGGGCACCGACACGTTATGACCTGCCGGTTTTAAAAGGTCCTTAATAGGATAAAAGTCAGGATCCTGTTTTTCCTGATAGTCTGATGCGCTCATTGTTTCGTCACCGTGAGCATAGGCTGCATCTTCAAAAGCCTCTTCAGAATCCCCTATATCCTCAAGCATTGCGCTCCCGTCGACTGCTTCCACATATAGAAGTTCGGGATTAACTCTAATCTGCGGGTTGGAATCAAACCTGTCGAAATTGTCGATATATTCTTGAACAAGTTCTGTAATCGACTTTACAAATGCCTTTCTGTCAATCATATCTTTATAATTTTATGTTATTATTATCTGTTTTATAAAATAAGAACCGATTTATAGGTTTCTACATTAATAACAATGTTTATAAATATTGAGTTTGATAAGACTAAAAATTTCTTCTATCATTGAAGATGAAATAAAAAATTTATACCTTTGTAGGAAATTATAAATATAGCTTATGTACGACAGATTAAGAGGAAACGTCACGATATTCGGATTTCTTGTTTGTGCCGGACTTATCGTATTAGGAATATTTATTCGTTATGGATTGACACATCTGAACGACAGTCACAGAATTGTGACAGTCAGAGGTTTATGTGAAAGGGAGGTTAGTGCCAATAAAGTGACATGGCCTATTGTAAGCAAAGAAGTGGGCAATTATCTTCCATCCATATTTATGAATGTTGAGAACACCAATGCGATGATACTGAAATTCCTCAAAGAGAATGGTATCGAGGATTCGGAAATTTCAGTAAATCCTCCGGCAGTAGTGGATCTGCAGGCCGACAGATATTCATACAATCAGAATCCTTATAGATATAACGTCACTAATGTTGTTGTTGTCACCTCCTCGAAAGTGGAGAAAATCAACGAATTGATAAAGAAGCAGGCAGAGCTCCTCAAACAGGGGATAGCCATAGTGGCAGGGGATTATCAATATCAAACGATCTACGAATATACCGACCTTAACAGCATAAAGCCTGAAATGATTGCAGAAGCGACTCTTAATGCACGGGCCGCTGCTGATAAATTTGCCGAAGATTCAGGTAGCAAGGTAGGTAAAATTCAGACTGCTTCCCAAGGACAATTTTCAATAGAAGATCGGGATCAATATACTCCCTACATCAAAAAAATAAGAGTTGTTTCTTCGATCAATTACTATCTTGATGATTAAAAATAATCCTACAGATTGAAAAACTTGAATTTTATTATTAAATTCGCATCGATAAATAAACAGAATAAAAATGGATTTTCAAGCTAAATGTATCCAATATCTTGGTGAGGTTACTGGCACTTCGCGCGCCGGCAACCCTTGGAGAAAGAAGGAATGGGTAGTAGAAACTTTCGGACAATATCCGAAAAAAGTAAAGATTCAATGTTTTGGCGAAAAATCAGCATTGATGAATATTGAGCCGGGCAGAAATTATAATTTTGCTGTGGATCTCGAAAGCCATGAATATAATGGAAGATGGTACACGGAAGTAAGTGTCTATAGAGTAGAAGAGATGACCAATGATCCCTCAATGGGAGGCGGGTTTAATCATCAGCAGCCTCAGGCTCCGGTAGGTCAGCCTTATGGTAATAATCAGGCTCCATATCCCGGAAATGAGACCTTCGTTTCTGAATCAGACTCAAGCGATGAGGATCTTCCTTTCTGAAAAAGAATAATAATTAACGATATAGCAAAAAAAGCTTCGGAATGGTTTTCCGGAGCTTTTTTAATAGAAGGTATCGTTAATTTATGTAGGTTTTTATTATTTACAGTTATATTCCGATAGGTTTAATAGTTGAAGGGTATTTCTTACTTATTTTAAAACAAATGATAACTGAGGAGCCTAAGAGCTTTAGTCTTATTTGCTTTATCAATTAAGAAAGTGATATTATAGTTGCTTCCTCCATAAGATATCATTCTGACCGGAATATTCCTGATAGCATCGAGAGCTCTTGCTTCAAAACCTTTGTTTTGCCATTCCAAGTCGCCCACTACGCATATTATCACCATGTTCCTGTCGATTGTGACTGATCCTAACTTCTCTAACTCATCAACAATTTCAGGAAGATTCCTGTCATCATCAATAGTCAAGGAAACACCCACTTCTGATGTTGCTATCATATCAATAGGAGTGCGGTATTTTTCAAAAACCTCAAACACTTTTTTCAAGAAGCCGTAAGCGAGCAACATTCGGCTTGACTTTATTTTGATAGCGGTGATATTATCTTTAGCAGCCACAGCTTTGATGCTCCCATGTTCAAGTTCGTTATTGATGAGAGTCCCCTCTGCTGTCGGTTCCATCGTATTCAGCAGTCTAACAGGTATATTATTAAGTTTGGCCGGCAGAATACAGGTGGGATGAAGAATCTTGGCGCCAAAATAAGCAAGCTCGGCGGCCTCTTCAAAATGAAGGTTATGCACCGGAGAAGTTTCCTCAACAAATCTGGGGTCATTATTGTGCATTCCGTCGATATCGGTCCAAATATCTACCTCGTCAGCAGTTATAGCAGCCCCTATGATTGAAGCGGTGTAATCAGATCCTCCACGTTGGAGATTGTCGATATCTCCTTTATGATTGAGGCAGATAAATCCTTGAGTAAGAATTATATCATAAGAAGAAAGTTCGGGTAGCAATTCTTTGAGTCTGCTTTCGATATGATTAAAATGAGGTTCCCCGTTCTCATCGATTTTCATGAAATCAAAAGCTGACAATAATGCCACATTCATTCCCTCCTCAAGCATATATTGATGCATAAGGTTGGTAGACATTATTTCACCTTGCGCTACGATCTCCTTCTGACTTGCCGGTGAATATTCCTCATTTAAGACATGCCTTATATCTTCAAAAATCCTTGATAAAATATCTTTGGCAGCTTGTCTATGTTTTTCGGTAGAGAATAAATCGATGATAACATCATCATACTTCTTCTCAAGAGAATTGGTGAGTTCGGCAGCCAGTTTTTTATTATTATTTTTTAGAGCGTCCGCAATTTCGAGCAAAGAATTGGTAGTGCCACTCATTGCAGAGAGCACTATAAAGTTTCTACCCTCGAAAGAAGAAACAAGGGAGGCAACATCCCGAATCCGCTGAGGGGTGCCGACAGATGTGCCTCCAAATTTTTGAACTTTCATTTTCAGATTATAAAACGCCTTGTGCCATCATTGCATCGGCAACTTTGATGAATCCGGCCACATTAGCACCTCTTACATAGTTAACATATCCATCTGCTTCCTTGCCATATTCAACACACTTTTCATGGATATTTTTCATGATGCCGCGAAGCTTTTGATCCACCTCTTCAGCCGACCATGAAAGTTTCTGGGAATTTTGGGCCATTTCGAGTCCTGAAGTAGCCACTCCACCGGCATTAGCAGCTTTGCCCGGGGCATAAAGAATTTTGGCATCTATGAATTTATGCACAGCTTCCGGAGTTGAGGGCATATTCGCACCTTCACTGACAGCAAAACAACCACCCTGAAGAAGAGCATCTGCATCGCTGCCATCAACTTCGTTTTGTGTTGCGGAAGGCATTGCGATATCGCATTTCACAAGCTTCCAGGGCCTTTGGCCTTCGTAATATTTTAATTCCGGGAATTGTTCAGGCACCTCATACATTCTTCCGCCATACGACTTCAACTCGAAGATGTAATCAAATTGTTCCTTAGTGAAACCCTCCGGAGCTATCACAGAACCTCCTGAATCACTTAAGGAAACTACTTTACCTCCAAGTTCCATTATTTTCTTGGTGGTGTAGAGCGCTACATTACCGGCACCGGACACAGCCACTTTCTTTCCCTTAACATCAAGACCTTTTGTTGAGAGCATGTTTTGAAGGAAATAACAATTGCCATATCCTGTGGCTTCCGGACGTATAAGGGATCCACCGAATCCTAAACCTTTCCCTGTGAAGGCTCCGGTGAATTCTCTTGCCATCTTTTTATAATAGCCATACATATAACCAACCTCGCGGGCTCCTACGCCTATGTCACCGGCAGGAACATCTGTATCGGGGCCTATTTGACGCCATAATTCAGATATGAAGGCCTGACAAAATCTCATAATTTCTTTATCGCTCTTTCCTCTTGGTGAGAAATCGCTACCACCTTTGGCTCCTCCCATTGCAAGAGTTGTCAGAGAATTCTTAAAGGTCTGTTCAAAGGCGAGGAATTTTAAGATAGATATATTCACTGATGAATGGAAGCGTATACCTCCTTTATAGGGACCGATAGCATTGTTGTGTTGCACTCGATATCCCATATTGTTGCGCACTTTCCCTTTATCGTCGAGCCATGAAACCCGAAAAGCAAAAATCCGATCGGGGATACATAATCTCTCAATTAAATTATATTCATCATACTGAGGGTTACGGTTGTAGACGTCTTCGATGGATGTGAGAACTTCTTCTACTGCCTGATGATATTCAGGTTGATTTGGAAAACGTCTCTTGAGATCCGAAATTACTTCTGAGGCTTTCATATTTATATTTGTATTAATGGATTATCTCTACAAAATTAGGGAAAAACAGACTAATTGTCAAAAAATATTGCTTTTTAGCATATAAATTTATGTTCTATTTCCCTATTCAGTTAAAAATATGGGTAACATCGGCTTGGAATGTTGAGGAGAATAAATATAATCCTCACTTTCCGATTGAATCAATTCTTGAAAAGTAGAAATTCCCTCCATTAATATCTGCCGAGCCATCTTGCCTCTTAATTCTTTAAGACGTTTGGCAATCGGAGTCTTTAATCTCCCGGTATTCTCTAAAGATTGAAACTGAATTTTATAAGTTTTAGTAAAAGCCCTGACTATCTTCCAGTCGATACATTTATCAGCGTCCCCGGGTAAAAGATTGATTATCTCTTTTATATTATTCTTCTTAATATAATTCACAAGTTCTATTGTCACTTTAGGCTTAAAGACTTGAATAGGTGTCTTATTGTCGGGAAAAATTTGCTTATTGAATTCGTTACGATAGGGTTTGATAATATCAGAAGGATTAAGAATACCGTAAACCGAAGAAATGATTTTTAAATTTTTATCAGCACTTTCCAGAGCCTCCGAAGACAGAGTATCGGCGGATAGAGCTTTAAAAGCCTCACCGGTAAATCCTTCAATTGCCTTATACCCTGAAGATTTATTGGGAAACTCAAATGCGTAATTATGAGCCTTTGTGGCTAATTGCGGGCTGATCCCTAAAATGTCACCGATTTGAAGAGGAGTCAGGTTTTCAACATATTGCATCAAGGAGTCGGCCATCTCTTCCAAAGGAGGTCGGTTATTATTGAATAATTCTGAGGAGACCTCCATCTCTTGGGAAGACATCGTCTTCGATTCTGCTAAGAGTATAAGCATAATAAAACGGAACAAGTGCCTCGACCCTTGTCCCGTTTTGTCGCGATAGCATTGTTTTATTATTTCTGGCAATGTCTGCGACAATCACCTTTCAATATTTAGACAAGTCGAAACTGAAATAGTTTAATTATTAATTTATCCTTTTTTTCTCCCTTTGAACAAAGAGAAAATCTTTTTTGTACCTTTAAAGACAGAAAGGCCAATCAAAATATAATCGAGATAATTTAATCCATTAATCATTTTCAGAGCAATAGCTCCTGTCTTCCCCGCTAAAGAGGATTTATTTCCCGGCATTAGTGGATTAGAGTCCTGAAGATTGCGGACACTTCTAAGTATCCGGGATTTGCAACTCTCTTTCTCCAGACTAACAAAAACTCTCTGAAGCCTTATCTCTTCAATTGTGAAACCTTTGAATTTATTTTCAGGCTCCATAATTTCTTTAGCCACTTGTTCTTTTTCTTCGATTCCTGTCATAATGTAAGTGGGATCATTTTTTAGATATACGAGTCTTATTGCGAGGATTGTCTAACAACACTTTGCTTATGAATTTAGCCACGGGGTTGATAACAAGTTGTTTGCGAAGTATCACCAGGATTCCTAACAAAACTAAAACTATACCGCCCACACAAACATATGCAACAGCCACCGGCATAAACCCTATAAAAACTTGTGCTAAAGCAAATAGAAACATTAAGAAAGCCGGGAGAAGCAGAATCAAGACAACAATCCCGATTACCATCATACTTACAAGGATGATAAGTTTTTCGGCTGCTGTCAGCTTCAAATACTCAACTTCCAATTTAGCCCAATTTATACTTTGGGATAATAATTCCTGTATTTCTTCTGTAAACTTTGGTTTCATCTTTTTCAGAAATGAAATTTCCTAAACCCAAATGAATTTAGGGGAATAGAGGAAGAGTTTCATATAACATGTTTTACATTAATGTAACTCCCCCAATTTAGCACCCGTTCTTCAAGGTAATTGAAGAACGGGTTATTTAAGGGTAAGTTTTTTATTCTTCTGTTCTTGCAAGTTCTGCCACTAACTCATCAACTTCAGCATCACTGATTTTGATACCTTTCCTTTTAATGAGGTTGCAGATTTTTGCTCTTACATCTTCACCTTTCTCAGGAGCGAGAAGGATTGCAGCTGAACATCCCACGATAGCACCACCGAGGAATGCATAAAGTACATTCAATGCTTTCATGACAAATTCTTTTTTAAATTACGTTTTCTATTTGATCCTCTATCTCATCTACAAGTTCTTCAAGCTTATCTTTCTTCAGAAAAATACCTTTATCTTTAAGAACTTTCTTGATTTTCTTACGAGTCTCATTTCCTTTTTCCGGGGCTACTAAAAGGCCCACAGCTGCACCGGCAATTGCTCCGCCTACTACAGCACATACAATGTGAATTGCTTTCATATTCTTTACTTTTTAAGTTATTTTACTTTATAACAATAAAATGGGCTGTTTTGATTAACAGACATTCATTTTTTTTATTTTTCCCATGCCATCAAAGGCATTATTGAGGATTTATAGAGGTCTACACTTTCCCGAGAGAGCTCCACATCAACAAATTCCCCGGTTGTGGTAGGGAGCATTACATGATCGGAATCTTTAAATTTCAGAAAATCTATTTTTTCTCTGTCATTAATCCCCATGCTCCAGGTTTGTGACGGTATGTCAAATTCAAAAATCAATTTATTTCCGTCGGGAGAAACCACTTCATACCCCCAATCAGATGCATAAATCTGATAGTCACCATGTTCGGTTTCAATAACCTGATTGTTAGATTCCAAGGGCTTATTGCCGCTCCAAAATTCTATGGAGTTTATGACGAGAAGGTCGGCGGCAGCCGTCACTTCATAAACCGGGAGTATCCAGAATGCGAAAAACACCAACTCATTAACAAATTTGTTGCTCACGTTGTGGTTCCATTTCAACACTTTGTTGGTCAGTGAAAAACTTCCAATACATGATTGGAATGTGATAGCACTTAAAAGCAATAAGGAGGCTGCAATTGTGATGTGTCTTTTTTTCATGTTATTCTTTTTGAGTCAAATAATTATAAATAGATGTCACATGTTCCACGAAATCCACAGTTTCTCTTCCCCTAAAATATCCATGTTTGACAACCGGATCATTATAATATTCCGGTCGTGATTTCATAAGAGTAGCCACGCTCACATTCCCCAACCATCTTTGAGGATCAAGGCCTGTCTTTTCAGCCAAAGACATGGCGTCATAGATATGACCCAAGCCCGAATTATAAGCGGCAACCACAAACTTCATTCTTTCTGAGGGATCTTCAACTTTATCTATAAGGGCTGCATCAAGTTTTGCCAATATACGTGCTGCTGCAAGTATATTATTGTCGGGATTCCCCAATGCCGCAGGGTCTACTCCTACTGCTTTTGATGTGGCAGGCATAACCTGCATTAATCCGTAAGCACCGAAACGAGACTCTACGGTCGGATTGAATCGTGACTCACAATAGGCTATGGCCGCAAGGAGTCGCCAGTCATATTTTGATATTGCTGAATATTTCTTGAAAATTTCATCATAATCTGAAACACTCCCTTCACGTTTTCTTTTCAATTTCTTGAAATAGGTGAGATTGGAATCGAAATCTTCTGCAAGAGTACTGTCATAATATCTTTTGTAGATTTCTCGTATTATATCCGGAGTATGTGTGTTTATTTCCCAACGATTAATTTTTGAAGCTAAAGAGTCTAACCCTTTAGCAACTACCCAAGAGGAGGCCTGATCGCTACTTATGGCCATTGAGAAATCTAAAGAGGGATAGGCTGATTGATATAATGAAGCGATGTTAGAATCTATGACGGCGTAGTCAATCTTACCTTTATCTACTATCTCCAAAAAGTCTTCATTCACTATAGTATCGTTCTCTAACTTTTTAATATTTATACCTCCCCCCGTTTCTTCATTCAGATTTTCCAGCCGATATTGAAATTTGGAATCCTTTTCCACATAAACATCCTTCCCGATCAGCTCCGTCACATCAGTAATCATGTCGTTACCTCGCCTTTGCACCAACACTTGGTGAGAAATCTCTTTATTACCACAATGTTCGACTTCGGAAATATATTCTGCTATCATAGGGACAGGATAAGCTGCAAGATGAGCCTCTCCTTTTTTCAAAGACATAATCAAATCCTGAATATTCGACAAGATTTTGAATTCCGTCACCATTCCTTCTTCCTCTGCAAAACGTCTCACATTTTCATAGTCTACCCCCATAATTTCTTCTCTGTAATTGAAATATGAAGTCGGACCGTAGAGAGTGACTACTTTTAACGTGTCGATATGTTCTCCATATAAGTCGATGTTCCGGGAATTTTTGCAAAATGTGAAACAACTCATGAATAGAGCTCCGATAAATATGATGATAAATCCTGACTCCATCATCTTAAAATAAAATGGAAGACGGCTCTTAAGAGTTGATTTCAATTCTTTACTCATCCTACTCTGTTTTCTCAATCGTTAAGATAATAAAGATTATCTTTATTTATTAAAAAACCTTCGTTGCAAAGATAAGAAAGATTTCCGGCAATCACACTCTCATCCCCGCTACATTGTTTTACGATAGATTGATATCTTGCCCCCTCAGGATGTTGACGGAGATAGAACAAGATTTTTTTCATGATATCCTCTTCTTTCTGAATCTCCTCATTGCGTCTTTTCTTATTTTCTCTGCAGACATCACATTTCCCGCAATCTTTGGCATCATTCTCTCCAAAATAAAGAAGCATCCTTTTCACTCTACAGGAGTCATTCTTATGAATGAAATCCAAAACAGCTTCAGTGCGATTCTCCATTATTTGCTTTCTCTCTTCATAGACACTTATGGGGATGATCATGGATTGAACTTCCTCTCGAGAGGTGGGCATATAAATCAATGGTAATCCTGACCTGGGAACATAATGGACTATTTTCATTCTGTCGAGTTCTAAAAGCGACTCATAGACTTCTGAATTGGATATCTTAAGATGTATGGCGATATCGGACTCCCGAATATAGACAAAATCTGTGAATAGACCGGTGTATAATCTTAAAGCCATTGCCAAGACATCCTCGGTGACTTTATTTGCAAACCTTACACTATATAACTCTTCTCTTTGACATAGAATCATCATTCTCGATCGTTTTTCTATGTCTTCAATGTAATGCATATAGCCTGATTGTCCCAAAAGACGAAGAGATGACAGACACTCTTTTTCCTGCTTTTTGAAAAGGTTGCAGAATTTTACCAAGTCAAATTCTTTGATTGCTTCGTAACCTTCACCGATAGAAAAGTGAAAGAAATTACATATCTGTTGGTAAGTTTCCTTAATAACTTCCCGTTTAGGAAAAGCTTCAGTGATGCGACGATGGAGTAGGGCGCTGTCAGATTTAGACGACAGCAAGACAGCGTAAGAGGGCATCCCGTCTCTCCCGGCTCTTCCTGCCTCCTGGTAATACTCTTCTAAAGTCGGAGGAATGTCATAATGAATCACCACTCTCACGTCAGGCTTATCAATTCCCATCCCGAATGCATTGGTGGCTACGATTACCCTGACCTTTCCCTCTTTCCAAATATTTTGGCGTTCCTCTTTCAACTTATTATCCAAACCGGCGTGATAATATGTAGATGTAAAACCGGTTGATTCAAGATATTCCGCTATTTCTTTGGTTCGTTTACGGTTTCTGACGTAAACTATGGAACTTCCGGAAGTGTGAGACAATATATGAAAGACATCATGTATTTTAGTATCAGATTTTCTTACCAGATAACTGATATTTTCTCTTGTGAAACTCTTTTTAAAAACCGTAGAGCTTTTAAATTCGAGCTGTTTCATAATATCTTTCACCACTTCAGGAGTCGCCGTGGCAGTAAGAGCCAGCATCGGAATGTCCGGCTTTAATTTTCTGAGTTTTTTTATATTAAGATAAGAAGGGCGAAAATCGTATCCCCATTGAGATATACAGTGAGCCTCATCAACGGCTATAAAATTTATTTTGAGATTTCTTAGTTCCGTCAGGAAGCGTTCGTTCTGGAGCTTTTCGGGAGAAACATAAAGCAGTCGAGCTTTCCCGTTTACAATTAATTCCCAGGCCAACCGGTTCTCTTTGGATGACATGCCGGAATGAAGATAAGCCGCCTTGATTCTATGGCGTTTAAGGTTATCCACCTGATCCTTCATTAAAGAAATAAGAGGCGTCACCACTATGGTGAGTCCTGACTCAAAACAAAGAGAGGGCACTTGGAATGTGATTGATTTCCCACCGCCGGTTGGCATAAGGCCTAAAGTGTCTTCACCCTTAAGTATATTTCTTATAATTTGTTCCTGTAAGGGACGGAAAGTGTCAAACCCCCAATATTTTTTGAGGATGCCATTTATGTCGGAATTGATGTTTGGCATTATGATTGTTTGGAGGGCCTTATGTCCCTTATCATAAGTTGGATTGAGTCATTCCCGTCTAAATGCTTTGTAAGCTGAATAGTGTAGCAGATATCTATTGGTTTGTGGGAATGAATATGCTCGAAATAGGGAGCCATATTGAATGCTATGGCATTTAAGACACGACTGGTACTGTTGTCTTCCAGTTCGAGCTTTATATGTTCGAGATTCTTACCAACGAGACGGCTTGTACCGAAATCAAATACATTCTTGGTGCAGAATACGGGATTTTGATTTCCCGGTCCGACAGGATTAAATTTCTTAAGATAAGAAATCAGAGTAGGGGTGATGTCTGCAAATTCAATCACAGCATCGATCTCCGTCATAGGTTGAAGTTGATTCGGTTTGATATTTCGTGCAACATATTCTTCAAAACGGCGTCTGAATTCCGGAATATTTTCCTCTTTTAGCGATAAGCCTACCGCATAAGGATGGCCGCCAAAATTCAGAAGCAAATCTCTCATTGAATTTATGGCCGAATATATATCGAATCCTTGCACTGACCTTGAAGAACCTGTCGCCAGGCCATTGGAACAAGTCAAGACAACTGCCGGTTTATAATAAAGTTCGGTGAGACGTGAGGCTACAATTCCTATGATGCCTTTGTGCCAGTCTTTATTATAAATCACAACAGACTTCTTTCCCTGCACGATATTAACGTTATTGGAAATTATCTCGTTGGCTTCTTCAGTGATTTTTTTATCGAGCTCTTTACGGTCGCGGTTATATTGGTCGATATCTTTCCCCTTTTCGTAGGCTTCATGAAGATCGCGACAAACGAGAAGGTCGACAGCCTCAACACCACTTTGCATTCTGCCTGAGGCATTGATACGAGGCCCTATTTTAAAAATCACGTCGCTGATAGTTATATCCTTATTAGTTAACTTACAAAGACGGATTATGCTTCTTAGACCGAGATTGGGGTTAGAATTCAGACGTTTGAGACCATGATAGGCCATCACACGGTTTTCTCCCGTGATAGGCACTATATCTGCAGCGATACTTACTGCGACGAGATCTAAAAGAGATTCCAATTCATTATGGTTTGTCAAGCCATTGCTTCTGGCAAAAGCCTGCATGAATTTAAATCCTACTCCACACCCCGACAGATGTTTCTCCGGATATTTAGACCCCGGCATCTTTGGATTAAGAATAGCCACGGCCTCCGGCAAAGTTTCATCCGGCATGTGATGGTCGCAAATAATGAAATCAATACCTTTCTCTTTTGCATAAGCTATCTCATTGATAGCCTTGATTCCGCAATCGAGCACTATTACAAGTTTGACATTGTTTTCAGCGGCATAATCGATGCTTTTCATCGATATCCCATACCCCTCTTCATATCGTGTGGGTATATAATATTCAATGTTGCTGTAATAATTCTGCAGATATTTATAGACGAGAGCAACTGCAGTGGTGCCGTCGACATCATAGTCTCCATAGACCATAATTCTCTCTTTAGCTCCCATGGCTTTATTCAGGCGGTTGACAGCCTTATCCATATCGGGCATCAGAAAGGGATCATGGAGATCAGATATCGAGGGAGCGAAAAAAGAGGCTGCCTCTTGGGGCGTTTCAACGCCACGGCGAATGAGAAGTTCGGCCACAGTGCGGTCATCGCCACATTGTGCCAACATGGCTTCCGCTTTCTCCTTTTGTTGAGGAGTGAGTGGTTGATAATTCCATTTCACCTTCATCTCTTTTTTATGGCTATTTTAGTAGGATTCAATTTTTCTCCACAATGAGTCGTTTGATGCTTTTCTTGTGTCGTTGTGAAAAATAGCCACTATCTGCAAATTTAATCAATTTTCGCCATAAATAAAAATGAAAAAGCAGGAGGTTGAAACCATCCTGCTTCACAACATATTTTTCCTTATTGTGGTTAAACTTCTTTGATATATAGAGTTAATCTTTCACCTTCACCAACATGAGCTTGGAATCGGAATTTGCCACTACACTGTGAGGAACATTTGCTCCCATTAACAAAAATTCTCCGGCTTTCACTCTGTTTGACATATCTAACATGGTGAATTCTATGTCGCCTTCACACACTGTAACCATCACTTCAAAAGGAGCAGTATGCGTGTCTAATTTCTGTCCGGCTTTCAGTGCTACTAAAGCTACTCCGCCATTTGAAGTCTCAAATATCTGCTTGAATTCAACCTTTTCAGCGTTGTATCCTATCAATTCGTTAAATTTAAGTACCTCTCCGAATTTAAAATTTGTTTTCATAATTTCAAAATTTAAAAGTTTGTTATTAGTTAAATTCATAAATACAACAAACAACAGAGAGGATTGGTTGAATCTTAACTATTCCCATTCGATGGTGGCAGGTGGTTTTGAGGAGATATCATAGACAACTCGGTTCACTCCTTTTACCTTGTTGATAATTTCATTGCTTGTGTCAGCCAAGAAATCATAGGGGAGATGAACCCAATCGGCTGTCATCCCGTCGGTTGAAATAACAGCTCTGAGAGCCACACAATTTTCATAGGTCCTTTCATCACCCATAACCCCTACGCTTTGTACAGGCAAAAGAATGACACCTGCTTGCCACACCTGATCATAAAGACCGGCTTTACGGAGATTGCTAATGAATATATTGTCGGCTTCTTGAAGCACTCTCACTTTCTCAGGAGTCACTTCTCCAAGAATCCTTATGCCAAGTCCGGGACCCGGGAAAGGATGGCGACCCAGCAATTTGGGATCCATATTCAGAGCTTTCCCAACCCTTCTCACTTCATCCTTGAAAAGAAGTCTCAAAGGCTCAACAATCTTTAGATGCATTTCTTTGGGAAGGCCGCCTACATTGTGATGACTTTTTATAGTAGCTGAAGGGCCTTTAACCGAGCAACTTTCAATGACATCCGGATAAATTGTGCCTTGTGCAAGCCAACGGGCATCTTTTATCTTTTTTGCCTCCTCATTGAATACCTCCACGAAGTCTCTTCCGATGATTTTTCTTTTTTGTTCAGGATCTGTCACTCCTTTGAGGTCGGCATAAAACTTTTGAGAGGCATCTATCCCTATCACGTTGAGACCCATGCCCTTATAGGACTCAAGAACATCTACAAACTCATTTTTGCGAAGCAATCCGTTATTGACAAAGATACATGTGAGCCGATCCCCTATAGCTTTATGCAGCAACATTGCCGCAACCGATGAATCGACTCCGCCGGAAAGACCCAAAATTACCCGTTCATCCCCGATTTTATCTTTCAGCTCTTTGACTGTTGACTCAATAAAAGAATCAGGACTCCACGTTGCGCTGCATCCACAGATATTGATCACGAAATTTGACAAGATGTCCTTTCCCGCAACACTGTGATACACCTCGGGATGGAATTGAATACCCCAGGTGGCTTCATTTTTTATTCGATATGCGGCAGCCCTGACATTTTCTGTCGACCCGATAATCTTGTAATTCTCAGGAAGGTCTGTGATCGTGTCGCCGTGTGACATCCATACTTGAGTAGGTGAAGGAATTCCTTTTAAAAGAGGATCAAGTTGGTCCAAGACAGTGAACATAGCTCGTCCATATTCACGGGAAGGAGCCGACTCCACTTTTCCACCTCCAAGAATTGCCAGCAATTGAGCACCATAACATACCCCTAAAAGTGGTAATTTCCCTTTTATCTCTGATAAATCGGGTTTGGGAGCATCTACATCTTTGACAGATGCCGGCGAGCCTGAAAGAATCACTCCTTTTATAGAGGCATCAATTGCCGGAATCTTGTTAAAAGGATGTATCTCACAATAGACATTCAATTCTCTGACTCTCCTGGCGATCAATTGGGTGTATTGAGAACCGAAATCAAGGATAAGTATCTTTTCCATAAGTCCGAGCGGGTGATTTGGGGATTATAGGTGAGTTTAGCGATTAATCTGCACGCGAATAATTGGGAGCCTCTTTAGTTATCGTGACATCGTGAGGATGATTTTCAATAACTCCGGCAGAAGTAATTCTCACAAAACGAGCATTATGCAGAGCGGAAATATTCTTAGCACCGCAATATCCCATTCCGGAGCGGAGACCACCCAACAGTTGATAGATTGTTTCTGAAAGTGTCCCTTTATATGGAACTCTTGCAACAATACCCTCAGGTACGAATTTGCTGGAATCGTTTGTACCGCTTTGGAAATATCTGTCTTTAGAACCGGCCTCCATAGCTTCAATTGATCCCATTCCGCGATAAGCTTTAAATTTCCTGCCGTTGTAGATAATGGTTTCGCCGGGAGACTCCTCCGTACCGGCCAACATTGAGCCCATCATGACACAGTCGGCTCCTGCAGCAATAGCCTTAACAACATCTCCGGAATATCTCAAACCACCGTCGCCAATGACCGGAACACCATGGGGAGCTGCTACTTTAGCACAATTAAAAATAGCTGTGAGTTGTGGCACTCCTACACCGGCCACAATACGTGTGGTGCATATTGATCCCGGGCCGATACCTACCTTAATGCCGTCGGCTCCGTTTGCAATCAGATATTCGGCAGCCTCTGAAGTGGCAATATTCCCAACAACCACATCGATTGACGGAAATTCTGATTTCACGGCACGTAATGTCTTAACCACGTTGGCTGAGTGGCCATGAGCAGTGTCGATCACCACTGCATCGGCTCCGGCATTCACTAATGCTTCAACGCGTTTTAAAGTGTCGGAAGTCACTCCTACACCACCGGCTACTCTTAGTCTTCCCTTAGAGTCTTTGCAGGCTTGTGGATAATCTTTTATCTTGGTTATATCTCGATATGTAATCAACCCGATAAGTTTGTTGTTCTCATCCACAACCGGCAGCTTCTCAATTTTATGTCTTAATAAGATTTCAGAAGCCTCTGAAAGATTGGGATTTGTGGTTGTCACAATATTATCTTTTGTCATCACCTCCGAAATTGGAATATTTTCATTGGTTTGAAAACGGAGGTCGCGATTTGTGACAATACCTGCCAAATGTTTATTGCTATCTACAACGGGAATGCCCCCGATATGATTTTCTTGCATAATCCTCAGTGCATCACCAACAGATTGATCAGGGGTTATGGTGATAGGATCGAAAATCATACCGCTTTCAGCTCTTTTTACTTTTCTGATCTGAAGGGCCTGTCTTTCAATCGACATATTTTTATGGATCACTCCGATGCCACCCTGACGAGCCATTGCAATAGCCATAGCTGCTTCTGTGACAGTGTCCATAGCAGCTGACACAATCGGTATATTCAAGGGAATATTACGTGAGAAACGTGTTTCTACATCCACCATGTTTGGAGTGACTTCAGAATAGGCGGGGACGAGTAGCACATCGTCGAAGGTCATCCCTTCCTCATTGATTTTTTCTGTTACAAAGCTCATTATGATATTCTCTTTTAAGGTTCTTGTTTAAAATTCTTTTAACTTTTCTGAAAGTATTATTGTCTGAGTGCGATCCGGACCTACTGACACTACACCAACAGGCACTTCGGTAATCTCTTCGATTTTCTTAATATAATTCTTTGCATTTACAGGCAATTCATCATAAGAGCTGATCTTTGAAATATCCTCTTTCCATCCGGGAAGCTCAATATAGACAGGTTTGCATCGTGAAAGCTTAGAGATAGTGGAAGGGGGAGTGTCAATAATCTGCCCGTCAAGTTCATAGTGGGTGCATATTTTAACTGTGTCAAGACCGGAGAGCACATCAAAAAGCATAAGCGCCCAATTCGAGATTCCTGCAAGCCGGGAGGTGTAGCGAGCTACAACCCCATCAAACCAACCTATGCGTCGGGGACGTCCTGTCACTGTGCCATATTCATGTCCCCTTTCACGTATTTCTTGAGCAAGATCATCAAATAATTCAGTAGGGAACGGACCCTCACCTACTCTTGTACAATATGCTTTTGCAACTCCCAAGACCTCATCAATCCAATGAGGCGCGATTCCGGCACCAACCGGAACGCTTGCTGCCGAAGGAGTTGAAGAGGTGACATAAGGATAGGTGCCATGATCAATACAAAGCATCATACCTTGTGCACCCTCAAATAAGATTTTCTTGTCGGCTTCCCTCAATGCTTTGTTAATCAAAGCTGATGTGTCTATAATACGTGGTCCGAGGATTTCGGCCAATTCCATATATCTTTTATAGACTTTTTCAAATTGATAGGGGAGGAGCCCTAACATCTCAAGCTCTTTATTCTTTATGTCAAGAGCATCTTTGAGGCGTTCTGCGAAATAATCTGGTTCCAGAAGATCTCCCATTCTTAATCCCGAGCGGCTATATTTGTCGCAATAAGCCGGACCGATACCCTTCTTGGTGGTGCCAATCAATTTCTTTCCTTTCCCGGCTTCATAGGCTCCGTCGAGATCGGAATGCCAGGGCATCACCATGGCTGCCCTGTCAGATATATATAATTGAAAGTCGGTGATTCCTTGATCTCTGAGTTTTTGTAATTCCAAAACCAGGGATTCCGGATTCACAACCATCCCGTTAGCCATTATATTGACAGTATTCGGATTGAAAATTCCCGACGGGATGCTTTGCAATGAATATTTCTTGCCGTTAAACATAACGCTGTGTCCGGCGTTATTGCCTCCTTGATAACGCACCACCATATCAGCACGGCAAGCAAAGAAGTCGGTGATTTTCCCTTTCCCTTCGTCACCCCATTGTGACCCTATAACTACAAGTCGTTGCGACATCCTTATTCTAAATTATTACGTTTGTAAATATGATCAATGTTCTTGAAATAATAATCGAGAGTGAAGCAGGCATCCAGTTCCTCCGGAGTCATGCTCCCCATTATTGTTTCATCCTGTTTCAACAAGTCTTGGTAAGGTTTCCCTTCCTGCATTGCTCTCATGGCAATAGGCTGAACAGTGTCGTAGGCTTTTTCTCGAGAGAATCCCTTATCGATTAGTGCATTCATGACTCTTTGAGCAAAAATAACTCCATTTGTACGATAAATGTTGGATTTCATCTGTTGCTCAAACACCACTATATTTTCGAGAACACCTTTCATCCGGTTGAGCATATAGTCAAGGAGGATTGTTGCATCCGGCATAATAATTCTTTCTGTTGCAGAATGAGAGATATCTCTTTCATGCCATAGGGCAACATTTTCGTATGCAGTGGCCATATATCCACGGAGCACTCTGGCACAACCACAGATATTTTCTGAGCTCACCGGATTACGTTTATGAGGCATCGCGGATGAACCTTTCTGACCTTTACCGAATGATTCTTCAACTTCATGCACTTCCGTGCGTTGAAGGTTTCTAACTTCCAATGCCATTTGTTCCAAGGAGGCACCGATGAGGGCCAAGGTGGCCATATAATATGCGTGCCTGTCTCGTTGGATCACCTGTGTACTGATATCTGCTGAAGCGATGCCAAGTTTTTCACACACATAATCTTGTACAAAAGGAGGGATATTGGCAAAATTTCCGACAGCTCCACTGATTTTCCCTACTTCAACTCCTTTGGCTGCTTCATTGAATCTATGCAGATTCCTCTTCATTTCAGCTAACCATAACACCCATTTAAGGCCGAAGGAGGTGATATCGGCATGTATCCCATGAGTGCGGCCTATGCAAGGGAGATGCTTGAATCTCTTGGCCTGTTGCTCGAGCATTTTTATGAACTCTTCAAGATCTTTGCGCAATATTTCATCAGCCTGCTTGAAGAGATAGCCGTTTGCTGTGTCTACGACATCTGTGGATGTCAGACCATAATGTACCCATTTCTTTTCATCACCTAAAGATTCGCTGACAGTGCGTGTGAAAGCCACAATATCATGTCGGGTCTGTAGCTCTATCTCTTTTATTCTTTCAATATCAAACTTAGCGTTCTTTTTCAGCTTCTCAACATCTTGAGGCGGCACGACACCAAGTTCCATCCATGCTTCGGCAGCTAAAATCTCAACCTTTAGATAGGCTTTGAATTTATTATCTTCAGTCCAAACATTGCGCATTATATCGCGTCCATATCTCTCTATCATCTTATGTCTGTTTAGTTAGTGGTTTGCTGATCTATCGAGAAATTCAGATTTTAGATTCTTGATTTTTTAAATAACATTCGAGAGTATTTTCCATCAGGCAGGCTCTTGTCATGGGTCCTACTCCACCCGGGACAGGAGTAATAACGCCTGCAATTTGAGCCACTTCATTGAAATCCACATCTCCACAAAGTTTTCCGGTTGCCGGATCTCGATTGACACCAACATCAATCACAGCAGCTCCCTCTTTTACCATATCAGCCGTTACAAATCGGGGTCTGCCGATAGCAACAACAAGAATATCAGCTTCAGATGCCACTTTTTTTAAATCTGTAGTCTTGCTATGGGCTATTGTGACGGTAGCATTTCTGTCAAGCAACATTTTAGCAACAGGAAGGCCTACTATGTTGCTTCTACCAATCACCACTGCTCTCTTGCCGTTAATATCAACTCCGGCTTTGTCGAGAAGCTTTATGATTCCTTTGGGTGTGCATGGATATGTGCAGGGGCGTTTTTGCCATAATGCTGCCACGTTGGCAGGATGAAAACCATCTACGTCTTTGGATTGATCTATTGTTTCAATGACTTTGTCTTCATCAATATGAGAGGGTAAGGGTAGTTGCACAAGAATTCCGTCTACTTCATCATCCTTGTTCAAATCTCTGATTATATGAAGGAGCTCTTCTTCTGAAATTGTGGCAGGATATCGTAATGTCGTGCTTTTGAATCCTACTTCTTCAGCATCTTTCCCTTTCCCTTTGACGTAAGATTGGCTTGCGGGATCTTCACCTACAAGTATCACTACTAAATGAGGAGGACGTCCATATCTATCTACGGCATCCTTAACCCCTTGTTTCACTTCTGCTTTTATCTCTTTGGCGAGATCGGTTCCGCTTATTTGCATATTCTGTTTAGCTTTAAAATTTTAAGGAGGCTTTACCAATATCCGAACGATGGAAAAGTGCAGGACACTCAATTGCTGCAATCTCTTTATATACATTCACTTGAGCTGCCGGGAGATCCTCGCCATGTGCTGTCACCATCAAGACTCTTCCTCCCGCTACTTTAAAATTACCATCTTTGAAAGATGTTCCCATGTGGAAAACTTCGCCATTCACCTTGTCAAGGCCAAGAATATCCGCTCCTTTTTCATATGCTTCAGGGTATCCCTTGGATGCAAGTACGACTCCAATAACTGCGTCATGACTCCATTGAGGAATAAAATCTTCTCCGTTGATTGCCGCCATGATGAAATCAAATAAATCTGATTCCAGACGAGGCAAGACCACTTCAGTTTCAGGGTCACCGAAACGTGCATTGAATTCAATGACTTTAGGGCCCTCTTCTGTTAGAATCAGACCCCCGTAAAGCACTCCACAGAAAGGATGTCCCTCTTCTACCAAACCTTTGGCAGCAGGTTGCATTATATCGTGGAGGGCCTTTTCATAGCTCTGGGGTGATATAAAAGGCACCGGAGAATAAGCCCCCATCCCGCCTGTGTTCGGACCTTTGTCGCCATCATAGGCGCGTTTATGATCTTGGGCTAATTCCAATGGATAAACCTTATCTCCCGACACAAAACACATAAAGGAGAATTCCGGACCTTCCAAAAATTCTTCGATGATAACTTTGTCGCTTCCAAATTTATGATCTTCAAGCATCTCCTTTAGAGCATTTTCTACTTCTTCAAGGTTCTGAGCCACCACCACACCTTTACCGGCTGCAAGTCCATCATATTTTATGACAGTCGGGAACTTACCTTTTCTCACATACTCCAATGCTTCATCAAGATTTGTGAATGTCGCGTAGGAGGCTGTGGGGATATTATTTTTTGCCATCAATCTTTTTGCAAATTCCTTGCTGCTCTCAATTCGGGCTGCCCCTTTGGTAGGACCGAAAACTGTAAGCCCAACGCTTTTAAAGGCATCCGCTGCTCCTGCGGCCAAGGCTACTTCCGGACCTATGATTGTCAGATCTATATTCTTTCTTTGCGCAAAATTAACGAGTGATTCAATGTCATCAACTTTAATATCTACACATTCAGCATCTTGTGCAATCCCGGCATTCCCCGGTGCACAATATAGTTCTGATACTTTTGATGATTTGGATAATGATTTTATAATGGCATGTTCTCGTCCTCCGGAACCAACCACCAAAACTCTTTTCTTCCCTTCCATTCCTATGTGCATTTTCAACAATTATCGGATATATTAAAGGATATCTTTTACAAATCAAGGGTTAATGTTTAAAATGACGCATCCCTGTGAAGAGCATTGCGATTCCTTTTTCATCGGCTGTTTGTATTGACTCTTCGTCTCTAATGCTTCCGCCCGGTTGTACGATGGCCACTACACCATATTTAGAAGCCAGTTCAACCGTGTCGCCAAAAGGTAAGAAACCATCAGATGCAAGAACTAATCCTTCCGAAATGCCGGCTGCTTTTGCTTCTTCAAGAGCGATTTCCGCCGAGCCCACCCGATTCATCTGCCCGGCGCCGACTCCGGCTGTGGCACAATCCTTGGCTACCACTATCGCATTACTTTTGACATGTTTCACTATCTTCCAGGCAAAATTCAGATCCTTTAATTCCCTGTCTGTAGGACGCCGTTTTGTAACACACATTTCGTCTGTGAGTGTCAGACATTCAAGATCTGCATCTTGCACCAACAATCCTCCGGTTATGCCGGTATATGCCTTGCAGTTTTTCCTTTCCCTATCCATTTTGACTTCCAGAAGTCTCAAATTCTTCTTAGATGCAAAGATTTCAAGGGCATCCGGCTCAAAGGATGGCGCCATGACTATCTCAAGGAAGATCGGTTTCATCTGTAAGGCGATTTCTTTAGTCACCGGACGATTGAGTGCTACAATTCCTCCATAAATGCTGACTTTGTCGGCCTCATAAGCCTTCCCCCAAGCTTCAAGAGCATCTTGGCCTACTGCAGCACCGCAGGGATTCATGTGTTTGAGGGCAACACAAAATGGTTGTTCAAATTCACGCACTATGCTCAAGGCAGCGTTTGCATCCTGAATATTATTATAGCTTAATTCTTTCCCTTGTAATTGCTTTGAAAAGGCCACAGAATAGGGCACTTCTTTCGCTTCCTTATAGAAAGTTGCCTTTTGATGAGGATTTTCCCCATAGCGCAAGGTTTGCACTTCATCGAAACTCAGGAAAAGTTTCTCCGGCAATCCGGCTGCTTTTCTCATAAACTCAGCGATTCTTGAATCATATAGCGCTGTGTGTGTGAAAGCTTGAGCTGAAAGCCTTAACCTTGTGTCGTATTGTGTGTTACCGTTAAGCGTTATTTCTTCAATCACTGTTGGATAATCTGCAGGATTACAAATCACAGTTACATCTCTGAAATTTTTTGCTGCGCTTCGCAACATAGAAGGACCCCCTATATCTATATTCTCGATGGCATCTTCCATAGTGACATCAGGTTTTGATATAGTCGACTCAAAAGGGTAAAGATTGACACATACCAAGTCAATAGGAGTAATCCCGTTTTCCGCAATTTGGGCCATGTGGTCATCTTTATCGCGGCGAGCGAGCAAACCCCCGTGAACTTTGGGATGCAGAGTCTTGACGCGTCCCTCACAAATCTCCGGGAAACCTGTCACATCTTGAATATCCAGCACCTCTAACCCGGCTCCACGCAAAGTTTTTAAAGTCCCTCCGGTGGCTATAAGGGTCCATCCCAAATTATTTAATGCTGATGCAAATTCAATTACACCTGTTTTATCGCTGACACTTATTAAGGCTCGCATAAGTTTTATATATTTTTAGCGTGTTAAGGCTTATTAATTTAATAGTTTTTTAAGTGTTGAAACATAAATGGCATGCTCCCAGGCATGAATGATTGTTTCGACCTCTTCCCGGTCTCCTCCTTCGTATGGGATGGCTATCTGGGATATAATTTTACCTCCATCGAGAGTTTCATCTACAAAATGAACCGTGACTCCAAATACCTTGACACCATACTTGAGAGCCTGACCGATAGCATCCACTCCCGGAAAAGCCGGCAACAATGAAGGATGAATGTTGATTATCTTCTCTTTATAGGCATCCAAAAGTGTTTTTCCGACGATTCTCATATATCCGGCAAGACAGATAAGTTCAACTTCCTCTTTTTGAAGTTCGGAAAGTATCATTCTTTCATACTCTTCTTTACCGGAATAATTCTTTGGTTTGAATTCCAAAACAGGGATTTCCAATCTTTTTGCTCTTTCAGTCACATAAGCTCCGGGATGGTCACAAACACAGAGAGCCACCTGAGCATCCAACCGATTTTGGCGGCAAGCTTCTGCTATTGCTTCAAAATTGCTTCCGTTGCCACTTGCAAAGATGGCTATCCTTTTTTTATTATTCATGTGAGCGAAACAATTTTTTCTCCTGTAACAACTTTTCCTATCACTGAAGCTTTCTCTCCCCATTCTGTAAGAATTTTAATGGCAGTGGCTGCATCTTTAGGAGAAAGGGCCATTACCAGACCCATTCCCATATTGAAGATATTATACATTTCTCGAGCGGCTATTTTCCCTTCTCTTTGCAGGAGACTGAAAATAGGCGGGATTTCCCAGCTGCCGCTTAGAATTTCAACACCGCAATCTTCGGGCAGAATACGAGGAATATTTTCATCAAAGCCTCCTCCGGTGATGTGGGCAATCCCATGAACATCAGCATTTTTAAGTACCTCCAAAACAGGCTTTACATAGATCCTTGTCGGTGTGAGCAAAACTTCACCTAAAGTTTTGTCACCGGTCCCTTCATATTTTTTGTGAAGGTCAAGATGGTTGTCATAAATAATTTTTCTAACAAGACTGAAACCGTTGGAATGAAGACCTGAAGAAGCTACTCCCACCAAGACATCTCCACTTTTAACTTTACTGCAATCAATGAGATTATCTTTTTCAACGGCACCTACGGTAAATCCGGCAATATCATAGTCATCTTCAGAGTACATACCCGGCATCTCAGCAGTTTCACCGCCTATAAGAGCGCATCCGGCTTGTCTACATCCATTCGCCACTCCGCTCACTATGCTTTCAACTACTGCAGGTTTGTTTTTCCCGACTGCTATATAGTCAAGGAAGAAAAGCGGTTCAGCTCCCTGAGCCAGCACATCATTCACACACATTGCCACAGCGTCAATCCCTATAGTGTCATGTTTCCCCATGGCGAAGGCTATCTTTAGTTTGGTGCCAACCCCATCTGTGCCGCTGACAAGAATGGGGTGCTTATAATGAAGGGATCCGAGATCAAACATTCCTCCAAAAGCTCCTATATTGCCCATGCAGCCTCTGCGCGCTGTGGAGGCAACATGCTTTTTGATGCGGCTGACTACTTCATATCCCGCTTCCAGATTTACGCCTGAGGCTTCATAACTTTTTGCCATATCGCTGTTTTTTATTGCTGATAATATTTTACTGCATTTGCGAATATATTCTGGGATTTGTTCCCTGAAATATTTTTCATCAACCCGGAATCATACCTTTCGGAATGTGCCATTTTCCCTAAAATCAAACCATCCGGGGAGATGATTCCCTCTATGGCTTCCAAAGAACCGTTAGGGTTATACGGGGATTCAAGAGTGGCATTACCTTCTCTGTCGGCATATTGGAACGCTATCTGTCCATTCTCTTTAAGCTGCTCTAATAATTCCGGGGATGCTACAAATTTACCTTCTCCATGTGAAGCTGCCACAGAGTGTAGTTCTCCCTCAGAAAAACCGGAAAGCCAAGGAGAAGAGGTGGTTCCTACCCTGGTTGTCACAATTTGAGAGATGTGGCGGTTGATATCATTATGGAAGAGAGTTGGAGAAGTAGATTCTATTTCTCCAATTTTGCCATATGGAAGCAATCCGGATTTAACGAGTGCCTGGAAGCCATTGCAAATCCCTAATATGAGACCTTTACGTTGTATCAATCTTTCAATGGCAGATTTTACCTTTTCATTCATGATGACATTGGCAATAAACTTTCCGCTACCATCCGGCTCGTCTCCTTCAGAAAAACCTCCGGAGAAAGCAAGGATATCGCAGGAATCTATATTGTCACTCATTTCCTCAATAGATTGCTCGATGTCTTCCGGAGTTAAATTTCTAAATACGGAAATTATAACATCTGCACCCTCTTTGCGGAAAGAAGCTGCCATGTCGTAATCACAGTTGGTGCCCGGGAATACCGGCAGAAAGACCACGGGATTCTTTTTAGGGAATTCCGGTTTTAAGTTGCTAATCCCCTCCTTTGATGAGGCATTTTCAACATTCCCGGCCACATTTGTTTTGTCGGGATAGACTTCTGTAAATTTTATCCTGTTGGCATTGAAGGCCTCATCTATAGGAATCATTTCGCCATTGATGGTCAATTCAGGTTCTGAAACGGTTTCTCCTAAAAGTTCAAAACCGGGGAGAAACAAAACTTCAGTTGATTCAATAATTAACGAGCCATTTCCATAGTTGAAAAGATCATCTTCCTTAATGGTGATGTTGGCACCGACCCGGTTACCAAAGCTCATTTTGGCAATAGCCTCGGCAATTCCACCGAATGTTGGATAATAGGAGGATACCACTGTCTTTTCTTTTATAAGCCTGTTGACCATGGTGAAATTATCAATCAGTTGTTTTGTGTCAGGCATTAGGGAAGGAAGGGGTATGTGTCTCACTAAATATATTAAATTGCCGGGAGCTTTGAATTCCGGACTTATAACGTCAGAAGCTTTAACCGGTTCCACTCCAAAAGCTATAAGAGTTGGCGGCACAGAGATATGTGCAAAAGTTCCGCTCATCGAATCTTTGCCGCCAATGGCAGGCAATTTGAATTCAAGTTGCATTCTGAGCGCTCCTAAAAGAGCGGCAAGCGGTTTGCCCCAAGAATGAGCGGAATGAAGCCGTTCAAAATATTCTTGGAATGAAAATCTCAATTTAGAGTATTCTCCTCCTGCCGCTACAGCTTTCCCTACTGCTTCGACAAAAGCATAGGCTGCTCCATGATAAGGGCTCCATTCCGTGATAAAGGGGTTGAATCCAAATGCCATAAGGCTGGCTGTGTCGGTTTGTGCCGGAGCAACAGGGAATTTTTGCACAGACACTTGCACTTCAGTGCCTTGCGTCTCTCCCCCGAATGGCATCAAAACGGTAGATTTCCCGATTGTGGAATCAAAACGTTCTATCAAACCCTTTTGGGAAGTAACATTTTTGTCTTTCAAAATATTCAGGAATTTTTCTTTGAGAGAATTTCCTTCCACTTCTCTCATAAATGGGTTGATTGGCTCAACCACTCCTATTTCAGCTTTTGCAAAGTGAGGGGCTCCTGCCGAATCGATAAAATCCCTTTTGAGGTCAGCCTTTAAAACGCCATCGTAATACATTCTCATTCTGCCTGAGTCAGTGACATCAGCGACGTGAGTAACTTCCAGATTTTCCTCTTTGCAGTATTTTTCAAAAAGGTCTTTGTCTTTTGGATCAAGGACTACAGCCATTCTTTCCTGGCTTTCGCTTATCGCAATTTCAGTGGGGTTGAGACCTGAATATTTCACCGGAACCCTGTCGAGATAAATATCAAGTCCATCAGTCAATTCGCCAATAGCAACGCTGACTCCACCGGCTCCGAAATCATTTGATTTTTTAATCAACTTTGTAACTTCCGGACGTTTGAAGAGTCTTGCAATTTTTCTTTCTTCGGGAGCATTTCCTTTCTGTACTTCACTGCCACACTCTTCCAGGGAGGAAGTTGTGTGTTCTTTAGAAGAACCGGTAGCCCCTCCTATTCCATCACGACCGGTGCGCCCCCCAAACATAAGGATAACATCGCCTGGTACCGGGCTTTCTCTTCTCACATTCTCAGCTTTGACGGCTCCGACTACGGCTCCTACTTCCAATCTTTTTGCCAGATATCCGGGATGGAATATTTCTCTGACATGAGTTGTGGCGAGGCCAATTTGATTTCCATAGGAAGAGTAGCCCTCTGCAGCCTTAACCGATATGACTCTTTGAGGAAGTTTCCCTTTCATAGTTTCTGAAACCGGGGAATAGATATCGCCGGCTCCGGTGACACGCATTGCCTGATAGACATAGCTGCGTCCGCTCAGCGGGTCGCGAATAGCACCTCCCAGGCAGGTGGATGCTCCTCCGAATGGCTCTATCTCTGTTGGATGATTATGAGTCTCATTTTTAAATTGAAGAAGCCATCTTTCAATCTCACCGTCAACGTCAATGTCTACAAAAATGCTACAAGCATTATTTTCTTCGCTCTCTTCCAAATCATTCAAGAATCCTTCCTTTTTTAGATATCTTGCTCCGATAGTGGCAAGGTCCATCAGACATAGAGGCTTGTTTTCCCTGCCAAGAATCTGACGTATTTCCTTCCATTCTTTGATGCTTCTTTCAAGATCGGCCGAAATAAAAGAGTCGTCGATTTTAATTTCTGTAAGACATGTAGTGAAAGTGGTGTGTCGACAATGGTCGCTCCAATAAGTATCTAAAATACGGAGCTCTGTCTCGAATGGATCGCGATTTTCCTTTTTGAAATATTCCACCACTTCCATAAGATCGTCTTCATTCATAGCCAGCCCTTTACTTTTACAAAAGTCTACAGCTGTTTGAGGCGTGATATCTCTAAATCCGGAGAGGATTTCAACCGGCTTAGCCTTGGCATATCCCGGTTGTTCAAGTTTGTTTATGTCTTTTTCGCGTGATTCTACAGCATTAATAATATAAGATGATATCTTATCGAGATCATTTTTATTAATACCGTCATCAAAAATCAGAATCTTACCGCTACGGATGATGACGTCAGCATCCGGTTGGATAAGCTTCACACAATCTTCAGCTGCTGAGGCTCTTTGGTCGAATTGACCCGGCAAAGATTCTACAGCTAAATGAGGCTTCCCCTCTAAATCGATATCTTCGGTGACAATATCTGTTGCAGGCTCACCGAAGACCCTGTAACTTGTCTTTTCTTTTAATTCCTTGTCAAACCCAAAGAGGTCGTATATTGTAAGGAGCCTCAAGTCTTTAATATTAAGACCCAAATTAGAATTCAGCTCTTCTTGAAGGCTTTGAGCCTCGACCCGGAATTGAGGACGTTTCTCTACAAAAATTCTATAAGGCTTCATACTTTAATCAAGTTTTGATGCAATCACTTTTTCGGCTTGTTCTTTGCGAAAGAGATCTAATTTTTCTTTTAGCTCAGAGTTGAAGACAGCCATAATCTCAATGGCAAGCAAGGCTGCATTTTTAGCACCGTTGATAGCAGTGACAGCCACCGGTATCCCTGATGGCATTTGCACCATTGAAAGAAGAGAGTCAAGACCCTCAAGGGATTGTCCCTTAATCGGGACGCCGATAACGGGGAGAGTTGTGAAAGCTGCTACAACTCCGGCAAGATGTGCCGCTCCGCCAGCGCCGGCTATGACTGTTGTGTAACCCTTTTCTCTCAATCCATTTACCCATTCTTCAAGTTCATGAGGTGTGCGGTGTGCACTCAGTACTTTAACTTCATGTTCAACGCCAAATGAGTTAAGAACTTCAGTTGCTCCTTTCATTATTCCCCAGTCGCTTGAGGATCCCATAACTATTCCGATTTTCATCTTTCCTTTGTTTGTCAGAAACTAATTGTTTAAAGAGGAGAAAGTTTTAAGGACGCTTACTAAAAAACAAAAGACGCCTATGATAAATCATGGCGTCTGACGTCTGCTTACTTTTTCATAGTGCAAAATTAAAGAAAAAATTCTTAAACATATAGAGAGCCACCTCTTTTTTATCTTTTCTATTAAAATTTTAACAATAAAAGTAGTGAAGAGTAGTTTTTAAAGGTAAAATTACATTGTAGTAAAGATAGCGACTATCTGACTTATATAAATGGGAAAAGAAGTATTTAAGGAGTTTTTAAGATTAATGAAACCTTCTGTTCGAAAGGAGATTTTAATAGATAGCAAAGAGAAACTGGAAGAGGCGGCTGTTTATTATGGATTGCTTCCCTTCTTTAGAAATAATGTTAAAGGATTGTCGGTTGAGGAGATGTGTGCACTGGGGATGTTATTCGGGGGTAATTTTGATGAGGGATGTTGGGAATGGAAAGGTCCGGTGATAAGAAAGCGAACAACGGCCTATGGGAAATTTTTTAAAAGGAAAGCCGGGTTTGTAGCATTGGATTTATTGCCTGATTTTCTTAATTATCGGCGCTACGCTTATCCGGTAAAAAAGGGTGGTATAGATGAAATGCTTCTTGAAATAATAAGGGAGAATGACTCTTTGACATCGACTGAACTCAGGCAGCTGATTTTCGGAGGCAGAAAACGTAATTGGGATGATCTTCCTGAAATCGAAGGAAATTTAATAACCAATTCGAAAAATAAAGGTTTGGAGGGCCCGTTACAAAGACTCCAAATGGGAGGATGGCTTGTAATAAGCGACTTTGAATATAAAAAGGCTAAAAATGGAGAGCGGTATGGTTGGGGTGTGGCACGTTATTCAACTCCTGAAGTGGTTTTCCATGACCTGAAAGAAAAATTGGAGAGAGACTCAACCGGAATCAAGTTAAAAGAGAATAGTATCTTGTCTGCTCATAGTCCTGAGAGATCTCTGGAACTGCTTATATCGAATAAAAAAAGAATCAATCCCCGGGTTTCATTTGAGAATTATCGGTTTTTGATAAAATAATTGATAATATATAGGATTGAGATACGGAGATTCTCATTTATCCAGGAAGAGCCATTATAAAAAGAAGTGCCCTCAACTTTAAAAAGTGAGGGCAAAAATTTGAGCCGCGACTGGGACTCGAACCCAGGACCTTTTCGTTACGAATGAAATGCTCTACCGACTGAGCTATTGCGGCTGATGCGTAAAGTAGGGAAACCTTAGCAATGCAAATTTACACAAAAAATCCGACTTTTTACTCCATGGAGTGATTTTTTAACGGCTGTTTTAAATATTACATTATAAAAGAAGAAATTTCTATGTTTACTTCCCTCGGGCCTATAAACATAGAAATTTCTTTTATATTGCAAAAGGTTTACACTAAACTTGCAGTGCAGTCCTTAAATGACACCTTGTCCCATCATGGCATCGGCAACTTTCATAAAGCCGGCTATGTTGGCTCCTTTCATGTAGTTGATATATCCGTCGGGTTGTTTCCCGTATTCAACACACGCTGCATGAATAGAACTCATGATCTGATGTAATTTTGCATCAACTTCCTCTGCACTCCATTGCAGATGCTCGGCATCTTGTGTCATTTCCAATCCTGAAGTGGCAACTCCTCCGGCATTTACAGCTTTTCCGGGACAGTAGGTCACTTTAGCTGTTATAAATTCATCAATAGCTTCCGGGGTGCAACCCATGTTGCTGACTTCAGCACATAATAATACGCCATTTTGTATAAGCATCTTTGCATCATTCCCGTCAAGTTCGTTTTGAGTTGCGCAGGGGAGAGCGATATCAACTTTCTGCTCCCATGGTTTCTTCCCGGCAAAGAATATTGAACCCGGGAATTTCTCGGCGTAGGGTTCTACAATATCATCACCTGTGGCACGAAGCTCAAGCATGTATTCGATTTTTTCTGCGTCAAGCCCTTGTGGGTCAAGAATATATCCGTCGGGTCCGGAAATTGTTATGACTTTGGCTCCCAATTCAGTAGCTTTTTGGGCTGCTCCCCATGCCACATTTCCGAATCCTGAAATAGCTATTGTCTTTCCTTTGATATCTTTCCCCATCTCTTTTAAGACATCTTCAACAAAATATAAGGCTCCATACCCTGTTGCCTCCGGACGTATTCGCGAGCCTCCGAAACTCAAGCCTTTACCTGTGAATGTTCCGGTGTTTTCTCTCGCAAGTTTCTTATACATTCCATACATATAACCAACTTCGCGGCCTCCTACCCCAATATCGCCTGCGGGGACATCACGATCCGGACCAAGATTACGCCAGAGCTCTAGGATAAATGCCTGACAGAAACGCATAATTTCAGCATCGCTCTTGCCTCTTGGACTAAAGTCAGACCCACCTTTAGCTCCACCCATCGGTAATGTGGTCAACGCATTTTTAAAGGTTTGCTCAAATCCCAAAAATTTTAAAATGGAAAGATTCACTGAGGCATGAAAACGTATTCCTCCTTTATATGGTCCTATCGCATTATTAAACTGAACGCGATAACCGATGTTATTTTGAACTTCTCCCTTATCATCTACCCAAGTCACACGGAATGTAAAGATCCTATCAGGTTCAACCATCCGTTCTATGATTTTTGCCTTTTCAAATTCCGGATGTCGGTTATAAACCTCTTCAACCGAGAGAAGCACTTCTTTCACTGCCTGAAGGTATTCAAGCTCGCCCGGGTGTTTGGCTTCCAAGCCTTCCATGATATTATTTATATTCATCTCTTTTTTATTTTATGGTTAATATAAATTGATTGGCAAATGTAATGTTAAAAAATTGCAAAGCCAAAATAAAAAATAGAAAAAAGGAGCCGATTGCTCGGCCCCCGTCGAATAATTAGGATTAGGCGTCGAATTGTTTTTCATAATCCAAGTTTTGGCGCGACGCCTAAATAATAATACCTAATCCTAAATTCTTAATTAAAATCTCTTTCCTTTTGTATTTATAACAAGCGTTTTTAAAGAAAAGTTTGTTAAGATGTGTTAATTTTATTTGCTATTCAAGCCCTGTTTTAATTGTTATTTGATAAAATGACTACATTTGCATTATATAGATTTAAAACTTACAGGTATATCATGAAAGCAGCAGTTACATCTAAGAGAGCTCCGGGTGCAATCGGACCTTATAGTCAGGCAGTAAAAGCCGGTGATTTTATCTTTGTGTCAGGACAGTTGCCTATCGATGCAAAAACAGGCGAGATGCCCAGAGAGATAAAAGAACAGACACGTCAAAGTTTGGAAAATATAAAGTTTATATTGGCAGAGGTAGGAGCATCTATGGATAACATAGTAAAAACCACAGTACTACTTTCTGATATGAGTCTGTTTAGTGCTATGAACGAAGTCTATGGCGAGTTTTTCAAGGATGGTGTCTTCCCTGCACGCGCATGTTTTGCAGTGAAAGAGCTTCCCAAGAAAGCTTTGGTAGAAATAGAGGCTATAGCTATTGCAGCCATCTGATAACTGACAATTGATATCCGGAATCTGACAGATATTTTGCATTAAGATAGTTGTATGAGGAAAGAGAGAATAATAACAGCATTAATCTTTTCATTTGTTGCTCTTTTGGCGTTAGCCGATACATTCGTCGTAACCTCACAACAACAAAAAAAAATAACCGATGAGGCAGAGGATTGGATTGACAATATGCCTGACGGATTACAAGACAAGATGTCGGATGCAGTGAATCATGCGCTGCATGGCTTTTTTTCAGAGGCAACATATTTCCGGAATATAGCAGACACAGTGGGGAGTAGCAAATATCGAGTCAATATAAAGGATATATATGATTTGATATTGCCCGCACGCCTCTATTCTCCCCAAACCTCACAGAATAGTGAAAAACTACCCCTCTTGATATATTTTCATGGTGGAGGATGGAGTTTAGGTTCTTTAAATACTTCAGATAAATTTTGCCGGGCTCTTGCAGCAGGGGGGAAGTTGAAAGTGATTTCAATAGATTATCCTTTGGCTCCCGAACATCCTTATCCACAGGCTTTGCTTCAGACTGAAGCTGCCGTTGAAGATATTATAAAAAATGCATCTCAGATTGGTGTCGACCCTTCTGAAATAAGCCTGGGAGGGGATGGGGCAGGAGGAAATTTAGCTTTAGCTGTTTATGAAAAACTCCCTGCCTCTGTAAAAATTAAATCCTTGGTTCTTTATTATCCTCTTGTAGATATTAATTCTCAAATCGAGCCGAATCCAAAAAGGATGTATGGACGGGGTTATGGTTTTGACACACGTCTTTGGGAGGCATTTGTAGAAGCTTATAACGGGAAAGACCTTACATTAAATAAATCCCTTCCGTCTACACTATTGATAGCTCCTTCCCGAGATATAATCATTGAAAAAGAGAGGAATTTTTCCGGAATCGGCAACATAAAATTTGTAGAATTGGAGGGAGCATTACATGGCTTCATATCCGACGGACATCAACCGACAGCTTTCCAAATTGCCGTGACATTGACAGACAAATTTCTGTCAAAATAGCGAATCACTACGCTTTATAATCCACGCAGGCTCGTTCCTCTTTAAAAGGTGCTATAATGCTCACTGCATTTTTATGGGCAGGATGTGCAGAATAAACAGCTACATCTTCTAAAGAATCAGCAGTAGCTGTCAACACCAAGTCCCATTTTTCATCAGAATTAATATTTATCCCTACTTCAATACTTTTCAATTGGGGAATTAAGGAGGGCAATTCAACCAAAGCCTCCTTAAATTGTTCAGAGACACTCCTTTTCTCTTCAGGTGTCCCTTTGAATTTAAACATTACTATATGCTTGACCATTTGGGATTATTTTATAAGCTGTTTACGATATCTTAATTCAGAAAACAGAAGGATAAAGTCTCTGGCGTGCAGCCGCTACCTTTTCATCTGTCACATAGTCATCATATTCCATTATTTTATCAATAATACCGTTAGGGGTAAGTTCTATAATCCTGTTGCATACAGTCTGGATAAACTCGTGGTCATGACTTGACATAAGGATATTCCCTTTGAAAGATTGCAAGGTATTATTGAAAGCCTGTATAGATTCCAAATCAAGATGATTTGTTGGTGAATCTAATACCAGAGTGTTTGCATCTGTAAGCATCATTCTGGCAATCATGCAACGGATTTTTTCTCCTCCGGATAGAACGCTTGCTTTCTTTAGAACTTCTTCACCGCTAAAAAGCATCTTTCCTAAGAACCCTTTTAAATAGATTTCTGATGTGTCATTGCTGAATTGGCAAAGCCAGTCCACCAGATTTAGATCTGTTTCAAAGAAATTGCTGTTGTCAAGCGGGAGATAAGCCGTGGTAATAGTCTGGCCCCAGTCATAAGAACCGCTGTCGGCTTGACGGTTACCGGTAATAATTTCAAAGAGAGCCGTCATTGCTCTTGGATCACGACTTAAGAAAGCTACTTTGTCACCTTTTTCAATTTGGAAATTTACATCTTTAAATAGTAATTCTCCATCAATGCTGGCGCTTAATCCCTTAACCTCAAGAATCTTGTTGCCAACTTCACGTGCCGGAGTAAAGATGATTCCGGGATAACGACGGGATGAGGGTTTGATTTCATCAACATTCAATTTCTCCAGCATTTTCTTACGGCTTGTAGTCTGTTTGCTCTTAGCGACATTTGCACTGAAACGTTGTATAAATTCGAGCAATTCTTTTCTTTTCTCTTCAGCCTTCTTGTTGGCTGCCTGTTGTTGTTTTAATGCCAATTGTGAAGATTGATACCAGAAACTGTAGTTTCCGGCAAAGAGTGATATCTTATTATAATCAATATCAAGAGTATGAGTGCTCACTGCGTCGAGAAAATGTCGGTCGTGACTAACCACCAATACAGTGTTTTCAAAATTAGCAAGGTAATTTTCGAGCCAAGCAACAGTCTCCAGATCCAAGTCGTTGGTTGGCTCATCAAGCAACAGATTATCGGGATTCCCAAAGAGAGCTTTTGCCAACAAAACCCTCACTTTCTCATTTGCACTGATATCTTTCATCAACATATAGTGGCGGTCTTCCTTAATTCCAAGACCGCTTAACAGAGCCGCGGCATCGCTTTCAGCATTCCATCCTTCAAGTTCTGCAAACTTTTCCTCAAGTTCAGCTGCACGGATGCCATCTTCATCGGAAAAATCAGGTTTCGCATAGATGGCCTCTTTCTCTTGCATAATATTCCATAAAACTTCGTGCCCTCTTAGCACAGTTTCAATCACCGGAATATCATCAAATTCAAAGTGGTCTTGACTCAACACCGAAAGGCGCTCTCCGGGTCCGAAACTGACATTCCCATAGGTGGGAGTCAAGTCTCCTGACAAAATGCGCATCAGCGTGGATTTTCCGGCTCCATTCGCTCCGATTATTCCATAACAATTACCTTTGGTAAAAGTGAGATTGACATCTGAAAATAGTGTCCGTTTCCCAAACTGTTGCCCTAAATTAGTTACCTGTATCATTACGTCTGTTTACTATTCTTTTTTGTCTTAGAATTGTGTATGGAAGGAGTCTGCGGGGCTCAATTCAACTCCTTCGTTATATTTGTTAAATACTTTCATTGCCCCACGCTTAAAAATCTCCCAATGGTTTCTTTGAGATTGAGGCACAGAATCTTCAATCCATCCCGGAATTACCCTATAATTCAAATCTCCTTCAGGTTTGGCTGCGAAGAGAAGTTGATATCGGGGGTTATCAAATTTTGCGTTTCCAAGGGAGTCTCTTGTTAATGTCACCCACAAAATTGCACCTCCTCGTGTGTCGGCAGTTTTCATATTTGAGATGAAATTCCCAAGCGAATAGACCACCAAAGTCTCTTTTCCTGTCTTTTCATTTTTCAATATTTTCATGGGTTGGACAACATGCGGATGTCCTCCTATTATTAAATCTACTCCATTTTCTGCCAAAAAGGCGGCTAATTTTCTTTGAATATTATTTTCCAATAAAACATATTCAATTCCCCAATGCATGTTGGCGACTATTATTTCAGCCTTCTTTTTCTTCGCTAATTCAATCTCCTCCTTTATCTTAAGGGTATCAATCAATGCCACTTCAACTCCATCTGAAGGGCGTATCCCGTTTGTGCCGTAAGTATAGTTGAGAAATGCTACCTTAAAACCATTTATATCTTTAATAAGAGGCACCAATGTATCTCTTTGGGCCGCATCATGGAATGTGCCGGTATGGTCTACTCCCAGACTATCTAAAATCTCTAAAGTCATCCTGGCACCTTTGTCTCTTCTATCCAGACAATGGTTATTAGCTGTCAGAAACAGATCGAAGCCTGCATCTTTTAATGATTCGGCAAAAGAAGGGGGAGAACTGAAACAAGGATACCCGCTATAATCAGGACCTCCCAAGGGTACTTCCAGATTACATACTGCGTAGTCGGCTTTCCGGATTTCAGGAGATATCAAACTAAAACAACCGGAATAATCATATTCTCCTTTTCCTATTTCTAAAGCTTTGTCAAGTTGTGCCTGATGCTGCATGGCGTCTCCCACAAACAATAAATCTGCGTGGGGAGTTTCATAGGAAGGGAGGGTGGTGGTTAAAAAACTGAATATAGAATAAATAATCTTCCACATACTATTTTCAAACTTCCACTTTTACCGGGATCAGTTATCTCCTTTGTTCTTAATCTATTATTTGTGTTGAGAAAGAGAAGGTGATTATGGCCTGGTCAGTTTTCAAGAGTGTCATAGTTGGTTTGGAAGCATAAGGCACACACTTGGTTACATAAGTAGTGCCTTCTCCATAATAACTGTTGACTGTTTCAGTTTCAATCTCAACAGGCACCAATACAAAAGAAACATCTTCTTCACTAATAGAATCTTTGGTGAGAAGGTCTAAGAAATAATTTCTTAACGAGTTGAAATAATACCTCTTATTAGCGGCATCATAAACACCGGTGAAAGCAGTAAGAGAATCGGGAATCTTGTTTTCTTGGAAGAAACTTTCATATTCACTGCTCTTCACCATTAGCACATTCTGGGCAACCCCGATGCCTGAATCCGGATCAAACTCTTCGGCCGGAAGATAGAGAATCAAATCATTGACAGTGGAAAGATGCACATTTTTCTCTTTATACCTTTCTATCAGAGTTTCTGCCGGGAATAAAAATTCACCAATATATCCCCCCGGAGTGGTAATAACAAACTGACCGTCATCTTTCATGTTTTTGTCGATGATATTTTGAGCCGGAGAATAAGAAATATTGTTACTGCTTAAAACTTCGGGCGACACTGTAAACGGGACTGCCAAGTGAGTCACAGGGGTCTGCTTCACTACCGTGTCTTTATCAGATATTACCTTTCGATCTTCAAGACTATGATAAAAGACTCCTACATAGACTGTAGTGATATTGGCCACACATCCGTTGCCAAATGTTGGCTTTACATATAGACCCGGCAAAAATTCTTTGGCCATAGTCTGTGGCCATTGAAACATTTCGGGCTTTGTCTTATAAGCTTCAAATATTTCTTCTCCAAATGCTTTGGGAAGATCCACCGTGAGCTCTACATAAGAGTTTTTATAGAAAGCGGAGTCTGATTTTGCTATTTCAGAGATAGTGTAACTTTTTGTTGCAAATGGTGCCGAAGGGTTGAAGTAGCCGGAAGGGTCAAAGGTATTGGAAATATCTGACGGAAGTTGGCGATCGAGTTTATAGACTGTGAGTGCTTGAGGAGCGAGCGAATCTCCCACAATTTCTCTACGTTGGGCACCCATAATCAATTTGCATGAATCAACTCTGTTGGCATAAAACAAAGAGTCGTCTACTGCAAGATTAGCCGAACACATTAATCTGGTCACAAAAGAGCAATTCAAGTTACCATAATTTTCTACTTGAATATTTCCTATCATTAGATTCCCGGTTTTTGAGTCAAAACTTTCTATGCGTCTTGCTTTCCCGTAAAGGTTGAAATCCAATGTGTCAATTGTTATTTCAACTTCACCTCTGGAGATGACGCTTCCTATAGTTGAGGTCTCATCTTCGCAGGCTACAATTGAAATTAAGATTAAAACCAGAGTTATGCTGCCTAAAATTTTTTTCAAACTCATCTTAAAGTGAATTATAGAAATCTAAGTATTTCTGTGCGTCTAATTCCATTTCTTGCGCCATTAGATATGGCTTTCCGCTTTCCTTAATGTATTCCAACAACGAGGGGTTGATCTCCGGGTCATTTATAATGACACCATTAGAGAAGTCCACCCCTATCTTATGGAGCAAATTGACATCCAACGTCTCAGATGAATATTTTTTCAGATCTTTAGGTTGTATGCCTTCAGCTTTCAGCTTTGTGAAAATATTAGGATCAATTGGCGCCATCCCTTTTACGGGCTGAATCGAATAAACTATCTTGCTGTTTTTAAAAGAGGGGTCGTCATTATAGAGCTTCTTGATGTAAAGAGGCAGGAGTGAGCAAATCCATCCGGAACAATGAATCACTTTTGGATCCCATCTCAATTTTTTAGCCGTCTCCATCGTGCCTCTCGAAAAGAAAATAGCTCTTTCGTCATTATCTTCCCGGTTAGCGCCCGAAGGGTCGGTATCTGTCTCGAGCTTTTGGAAATAATCATCATTGTCGATGAAATAGACCTGAATCCGGGAGGGTTGAAGTGAAGCAACTTTTATCACCAACGGATGGTCGTTATCATCAATATTTATATTTATTCCCGATAGTCTGATGACTTCATGCAGCTGGTTGCGTCTTTCATTGACATTACCGAACCTGGGCATAAAGGTTCTAACCTCAAACCCTTTTTCTTGCATGCTGACCGGAAGAAATCTTCCCAAAGCAGACACCGGAGTGGCTGACAAATAGGGAGTTATCTCCTGGTTGATAAATAATATTCGCTCTTTTGCCATTTCTGATCGTTGATTCCCTAACTATAAATTAATTTAATAAAAAAACTTTTTCTATTGGAAATCAATATGCAAAGTTAATGATTTTTTTGCATAGATAGGATTATTCTGAAGAAATGAGTAATTTTGCAATTAATTTAGAGCCTAAATTAAAGAAAGCGACTCCCGATAAGGGGAAGTTTGTTAAAAAAACTAAACAATGAAAATTATAAGAACTCTCTATGACATGACCGAATATCGTGTTGGTCTGAGAGAAAGAAATGCATCTGTTGGGTTTGTGCCAACCATGGGAGCCTTGCATGAAGGCCACATGTCATTAGTTAAACAGGCTGTTAGTGAAAATATGGTAACAGTCGTCAGTGTTTTTGTAAATCCTATTCAATTCAATAATAAGGATGATTTTGAAAAATATCCCAGAACCGAAGAAGAGGATTTTAAACTTTTGGCTGCAGCCGGAGTGGATGCCGTTTTTGCTCCTGATGCAAGAGAGATGTATCCTGAAGGGAATCAAAATCAGAAAGAATATAAGCTTGGAAAGGCTGCAGAGGTAATGGAAGGTCTTTATCGCCCCGGTCATTTTCAAGGAGTAGCCAGAGTCTTGGATATTTTATTCCGCCTGGTTGATCCTCACCGTGCTTATTTCGGAGAGAAGGATTTCCAACAGGTTGCAGTGGTAAGAAATTTGGTGGAGAGCGAAGGCCTTAAAGTAGACATAGTAGCATGTCCCATAAAACGAGCAAGCGATGGATTAGCCCTTTCAAGCCGCAACTCCCGACTTTCAAAAGAGCAAAGAGAAAAGGCTCCCGAGATATATCAAACGCTCAAATATAGTGTGGAATACAGTAAGGACCACTCTGTTCAGGCAACCCATGACACAGTAGTAGAACATCTTGATGCTGTTCCCGGAATGAGAGTGGAATATTTTCAAATAGTGGATGCCAGAACGCTTGCTCCGGTAGAGGAGTGGGATGAATCCGACTGGATTGTGGGATGTATCACTGTTTATCTCGGGGATGTCAGACTAATCGACAACATTTCTTATAGGCTTCCATATTGATATAGAAAAGATTCTATCATGCTTATCGAAATGATGAAATCCAAAATTCACCGTGTCAGTGTGACAGAGGCGAATTTAAATTATGTCGGGAGTATCACTATTGACAGAGAGCTCTTGAAGGCAGCAAATATTTTTGAAGGTGAAAGAGTTTATATTGTCAACAATAACAATGGCGAAAGATTTGATACTTATGTTATAGCCGGAGAAGAGGGGAGTGGGGTGGTTTGCCTTAATGGGGCAGCTGCCAGAAAAGTGCAACCCGGAGATATAATTATAATTATAGCGTACGCTCAAATGACTCCGGAAGAGGCTAAGGAATTTAAGCCAACCGTTATTTTCCCTGATTCAGCAACTAATCGTATTTAAGAGAGAAAAAATGTTTAATAATTTATCAGAAAGACTTGAAAGATCCTTTAAAATCTTAAAAGGAGAGGGAAGGATCACTGAAATAAATATAGCAGAAACAATGAAAGACGTCAGGCGTGCTTTGCTTGATGCCGACGTCAGCTATAGAGTGGCAAAGGATTTTACCGATGCTGTAAAGAAAAAGGCATTAGGACAGAATGTCCTGACATCGTTGCGGCCAAAAGAGCAGATGGTTAAGATTGTGCATGAGGAACTTACCTCTTTGATGGGAGGACAGGAAGCCCCGTTGCAGCTTAATGGTAATCCTGTTGTTATTCTAATGTCCGGTCTGCAAGGTAGCGGAAAAACTACATTTTCAGGAAAACTGGCAAAGAAACTTAAAACAACAAAAGGGAAGCGGCCTCTTCTTGTGGCAGCCGACGTTTATAGACCTGCGGCAATAGAACAATTGAGAGTGCTTGGCCAATCAATCGATGTCCCTGTTTACACTGAGGAGGAGAATAAAAATCCTGTTGAGATAGCTCAAAATGCGATCGCCGAAGCAAAACGCAAGCAATATGATGTCGTTATAATCGACACTGCCGGGCGTCTTGCAGTCGACGAAGAGATGATGGATGAAATTGAAGCTATCAAGAAGGCGGTGAAACCTCAGGAAATCCTGTTTGTAGTTGATTCAATGACAGGACAGGATGCTGTGAACACAGCCAAGGAATTTAATCAACGCCTGGATTTCAATGGCGTGGTTCTCACCAAGCTTGATGGTGATACAAGAGGCGGAGCTGCTCTCTCAATTCGTTCAGTGGTTGAAAAACCAATAAAATTTGTCGGCACAGGTGAAAAGCTTGAAGATATTCAGGAATTCAATCCGGAGGGTATGGCAAGCCGTATCCTTGGAATGGGTGATATCGTAGAGCTGGCAAAGCGTGCTCAGGAAATTTACGACCAAAAAGAAGCTGAACGTCTTCAACAGAAAATCAAGAAAAACAAATTTGACTTCGATGATTTCTTGAATCAGATCCATCAAATAAAGAAAATGGGTAATCTGAAGGATCTTGCGTCGATGATACCGGGAGTCGGGAAGGCTATAAAAGATATAGATATTGATGATTCAGCATTCAATTCAATTGAGGCGATGATAAATTCGATGACTCCTTATGAGCGTAAGAATCCGGAAGTGATCAATCAGAGCCGCCGACAAAGAATTGCAAAGGGGTCGGGAAATACTCTTCAAGCTGTCAACAGATTCCTAAAACAATTTGAGGATACCCGCAAGATGATGCGCGCTGCGACAAATATGAAAAACCCGATGAAAATGATGGGTCAGTTAAAACAGGCTCAAGCAGCCATGGGAAAGGGTTTTAGAAGATAAAATGGTTAAGATTGAAGAGAGTTGGAAAAAAGCCTTGGAGAATGAATTCGATAAGGAGTATTTCAAAGTATTGACAGAAAAAGTGAGGGATGAATATAAGAATCCCTCATTTCATGTCTATCCTCCCGGCAAAAAAATATTTGCTGCTTTTGATAATTGCTCTTTCATTGACACAAAGGTTGTGATAATCGGTCAGGATCCTTATCATGGCCCCGGACAAGCTAACGGATTATGTTTTTCAGTGTCACCCGGAATTCGGATTCCACCCTCATTAATTAATATTTTCAAGGAGGTGCATGATGACACCGGAAATCCTATGCCTCAAGATGGAGATTTGACAAGATGGGCTCGTCAGGGAGTATTGTTGCTCAATTCATCATTGACAGTGAGGGAGGGTCAGCCGGCTTCCCATTCCGGAATTGGATGGGAAATTTTCACAGATGCCGTTGTGGAAAAACTAAATAAAGAGAAGGAAAACCTTGTGTTCATATTATGGGGTTCTCACGCAATCAAAAAGGGTGAGAAAATCGACAGGACGAAACATCTTGTGTTGACATCACCACATCCTTCACCTCTCTCGGCAAGCAGAGGATTCTTCGGGAATCATCATTTCACACGTGCCAACGAATATCTGATCAAAAACGGAAAGACTCCCATTAACTGGTAGGAAAATCTTTACTTTTCACCCTCTTGCGCTTCATACTCTCTTTCAAGAAATTTTTTCACTTCTTGGAAAAGTTGAGATGCGAAAACGAAATCATTGAGCGATTGGCTTGTGCTCCTGAAGATTGTCTTGTCGTTTCCTATCCAATCGCAATGTCCCTTATTGATAAAAATAATTTTCTCCCCGATTCCCAAGACGGAGTTCATATCGTGAGTATTTATAATCGTTGTGATATTATATTCATGAGTAATATCACTAAGCAACTCATCAATAAGGATTGAGGTTTTAGGGTCAAGTCCGGAGTTTGGCTCATCACAAAACAGATATTTCGGATTCAAAGCAATAGCGCGAGCGATAGCCACACGTTTTTGCATACCTCCTGAAATTTCTGAAGGATATTTATTGTCTGCATTATTAAGACCCACCCTTTGAATACAGAATTGCGCTCTCTCAAGCTGTTCTTCGTGTGAAAGGTTGCTAAACATCTTTAAGGGAAACATCACGTTGCCCAATACTGTCTCATTATCAAAAAGTGCGGAGCCTTGGAAAAGCACCCCGATCTCCATTCTGAGTTTTCTTTTTTCTTGATCACTCATAGAGCGGAAGCGTCGCCCGTCATAAAGTATAGAGCCCTCTTCCGGCGTCAATAAGCCTATCAGGCATTTCATAAAAACGGTTTTGCCGGAACCGCTTTGCCCTATTATGAGATTAGTCTTGCCGGTGTCGAATGTTGCCGAGATATCGTATAAGATTCTTTGGCCGTCAAACCATTTGGATATATTCTTTGCCTCGATCATTGGAGCAACAATTTTGTTAGCACGACATCAAAGAAAAGGATAAGGATTGAGCTTGACACAACTGCCTTTGTGCTTGCTTGACCCACTTCTAAAGCTCCTCCCTTCACAAAATAACCATAATAAGAAGAAACGCTCGCGATAATAAAAGCGAAGAAGAGTGTTTTGATAATGCCATACCAGACATACCATTCATTGAAGAAACTTTGGATGCCGAATACGTAGTCTTCAACAGAGATCATCGTGGTGAATTCTGCAATAATCCATCCACCCACAAGTCCTACAAACATTGAGAGTATACAGAGCACCGGCACAAAAAGCACAAACCCCACAATCTTTGGCATCACAATGAAGTTAGCTGAATTCAACCCCATGATATCCATGGCATCGATTTGTTCGGTGACACGCATTGTGCCGATTTCTGAAGCTATATTGCTGCCTACTTTGCCGGCAAGTATAAGACACATCATCGTGGATGAAAATTCAAGCAACAGAATCTCCCTGGTGGCCAATCCCGTAGAATAGGAGGGTATTAATGGCGAAACTATGTTTATGGTCATCTGGATCGTTATTACAGCTCCTATAAAAAGAGATATAATAATTACCAACGGGATTGAATCAACTCCAAGTTTGTTGATTTCAAAAACCAGACGTTTAAAAAACTCCTTCCATTTGTCGGGAGCTCTGAACACCTGGGAAATGAAAATCCAATATTTCCCGAACGAAGCAATAGAACTTATCAACATACTATTAGCGGGAATATTAAATTCCCTTCTATTAATAAGGCAAAGTTAATAAAAAAATTGCTAAATTTGCTCAAAATAAATGATATGCTTATAATTGGTATAGCAGGTGGCACCGGTTCCGGCAAAACGACGGTTGTAAGAAAGATTATCGAATCTTTGCCAAAAGGGGAAGTGACTGTTATTCCTCAAGACAGTTACTATAATGACAATGCCCATATTCCACTTGAAGTGCGTCTGAAAATGAATTATGACGAGCCGGCATCCATCGAATGGCCTCTTTTATGTAAGCATTTGGATGAGCTCAAACATGGGAAGCATGTAAATCGCCCCTGTTACGATTTTATAACATGTTCCCGGTTAAAGGAGACTGTGGTTTTGCCTCCGCGTGATGTTGTTGTAGTAGAGGGTATCCTTGTTTTGACCGACAAACAACTTCGGGATATGATGGATGTTAAAGTTTTTGTGGATGCTGATGCCGATGAACGTCTGATCAGAGTCATTGAAAGAGACTGCATAGAACGTGGGAGGACTCCCCAAATGGTTATCGACCGTTACCGGGAAACCCTAAAACCGATGCATGAGCTTTATATCGAACCATCGAAAAGATATGCGGATTTAATTGTGCCTCAAGGTGGTAATAATAATGTAGCGATCATGCTGCTGACTGACTATATTCGCTCTTTGCTTAGCAGCGGAATAAATCACTCCAGAATATTATGAAGCCCGGAAATTGGTGGATAAAGAAACTTGAGAAGGAACTCTCCGACTTTGAAGCCGGAGAAGAGAGGGCAAGAAAAATCAAAGAAATGGAGACTGCCCGGGTTCCTGATATGCAAGAACTCGATATCAAGACCGAAACTGTAGAATCAGTTGGTGATCTTGAGGTAAAGGAAGAAGAGGAAATCAATCTTCCGGTAGAGGGTATATTAAGAACAGAAGGGCTTGTAAAACGTTACGGAAAGAGAACGGTTGCAAACCATGTCTCTATTAATGTGAGACAAGGGGAGATTGTGGGGCTTTTAGGACCCAACGGAGCAGGGAAAACCACAACTTTTTATATGACAACCGGCCTAATAACTCCCAATGCCGGAAAAATATTCTTAAATGAACAGGATATTACAGGTTTCCCCGTTTATAAACGTGCTCAACTTGGAATCGGATATCTTGCACAGGAAGCCTCAGTTTTTAGAAAATTAACTGTTGAAGACAATATCCGTTCAGTCCTCGAGATGACTCCTACAACAAAAGAGTATCAAAAGGAGAAACTGGAAAGCCTGATAGCGGAATTCCGTCTTCAAGAAGTCAGAAAAAATTATGGCGACAGATTATCGGGAGGGGAACGCCGAAGAACTGAAATAGCGAGGTGTCTTGCAATCAATCCCCGATTCATAATGCTTGACGAACCCTTTGCGGGAGTAGACCCTATTGCAGTTGAAGATATTCAAGAGGTGGTGTATCGTCTGAAAGAGAAAAATATAGGTATCCTTATCACCGACCATAATGCTCCTGAAACTTTAAGTATCACCGACAGGGCGTATCTTCTTTTTGAAGGTAAGATACTTTTCCAGGGTACGAGTGAAGAACTTGCGGAAAATCCCATTGTGAGGGAAAAATATTTGGGCAGAAATTTCGTTTTCCGTAGAAAGAAATTTGATTGAGAGAGGTGGAAAGTTAGAGAATTAAAGAATTAGTGAGTTAGAAAGTTAGAAAGATATATAAATGTCTAATCCTGATCCATATATAAAAACTATGCGTGAGTCTGCCGGACTAAGGCTCGCTGTTTTGTTCGGCTCCTTTTTTATTGCTTTATTGATTTCCTCCATATTCTCAAAGTTAATTGAAGAGATAACTTGGATAGACCCTCGCACGCGTATACTCCTTGTTTCAATCGTCCAATCATTAATAGCTTTTTGTGGCCCGGCTATTTTAGTGGCTAAATTTGCATCTTCAGATTGGAAGGGGTGGCTCTTTTTATCGAGAGCTCCACGTATGAAAGCTTTTGCAGGTGTTGTGGTTGTCTATATTATTTCCCTCCCGGCAATGGAGTGGCTGGTAGAATTTAATGCCAATTTACATCTGCCGGACTCAATGCAGGGGATAGAAACCACTTTACGAGCATGGGAGGATAATGCCGCCACTACCACGGAGATTCTTCTTAATGCAACCGGCTTCTGGTCGGTATTATCAGGAATCTTGGTGATTGGAATTCTCACAGGTTTTTCAGAAGAGATGTTTTTCCGTGGGGGTGTGGAAGGGATATGTTTGCGAACTTCAATGAATAAGGGTATGGCAATCTGGGCGGCGGCATTCATATTTAGTTTGATGCATTTCCAGTTTTTTGGATTTTTGCCACGTTTGCTGATGGGAGCCTTTTTCGGCTATCTAATGGTATGGACACGTTCTCTTTGGGTTCCGGTGTTTTGCCATGCATTAAACAACAGTATGGTAGTGATTGTGTCTGCCATTTCAGAAAACCCGTCACAAAAATTATGGGATGAAGGAAATTCTCTAATCTTCGGGAATTGGGTTGGGGTAGTCATAAGTATTCTGATGACATCGGTTTTTCTATATTATTTCAAAGATAAATTTTTCGATAATCACACGCAATCTCAAGAGACATGGCAAAGTCAGTATCCCCAGGCTACAGGGAAGTGATAGGAGATATAATGAAAGGGAATTATGCCCCTGTCTATCTCCTTATGGGAGACGAGGATTATTATATCGATAAAATAGTTGACGCCTTGGAGGAGAGAGTGGTGCCGGAAGATGAAAAAGACTTTAACTCAGCTGTTTTTTATGGTGCTGATGTGGATGTGAGGCAGGTGATTTCAAGAGCCCAGCAATTCCCATTGATGGCAGAACGCCAACTTGTTATGTTGAAAGAGGCTCAAACTATGGAGAAGGCAAAAACTCGGCTGGAAATGTTAGTGCCATACGTTAAGCATGTAAATGATTCAACCGTATTGGTTATTACTTTCAAAGGTGATTCTCTTGCAGCCACTTCTCAACTTGTGAAAACAATTAAAGCAGAAGGGGGAGTGGTTTTCAAAAGTGACAGACTCAAGGATTATCAGTTGGCAACTCCATTATCTGATTATTGTAAGGAGAAAAAAGTGAAAATTGACGACCGCTCTTTAAATTTGCTATGTGAATATATAGGCTCACCGCTTTCCAAACTTTTTGGAGAAATAGATAAATTAATTGTGGCTACCGGACCCCAAAGAGCTATTACTCCGGAGCTGATAGAGGCTGTCATTGGAATATCAAAAGAGTATAATTCTTTTGAATTGATAAAATATATTTCTGTCAGAGATTATCCCCGGGCGATGAGAATTGTTGACCATTTCTCACGCAATACAAAACAAAATCCGGGAGTTATGGTGGTAGCCGCTCTTTTCAATTATTTCTCAAAACTTTTCATTGCTGCAATCTCAAAAGATAAGAGCGATGCGGCTCTTTTGCAGGAATTAGACTTAAAGAGTTCCTATGCTTTGACGGATTATAAAAATGGTATTAGGAATTATAAGGCAGGAGTGATCGATTCAATTCTTCATTCAATACGTAGTATTGATGTCATGAGTAAGGGAGTCGGGAGCACTCAGAATGAATATGACCTTTTAAAAGAGTTGATATTCAAGATTTTCACATTTCGTTAAAAATCATAATATAAATTCAAATCTGAGTTATAGATTCAGAGTTTAGGGAACAGTTAACCCAAAATTCAAAGAAGAAACAATGGTGCTATATTTTTCCGGAACAGGTAATTCAACCTTTGTTGCAACAACCATAGCCAATTTTCTAAATCAGAAGCTTCTGTTTATTCCGGAAATAGAACCGTCACAGCTTGAATTCTCAGGCGATAGGTTGGTCATTATATTTCCGGTTTACTCATGGGGAGTGCCTCCATTAGTGGTAAAATTCATAGAAAATATCCCGCAAAATATCTTTGAATGGATAATTGAAAGGGATATCCCGGTTGATTGTGTAATGACATGTGGAGATGAGGTTGCGCTTGCTCCTGAGATGATACAAAAAGTTTTCAACAAAAAAGGAGTCAGAATTAATTCGGTTAGAAGCGTTATAATGCCGAATAATTATGTTTTGCTTCCCGGTTTTGATGTGGATTCCAAGGAGCTTGAGAACAAGAAACTAAAATTGGCGGAAGGCCGGATAATGGAAATCACTCAGGCCATCCTTCGTCAAGACAAGGGTATTGATGTCGTTAGAGGTTCCATTCCTTGGTTAAAGAGCAGGTTAGTCTATCCATTGTTTAAGAAATGGGGAGTTTTCCCACAAAAATGGCACTTCTTGCCTTCCTGTATCGGATGTGGGAAATGTGCCCGCATTTGTCCTCTTTCCAATGTGAAAATGGTTGAAGGAAATCCTAATTGGGGGAGAAGATGTTGCTCATGCTTGGGATGTTATCATATTTGTCCCGTGCATGCTGTGGAATATGGTAAGGAAACAAAGAAAAAGGGACAATATATTTTCCCTCTAAAGGAGATAGCCACTAAAAATTTTCATTAATAAATCTGTAAATAAAAGAATAGGATGAGCCAATTATTAGGCCCATCCTTTTCTCTTAAATGATAAAATTTTTATTTTAGAAGAACTTGGTTACGGAATTATCGTAAGTTATGGCTATCGGACCGCTCCCAAAATCAACTAAAGAAAATGCAGGCTTGTTGCTGTCATCAAGAAATATCAAGATGTCTCCAACCATTTTCCCTTTATAGCTTTTCCCATCCACCGAACCATTCCACTGGTTGTCTGAACCGGATACATCAATTTTCTTCCCGGAATTATTTTGGATATTATAAGTGCCGGCAACTACAGGTTTAAAAGAAGATGCAGCAATTTGATCCGGAATAAAGGCATGCAGGCCGGGAGAATATTCTATCTTATACCATCCGGGATTATGCTCGGTGGTAAGAAATACCATCCCCGGGATAACCGCCACATCATCATTATACTGATTTACAGTGATATATTTGGCATTTGCCTCGTCATAAACATTCCCCTCTTTAGCTATCGCAATGTAATCTTGTGAATAAGCTGCCCCAATCGAGGAAATTCCAATCACTAAGGATAATGCAAACTTTATAGCTTTCATAATCTTTCGGTTTTTAAAGGTTCCTAAGAAATCTCTATCCGAGGTATATTTCACTCCTTTTCAAGATTCCTTTTATCCTTAGACCGATAAAAACTTAATTGGTTTACATGTCTATTTTGTGACAGCATCAACTAATTTGTCGAAAGCTACTGAAAGGCCATCAGCATCCTTGCCACCTGCTTGTGCGAAGAAGGGTTGACCACCACCTCCTCCTTTAATAGCTTTTGCTGCTTCCCTCACAAGATTTGAGGCGTTAAGACCGGCTTTAACCAAATCATCGGTCAAAGATAGAGTCAAGAGAGGTTTGTCTCCCTGTTTGGTTGCTCCTATAAATACTGTTTTTTCACCGCTCTCTTTCCTGACATTGAAGGCTATATCCTTAACAACATCAGGTATCCTTTCTCCTCTTAACACACAGACTTTTATGCCATTTACTTCCTTCGCGGTGTTGATGACTTCTTTGGTCAGATTCTTGACGCGTTCAGCCATAAAGTCTTCAACCTGTTTTTTGAGGTCGGCATTTTCTTTAATTGCTTTTTCAACTGCCACCTGCAGATTGGAAGCATTCCCTAAGAATGAAGAGAGCTGACGCATGGTGTCTTGCATTGAGTCAAGCACATTTTCCACGCCCGCAGCGGAAACAGCCTCTATTCTTCTGATACCTGCTGCTATTGAACTTTCCGAAAGAATTCGTAGCATACCGATATTGCCCGAATTTTCAACATGGGTTCCACCACAAAACTCTATTGAAGAACCATATTTTACTACTCTTACTTTGTCGCCATATTTTTCTCCAAAGAGAGCAATTGCGCCCATCTTTTTTGCATCTTCAATAGGCATTTCCCTTTCCTCTTCAAGAGGCATGGCCCGGCGGATACGTTCATTCACTTTGTGTTCCACCTCCCTGATTTCTTCAGGAGTTAGTTTCTGGAAATGTGAGAAGTCAAAGCGCAATATTTCAGGCGACACGAAGGATCCTTTCTGCTCCACATGGTCTCCCAAAACCTCTCTCAGCACTTCATGAAGAAGATGAGTGGCGGAATGGTTGGCAGACGTGGCTGCTCTTGCTTTCTCATCAATTGAGGCTATAAAAGAAGCGGTTGGATCAGTGGGGAGTTTTTCTATAATATGAACTCCTATATTGTTTTCTCTTTTTGTATCTTTGATTTCTATCACTTCTCCATTATCCGCGGTTAATTGACCACGATCTCCTACTTGACCTCCCATTTCAGCATAGAAAGGAGTCTTGGATAGAATCACTTGGTAAAACTCTTTCCCTTTTTGCTTCACTTTACGATAGCGCAAGATTTCAGTGGGGACACTCTTTTCGTCATAACCTACAAATTCCTGGTCGCCTTCTCTGATTATCACCCAATCTCCGGTGTCCATGGCTGCTGCATTCCTTGCCCTCTCTTTCTGTTTTGACATCTCTGTGTCGAACTCTGTTTGATTAAGAGTTAGCCCGTTTTCACGCAAAATCAGTTGGGTCAGGTCTAAGGGGAAACCGTAAGTGTCATATAAAATGAAAGCATCTTTGCCGGAAATCATCTTTTCGTTTTTCCCCTTGGCTGTAGAAATAAGAGTTTCAAGAAGTTTAATTCCATTATCGAGAGTGCGTAAGAAAGTTTCTTCCTCCTCCTTGATTACTTTTTTAATAAGGTCTTTTTGAGCTGCCAGTTCAGGATATGCTTCGCCCATTTCTTTGACCAGCCTGTCGATGAGGAGATAAAGAGTGGCCTCTTTTCTTTCCAAGAAAGTGTAGGCATATCTGACGGCTCTACGAAGAATCCTGCGGATAACATACCCGGCTTTAGCGTTTCCCGGCAATTGAGAGTCGGCAATAGAAAATGCAATTGTGCGCACATGATCGGCAACCACTCTCATGGCAATATCAACCTTCGGATCTTTGCCATATTCTTTTTCTGAGATATTCGCAATCTCTTTAATTAAAGGGATGAAAACGTCTGTGTCATAATTAGATTGTTTCCCTTGGAGAGCCATGCAAAGACGTTCAAACCCCATTCCGGTATCTATGACTTTTGCAGGCAACGGTTCAAGACTTCCATCAGCCTTACGGTTATACTGCATGAAGACAAGGTTCCATATTTCAATCACTTGCGGGTTATCCTTATTGACAAGAGTAGCCCCGTCGATCTTCGCTCTCTCTTCATCAGAACGCAGGTCGATATGAATTTCACTACAGGGACCGCAAGGACCGGTGTCGCCCATTTCCCAGAAATTGTCATGCTTGTTTCCGTCGATTATATGGGATGCGGGAAGATGGGTTTTCCATATTTCTTCAGCTTCGAAATCTTTGGATAACCCCTCTGCAGGCGAACCTTCGAACACTGTGGCATATAGGCGGTCGGGATTTAACCCTAAGACATCTACAAGATATTCCCATGCCCAGTCGATTGCTTCTTTCTTAAAATAATCACCAAACGACCAGTTTCCCAGCATCTCAAACATCGTGTGATGATAGGTGTCATGACCCACTTCTTCCAAATCATTATGTTTACCTGAAACTCTCAGGCATTTCTGACTGTCAGCCACTCTCTTGGCATCTGCTTTGCGGTTGCCTAAAATGATATCTTTAAATTGATTCATTCCGGCATTGGTAAACATTAAAGTTGGATCATCTTTAATGACCATCGGAGCAGACGGTACAATCTTATGGCCCTTTTTTTCAAAAAATGATTTAAAAGACTCTCTGATTTCTTTTGCTGATTTTATAGTCGTTGCCATTATTTTAGGTTTTACTATGCAAAATTATCGAAATTTGCATAAATTTGCAATAAAGGAGAGGTGGCCGTAAATGGGTAGACAAATATTCTATAAATATAACTCAGAGACAGATAATTTCGAGAGATTTTTCCCGACATTTAGAGATCGTTTCAAGTCATTGGGGAAGATTATTCTTGTGTCTACATGTCTGGCGCTCCTTTTTGTAGCTATTTTTAGTTATTTGTCGATAACTCCGACAGAAAAGAATCTAATGGCTGAAAATAAGCGTTTGAAGTCGCAATACGGAGTTGTGTCGGCTCGACTTGAAAACATGATGGGAGTCATGGACAGGCTTGAAGATAGGGATGACAATCTTTATCGCGTTATGATGCAATTGGATCCGATTAGTAATGAACAACGTCTTTCAGGCCTTGAATATGACAACAGATATAGTCAGCTTTCTAAACTCTCTGACTCTCAATTGGTAGAACAGTTAACGAAGCGAATGAATCTCCTTGAGAAGAGAATATATTCACAACTTTTGAGTTTCGACCAGTTGCAGGAGACATTGGGGAATCAACAAGACCGTCTGGCAAGCATTCCTTCCGTTTTGCCTATAAATATAGCCGACTATACTATGTCTTCCGGTTATGGTTACAGAGTCGATCCCATATATGGCTCATCAAAATTCCATGAAGGCTTGGATTTCGCGGCTGCCAAAGGCACCGATGTTTTTGCAACCGGCGATGGGAAAGTTATTTTGGCAGGCAGAGAAAAGGGTTATGGAAATTGTATTGACATCAACCATGGTTACAACTATGTGACCCGCTATGCTCATTTAAGCGAGATTCTGGTCAAATCCGGCGAAGAGGTGAAACGTGGTCAGTTGATTGGGAAAGTGGGTTCAACGGGAAAATCCACCGGTCCACATCTACATTATGAAGTCAGATATAAAAATGTGCCTCAGAATCCGGTGAATTACTATTTTATGGATTTGACGCCGGAAGAATATTATGAAATGATTCAAATTGCCGAGAATGCGGGACATGTCATGGATTAAAGATACAAGATTCTCAAAAAAGAGATATAAAATTAAGGAAGTGGCAGAAATTATTGGAGTTCCTCAGACCACACTTAGATTTTGGGAATTGGAATTTCCGGAGCTAAAACCCGGAAGAACGCCTCACAACCAAAGATTTTATACACTAAAAGATTTAGAGACCATTGAAATAATCAATTTTCTTCTTCACACTAAAGGTCTGAAAATTGAGGCGGCAAAAGATTATCTTGCCCACAACAGGAAAAACATTTCCAAACGTCTTTATATCTTAGATAAATTAGAAACGGCAAAAGAGGAACTTCAAGCTTTGATGGAAGCTTTAAATTTGAGGGAACAGAAGTTGAAGGGTTAATGACAAGCCTTGAGATTTGAATTATAAAAAGCAGGATTCCCGGTTATGTCTTCTCCGACAAAAGGGGGTTTCTGATAACAATGTTCAACATCAGGCAATTCAACCTCAGCCACAGTCACACCTTGCAAAGAATCGTGAAATTCATCCACCTCCCACATTTGTCTGTCGTAAGGAACGAAATAACGGGTCTTTTTGACAATGCCCGGTTCAGAAAGTTTTATTATTTCTCTGGCCTCTTCAACCGGGATTTCATATTCAAATTCAAGACGTTTGGCTCCGTGATTTCTACTTTTAACAGTGAGAAAACCTTTGTCTCCTAATATTCGTATTCTGACAGTTCGGTCAGGATTGCGATTAAGATACCCTTGTTCTATTTCAACTTTTCCGGTGGCTAAGTTTTTATAAGAGTCATTAATCACAAGATATTTATGCTCTATCTCGAACGCCATACGTAAAGTGGTGAATTAAACGATTGAATTAAACAAGTTTACGGTAACGGATACGATGAGGGGTCACATCCCCATCTCTCTTCTTTTTAAATTCTTCGTAGTCAGAATAGCTTCCCTCAAAGAAAGTCACTTGGCTATCCCCTTCAAAAGCAAGGATATGCGTGGCGATGCGGTCTAAGAACCATCTGTCGTGGCTAACCACAACCGCACAACCGGCAAAATTCTCAAGCCCCTCTTCAAGAGCCCGGAGCGTATTTACATCAATGTCGTTGGTGGGCTCGTCGAGCAGTATAACATTCCCCTCCTCTTTAAGGGCCATCGCAAGATGAAGCCTGTTGCGCTCTCCTCCTGACAAGACACCAATTTTCTTCTCCTGATCTGCTCCCGTGAAGTTAAATTTTGAGAGATATGCTCTTGCATTCATGTCTCGACCTCCCATACGGAAAGATTCAACTCCCTGAGAGATTACCTCATAAACGGTTTTTTCGGGATCCAAATCTTTATGGTTCTGATCGACATAAGCGATTTTAACAGTTTCTCCAACTTCAAACTCTCCTTTATCTTGGCTTTCGAGCCCCATTATAAGACGGAAGAGAGTGGTTTTTCCGGCTCCATTAGGACCGATTACACCCACTATGCCATTTGGAGGAAGCATAAAATTTAAGTCGGTAAACAAATTCTGTTCACCATATGCCTTGGCAAGACTCTTTGCTTCTATCACCTTGTTGCCAAGGCGTGGCCCGTTAGGAATGAAAATTTCAAGTTTCTCTTCCCTTTGTTTTTGATCCTGATTCAATAGTTTATCATAGCTTGATAACCTTGCTTTCCCTTTAGCTTGTCGGGCTTTAGGAGCCATTCTGACCCATTCCAATTCTCGTTCCAAAGTTTTCCTTCGCTTGCTGGCCTGTTTCTCTTCTTGTGCCATGCGTTGGGTTTTCTGCTCCAGCCAGCTACTGTAATTACCTTTCCAGGGAATTCCCTCTCCTCTGTCGAGCTCAAGAATCCATCCGGCCACATGGTCAAGGAAATATCTGTCGTGGGTCACTGCTATAACTGTGCCCGGATATTGTTGTAGGTGTTGTTCAAGCCAATCTATGCTCTCTGCATCAAGATGGTTGGTCGGCTCATCAAGCAGAAGGATGTCAGGCTGTTGAAGGAGGAGACGGCATAACGCAACCCTTCTTTTCTCCCCTCCGGATAAGACGCTTATCTTCTTGTCGTCGGGTGGACAACGCAGGGCATCCATTGCTCTTTCAAGCTTATTGTCGATATTCCATGCATCGCAAGCATCCAACTTATCCTGAAGCTCAGCCTGACGATTGATTAACTTATCCATTTTATCAGGGTCTTCCAATACTTCCGGATCTGCAAAGGCTTCATTCACTTTGTTATATTCCTCGATAAGATCCATCACCGGTTTCACACCCTCTTCCACAACTTCTCTTACCGTTTTGTCAGGTGAAAGTTTGGGTTCTTGCTCAAGATACCCTACGGAGTAACCGGGAGAGAATACTACATTACCTTGATAATTCTTATCGATTCCTGCTATGATTTTAAGCAACGTCGATTTCCCGGACCCGTTCAAGCCAATGATGCCGATTTTTGCCCCATAGAAAAATGATAAATAGATATCTTTTAAGATTTGTCGTTGGGGTGGAATTATTTTACTCACACCCACCATCGAGAATATAATTTTTTTATCGTCAGCCATTGCTTGATTTTTTCAAATTGATTAATATACTTGATGAGCTCTTCTTCTGATGCTGAAGAAATTGGATCCGTTTTTATTTTGTGGCAGCCTTAACCTTGTAATCACAACTTACTTTGCCTTTGCTTATATTGTTTAATTTTGACTTAATAAGCTGTTTGCGTATCGGGGTCACATGATCTGTGTAGACTTCCCCTTCAAGATGGTCAAGCTCGTGTTGAATGATTCTTGAAGCGAACCCTTTGAATTCTCCGCTATGAGGATTAAAATCTTCATCGAGCCATTCGAGCTTTACATGCTCATATCTTTTGACATTTTCGGAAAGACCCGGAAGGGAGAGACAACCCTCTTCTCTTGTGACCGGATCCTCATCCTCAATAATTTCAAGTTTAGGATTTATCAGGGTTAATTTCAATCCTTTACATTCGGGCAACTTGTCTGCAAGGACATCCCCGTCGATTACCACCAGACGGATAGGCTTCCCGATTTGTGGGGCTGCAAGACCGACGCCTTCAGAATTATACATTGTCTCAAACATATCGGCCACCAGCTCTTTTATGTCGGAGAATTCCTCCGCTTTGATTTCCTCGCATTTCTTTCTCAACACGGGGTGTCCATATAGGTAAATAGGATATATCATATATCAAATATAAGGGCTCTAAATTTCTACAAAATTAGACACTTTTTTAAACATAATAAAATATCCTGCAAATATCCGACAATTATGAATGAATAATTTGCAAACCTTCTCTCTTTTCTCTAATTTTGAACAATAATACTGAATAGAACTATATCTAACTAAGAAAATTAAAATAGGATTACGTAAACCATGGGAGAAAATCTAATAAATACCTGTCTTCACGACCGCCATGTTGCTTTGGGTGCATTGATGTCTCCATTCGGAGGGTTTGACATGCCTATTCAATACTCCGGAATCACAGAAGAACATAATGCTGTGAGACAAAATGTGGGTGTCTTTGATGTCAGTCACATGGGAGAAGTCAGAGTTTCCGGTCCCGATGCATTTAAATTTGTGAACCACATTTTTGTAAATGACGTAAAAGGGGCTCCCGACGGGCAAATTTTTTACGGGATGATGTGCTACGAAAATGGAGGCACTGTAGATGATCTCTTGGTTTATAAAGTGAATGATGAAGAGTATTTTCTCGTAATAAATGCCTCTAATATTCAGAAAGATGTTGATTGGATAAAGAGTAATTCGGTCGGGTTTGATGTAAAAATTGAAAATCAGAGCGATTATTACGGTGAAGTTGCCATACAAGGGCCAAAGGCTGAAGAGATTGTAGAGAAAGTGCTCGGATTGGAAGTGAAAGATATTCCATTCTATAATTTCAAGGTTTTTACCTCCGGAGATGAAGAAGTGATAGTGAGCCGCACAGGGTATACCGGTGAGGATGGCTTTGAAATTTATGGAAGCCACAGCTATATTCAAGATGTGTGGGATAAACTGATGGAAGCCGGAGTGCAACCATGTGGACTTGGCTGCCGAGATACTCTCCGCTTTGAGGTCGGATTGCCGCTTTATGGTGATGAACTTTCTGCTGAAATATCTCCGATAGAAGCAAGCCTGAGCATGTTTGTGAAATTGGATAAACCTGAGTTTATAGGAAAAGAGGCATTAAAGAAACAGAAAGAGGAGGGCGTTTCCAGAAGAATAGTGGGATTGGAACTTGATGACAATGCTATCCCCCGGCATGGATATCCGGTAGAAGTGGATGGTAAAAAAATAGGAGAGGTGACCACTGGATATCGCTCGATTTCAACCGGGAAAAGCGTGGCTATGGCAATGATTGATAAGCCCTACGATAAACTTGGAACAAGAGTGGAGGTGAGAATTAGAAAAAAGAGCTTCCCGGCTACAGTGGTAAAAAAACGGTTCTACGAGAAAAATTACAAGAAATAAAAGAATAATAGTTAACGATTATACAACATCATGAGCAAAGTATTAAACGACAGAAAATATGCCGATTCCCATGAGTGGGTGAAATTGGAAGGCGACGTAGCAACTATCGGAATTTCTGACTACGCGCAACATGCTCTCGGGAATATAGTATATGTGGATATGCCTGAAGAGGGTGATGAAGTGACTCAGGGAGATGATTTTGGAGCAGTTGAATCAGTGAAGGCAGCAAGCGATCTTATTTCTCCGGTCAGCGGTGAAGTTATTGAAGCAAACCAGGAACTTGAGGAGAAACCCGAACTTCTTAACGAAGACCCTTACAACAACTGGATTATAAAGGTTAAAATCTCAGATCCCTCAGAGCTCGACAATTTGATGGATGCAGAGGCATACAATAAATTTACAGAAAATTAATCTTCCAAAAAATTAAATGACAGGAAAGGGCGTGGTGTTGATTTCAAGCTTCACACGCCTATTTTTCTTTTATAATAAAAATTTATTTTCAAGATAATATGGCTCATAAATATATGCCTCATTCAGAAGAGGATATCAGGCTGATGATGGAAAAGATAGGAGTCTCTTCATTGTCAGATTTATATAGCGATGTGCCCGGGGAGGTGATTCTAAAGAGAGACTACAATCTCCCTTCCGCCATGAGTGAAATTGAATTAAGGAAACATTTTAAGGAGTTGGGTTCTAAAAATAGCCCGATGATTATATTCGGAGGAATGGGAGTCTATGATCACTATTCACCCTCTGTGATTTCTCATCTCCTGTCTCGCAGCGAATTTTATACTGCTTATACTCCCTATCAACCGGAGATTTCGCAAGGGACTCTGCAATATATCTTTGAATATCAAAGTATGATATCAGAGTTGACCGGGTTGGATGCCACAAATGCTTCAATGTATGATGGAGCGACAGCTGCTGCTGAAGTAATGTTCATGATGGTGGCATCTTCCAAAAAGAAAGATAGGGTGCTCATCTCTTCAACTCTTCTTGACAATGTGAGGAAGGTTATCGAGACTTATGCCAAATATCATGGTGTGAAAGTCACTATAGTCCCCGAAAAAGATGGAGTCACAGACTTGGAATCAATTTATAGCGAACTCGCGAAAAACGATGTGGCCGGAGTGATTCTTCCTACTCCTAATAAATACGGAATAATTGAAGATTTTACAGGTGTCGCCGATAAAGTTCATGAGAACAAAAGTTTGTTTGGGATATACGCTGATCCCTCAACTTTGGCTGTTTTGAGATCACCGGCTGAATGGGGAGCAGATGTAGCATGTGGAGACGGTCAGTCGTTGGGAATGCCATTATCTTTCGGCGGTCCCTATTTAGGTTATATCTCATGTAACAAATCTATGTTGAGAAAAATGCCCGGACGTGTCGTAGGGGCCACAAAGGATATTGACGGCAAGAGAGGATTTGTCTTGACATTACAAGCTCGAGAGCAACACATCCGTCGCGAGAAGGCTACAAGTAATATTTGTTCTAACCAGAGCCTTATGGCGCTCTATGCTACTGTCTATCTCTCTCTGATGGGGCGCGAAGGTCTAAAAGAGGTGAATAAATTATCTTGCGACGGGGCTCATTATCTTTACAATAAACTTATAGAAACCGGAAAATTCCATCCTGTGTATGATAAGCCTTTCTTAAAAGAGTTTGTAGTTTCTACCGATCTCAATATGGAAAAAGTCAATAAAGCTCTTATGAGCCACGGGATTATGGGAGGAATAGTTCTCGAAAACGGGAATGTTGCTTTTGCCGTCACAGAGAAAAGATCAAAAGAAGAGATAGATAAATTGATTGAATTAATGCTTGAAGTTTGATATGGTTAACTACGATAAAATAATATTTGAGCTGTCGGCACCGGGACGTAAAGGTTACTCTTTGCCATCCGATAATTATCACACAGATGGTTTTAAGGATATCCCATCTGATCTTTTGAGGAAACAAGAAGCTGATCTCCCGGAGGTCAATGAGTTGGATGTTGTCAGACATTACACAAACCTTTCCAATAAAAATTTTGGAGTAGACACGGGCTTCTATCCTTTAGGAAGCTGCACAATGAAATATAATCCCAAAATAAATGAGGAGTTATGTTCGCTTCCGGAATTTACGTCACTCCATCCTCTTCAGGATGAAAATAGTGTTCAAGGAGCGTTGGAACTCTATTGGAATCTACAGAAGATGCTTTCTGAGATAGCAGGTTTGGAAGAATTCACATTGAATCCATATGCAGGCGCACATGGAGAGTTGACGGGCCTTCTTGTGATGAAGAAATATCATGAATCAAGGGGTGATTTCAAACGTACGAAAGTTATAGTGCCGGATTCTGCCCACGGAACCAATCCTGCATCTGCTATGGTAGCCGGTTTTGAAGTGGTTGAGGTTAAATCCAAACCTAACGGCTCAATTGATGTTGAAGATCTTAAGCCCTTGCTTGATGATACGGTAGCAGGTATTATGATGACAAATCCGAATACTCTCGGAATGTTTGAAACTGAAATTGTAGAAATAGCAAAGTTGGTGCATGATGCAGGAGGACTTCTCTATTATGATGGAGCAAATTTAAATCCACTTCTCGGGAAAGTGCGTCCCGGAGATATGGGGTTCGACATTATGCATATCAATCTCCACAAAACCTTCTCAACCCCTCACGGTGGTGGAGGACCCGGTTCGGGACCTGTAGGCGTGGCAAGTCATCTCACAAAACATTTGCCAAACCCGAGAGTTGTAAAAGATGAAAACGACAAGTTCCATATTCTTTCCGACAACAAAGATACTCTTGGGAATATCTCAAGTTTTATGGGGAATTTCGGAGTCATGATGCGGGCTTATGCTTATATCCTTTCTCTTGGCAAAGAAAATATTAAAAATGTGGGCCCGTTGTCCACTCTTAACGCAAATTATATTAAAGAAAGCCTCAAGGATGATTTCCTATTGCCAATTGAGGGAGTGTGCAAGCATGAATTTGTTTTTGATGGTCTGAAAGATAAATCAACCGGCGTAACTACTCTGAATGTAGCTAAACGTCTTCTTGACTATGGATTTCATGCACCTACAATCTATTTCCCTCTCTTGTTTCATGAATCAATGATGATAGAACCGACTGAAACGGAAAGTAAAGACACCCTTGATCGTTTCATTGAGGTGATGCATAAAATTGCGGAGGAGGCTCGAGAAATGCCGGAGGTAGTTAAAGATGCTCCTGTAAATACCATCGTAAGGAAGCTTGATGAAACGACTGCTGCTAAAAATCCTATTCTTAAATATAAAGATTTGACAGAGGTATGAAAGCTGACATTTTAATAATAGGAGCAGGACCCGGAGGATATGAAACAGCAATTTCAGCTGCCCGAAAGGGTAAAAAAGTCATACTATTCAATGGAGACAGATTGGGAGGTACTTGCTTAAATGAAGGATGCATCCCCACTAAGTGTTTGTGTCGAGACGCTGAAATTGTATCGCTATTCAAAAACGCAGGAGAATTCGGGGTTGATGATTTCACTTTCTCAGTTGATTATAATAAAATAATTGCAAGGAAAAAGGAAGTGGTTGCAAACCTCCGCCAAGGAGTGGAAACAATGTTAACCCAGGCAGGAGTTACTGTAGTAAATGCCATGGCATCCTTTAAAAATGCCAAAACATTAGTAGCAGAAGGTGTTGAATATGCAGGAGATAATATCATCATAGCAACAGGTTCGGTCAATAAGAAGCTTCCAATTCCCGGCAGCGAGTTGCCCTGTGTGATGGATTCTACAGCCATTTTGAATCTTGAATATGTTCCTGCAAATCTCACCATCATCGGTGGGGGAGTCATAGGTATGGAATTTGCCTCAATTTTCAATCAGTTAGGCTCAAAAGTGACTGTCATAGAATTTATGAAGCAAATCTTGCCAACGTTTGATTCGGATATTTCAAAACGTTTAAAACAGTCTCTTACAAAGAAGGGAATAAAAATCATTACCGGAGCCCGGGCAAAAGAAATCCGTCAAAATGAGTTTTATGAGATAGAGGTGGTCTATGAACTCAAGGGGAAAGAAGAAATAGTTGTGTCAAGCGATTTATTGATGGCAGTTGGTCGTTCCCCGAGAATTGATGGCTTGAATCCGGATGCTGCCGGAATAAGCTATTCACCAAAAGGAATACCTGTTGACGACTTCATGCAGACAAATGTTCCGGCCATTTATGCAATAGGCGATGTCAACGGCCGGATGATGCTTGCACATGTTGCTTCAACACAAGGAGAAAGAGCTCTTAATGTAATCGATGGTGTCGCCGATAAACTAAGATTTGATTTGGTTCCAAGTGCAGTTTTCACAGCCCCGGAATGTGGAATGGTGGGTCTGACAGAGGAAGAATGTAAAGCGCGCGGATTTGAAATCTTTGTGGGCACTTCCCTTTATCGTGCCAATGGAAAGGCTATGGCAATGGGAGAAACCGATGGAGTCTGCAAGCTGATATTTAAAAAAGATGATGGATTGCTGATAGGTGCCCATATCATGGGTATGGAGGCGGCCGACTTAACCCAACAATGTGCCGACTTGATGAATAGGAATATCACCTACCGGGAAATTCTTGAAATCATATTTTGTCATCCCACCGTTAGTGAAGTTATAATGACGGCAGCAAAAAATGCAAAATAAGAATAAAGAGCTGATACTCTTATATTTCCAAACAGCTATTGAACCCTTTTGAAATAAAATTTTAATATTTTCAAAAAATCTATTATCTTTGTAAACCATCATAAAGAAATAAATGTTATAATATCAAATAATAAATCGAAAGGTTATGGAAAGAGAAGCCAAGCGCAATCTTGAAAATCAGCCGGATAATGCCGATATGATAGCAAGATCATTGGAAGCTGAACAGAAGGATAAACAAAGGGAACATACCCGCAGGATGAATAAACTTTGGATATGGCTCGGAGTGATGATTTTGGTTGCGATTCTTATATGGTTTATTTTCGGTTTAGGCCTCTTTGAAGCCTCCGGCAATATGTAAAAGATATAACCCGGCCATTCATAGTTCTATAAAAGGGCTTTAATACATACGTAAAATAAAGACCGGGACAATAGCCTCCAGTTGTGGCGACACTATGGGGGCTATACTTTTAATTATAATGATAGGGATAACAATAAATTTTAATATTTAGAAAGTTTCAAAAAGAAGGATAGTGAAAACACAAGATTAAAAAATCAGAAATTTAATGAACTATTCTTTTGAGGAAATGTTATAATATCAAACAAGGTTAAGGTTATGGAAAGAGAAAAGAAACATGATCACCATAAAGATAACTCAGAGTTAATAGCAAACTCTATGAAAGCGCAAGAAAAAGATAAAGAGAGAGAACACGTAAGAAGTCTAAATAAACTTTGGTTATGGTTAGGAGTTCTCGTTCTGATAGCTTTATTGCTATGGTGGATATTCTCTATCGGTTTCTTTGAAGATACAACCGGCGTAACTAATTTTGGAAATTGACAAAAGATATAACCCGGCCATTCATAGTTCTATAAAAGGGCTTTAATACATACGTTGATTAAGACCGGGACAATAGCCTCCTGCTGTGGAAACACTGTGGGGGCTATACTTTGTAGATTCGGTGGGAATATTATTCCTTATAGTACAATCATAAACTAACCTTTAGAACAATCATAAACTAAACTGACATAATGAAGAAATTTAATTATTTATTACTTCTACTGCTTCTGGTGATTCCATTTCTTGCAGAGGCTAAAATCACGGTTCATGGTTCAGTCTTAACCTCAAAAGGAAAGACTCCAATTGTAGGAGCAATTATCCGAGACCAGACTAATGATATTACAACTTCTTCCGATGTTGACGGAAATTTCACAATTTCTGTGGATGAAGGAGCCACCATAAGTGTTTCCGCCATAGGGTATAAACCAAAAAATGTGAAAGTGAAATCCGAAAATACAATTGTTTATCTTTCTACTTCCAATGATGTGGGAAGGCACAGGTTCTTTTCTCTCACAGGGGGAATCATGAGCGTACGTCATTCTTTTAAGGATAATATGGACCTCGGTTTAATGGGTGGCTCTTACTGGAAAAATTGGGGTGTGTATGGTAGACTTTCTATTCCTATTGCTTTTTCCAATTCACAAAGAGAGGGGAAAGTTGGAATTGTAGGAACAGTTGGAGCCATAAGGAATCTTACAGAGAATGTCAGGCTTTTTGCCGGCACAGGATTTGGCTTCTGTCTAAACGGTTATGATTTAGATTATGCATATCCTGTAGGGCCCGGCGGATATTATCCGGGAGGTTATTATCCTAATTATTCAATGGATGACAATTCATTTGAATGGGATACAGAGAGCCCGGGTTGTTTAGGTGTCCCCTTTGAAGTGGGATGCCAATGGAACATCGGACACATCAATATGCTGGCAGGAGTTCAATATATGATGAATATTCAGGAACCGTCTGCATATTATCGGTGTAATCTCAAGATATTTTTAGGAGTAGGATATACTTTCTAAGAGATTCTTCCCGCAAAGAGAAGGTTTCTCAATTTACAAAAAATAATGTCTCTGTAAGGATTGTAAACCTTAGGGTTCAATTCAGAACAGAGACATTTTTTATAACTTTGAGAGAGGCTCTCTTAGAAGGGCACTTCATCCTTGTCGCCCATCATTCCATCCGGAAGAGGAGTAGATGCGCTTCCAAAATTATCCCCGAATTCACCTCTTCCAAATCCCTCTTCATGATTCATGCGAGATTCAATCTTCAGCTTATTTTCTGCCAAAGTTTCTTGCATCACCTCATATCCCTCTTCCCAATTCTCAAATTTAGCATATTTGGAGATAAATCTTAGTTTAACATCTCCGACACCGCCTGACCTATGTTTCGCGACAATGAGATAAGCGAGGCCACGGATGTCATTCCCTTCGCCGTCTTGAGCAGCTTTTGTATAATATTCGGGGCGATGTATAAAACAAACAATGTCTGCATCCTGTTCGATTGCTCCCGATTCGCGAAGATCCGAGAGCACGGGACGTTTATCTTCGCGGTTCTCTGTGCTACGGTTTAATTGAGACAATGCAACGATTGGTATATTCAATTCCTTAGCCAATGCTTTTAAAGAGCGGGAGATAGTGCTGACCTCTTGTTCCCTGCTCCCTAATTTCTGACCACCCGCATTCATAAGTTGCAGATAATCGATCATTATCATCTTTACATCTTTTTCCCTGACAAGACGTCTGGCTTTTGTACGCAGTTCGCTTATTGAAAGACCGGGAGTCTCATCAAGATATAAGGGAGCCCCATAGATGTTTCGGATTCTGGTGTTTAGCCTGTCCTCCTCCTCAAGGGAAAGACGCCCGCTTTTAATTTTTTCACCCTCAAGGGTGGCGACATTGCTTATCAGACGTTTAATCAATTGCACATTCGACATCTCCAGAGTAAATATGGCAATAGGGATATTATTATCAACGGCCATGTTTTTTGCCATCGACAAAACAAAGGCTGTTTTCCCCATAGCGGGCCTGGCAGCAATAATTATCAGATCGGAATTCTGCCATCCGGATGTCATCCTGTCAAGATCGCGATAACCGGTGTCAAGTCCTGAAAGTCCGCTTTCATTATTGGCAGCGTTCTGTATTTGTTCGAGAGCCTGATTTATAACCGGGTCAATTTGAGTAACCTCACGTTTTAATTGATTTTGAGAGATATCAAAGAGTTGGCTTTCCGTGTCTTGCAATAATTCCTCAATGTCATTACTTTCATCGTAGGCTTTTGTCTCCACATTAGCGGCAAATGTTATCAAGCGTCGCGCAAGATATTTCTGAGCCACAATACTTGCATGATATTCCAGGTTGGCCGATGAATAAACTCTGGCTGTCAATTCAGCAATATGTACAGCACCACCGACTTCTTCTAAAGTTCCGTCACGACGTAATTGTTCGGTGACTGTCATCATATCTATAGGCTTCTGGTTTAAACCTAAAGTAGTGATGGCATCGAATATTTTCTTATTGACGGGATCATAGAAGCTGTCTGAAACCAAAAGGTCACAAACATTCATATATGCATCCTTTTCAAGCATACATGCCCCTAATACTATCTCTTCCAGTTCTGTATCGCGAGGAGGCAGTTTGCCGTTGGTGTCTATCAATATTTGTTTTATTTCGGGTTTCTTTGCCATATAATTTCTAAATTAAGAGAAAAGTATAAAATCGTTTGGATCAGGTTTAAGGGCACTGCAGATTATTATCAAATAACAAGCTACTGCCAGCATGAGGAAAGATGTCCATTTTAAAACTGCATTCAGAGCGCTTCCGGAGCCGTTTCGCATTTTTTGCCAAAGCATACTGTGGAAAGCAAAGTAAGTGAGCCATCCACACGAAACCCAAAAAGGCAAAGCAGTCGTTGCCATGGCAAGGAAGATAGCTGCTAAAATCCCGTTAAAGTAATAAACACCAGACATAACTCTTCTCCCTAAAATGACAACGGATGTTTTCTTTCCTACACTCTTGTCATCTTCCATGTCACGATAATTATTGACTATAAGCACATTCGCACCCATAAGTCCGATTGCTGCAGAAGTCAGGAGGGTTATACCGTCTAACCTCAAAATCCGAGTCTGAACATACTCTGTGAAAATCACCGGCACAAAACCAAAAAAAATTATTACGGCGATTTCACCAAGGCCGTTATGGGAAAGTGGAAAGGGACCGGTGCTGTATGCCAAGGCAAAAATGCCTACAGCCACTCCAACGAATATTAACCACCAACCTCCCCAGATTATCAATGTAGCGCCAATACAACAGGCTAAACCTAAAGTGATAAAGATGGCCAGTTTCATGCTTTCCGGCTTGATGTCTCCTTCAGTCACTCCTCTGCGAAATCCTTCACGGCCCTTTTTGTCAAATCCGTTCTTGAAGTCATAGTATTCATTGGCAAAATTAGATGTGATCTGTGCTAAGATGGCAAATACCAGGCATATTAAAAAAGGAAGCAATGAAAACCCATGATGATAGATGGCACAAGCAGTACCACCCACTACTCCTGCCACGCTGACAGGAAGGGTTCTCAATCTCATCGCTTCAATCCATTCTCTCATTTCCTGAATTATTGCCAAATATCAGTAACCACTTAATTTTCAACCTTTTTTAGCTCCTTTTGCTTTTAAAAAAATATTTCATCAAAGATTCGGCCTCTTCTTTCATCACTCCTTGTGTCACAATTGTCTTGGGATGTAAGGGAGACAGATGCTTGTCGCAGAATTTCATAAATCCTTTCTTAGGATCGGATGCGCCATACACAATTCTCCCTATCTGACTCCATCCTAATGCTCCTGCACACATTATGCAGGGCTCGACGGTGACATATAATGTGCATTGCGGAAGATACTTGCCTCCTAAATTATTTGCTGCCGCTGTCAAGGCTAACATCTCAGCATGAGCTGTCACATCTTTTAGACGTTCGGTCTGATTATATCCGCATCCAATGACTTTATCATTACACACTACAACGGCTCCTACCGGCACTTCATCTTCATCAAATGCCATCTCGGCTTGTCTTAAGGCAAGCGACATATAATATTCATCCCTGGGATCTTTCATAATCCTTAATTTTCCCCGCTATTTTTTCCATAAGCCAAAACGGGGTAGAGGTGGCGCCGCATACTCCTACACTGTTAGCACCCTTAACCAAAGAGGGTGATAATTGTGATTCATCGGAAATTAGATAAGTCTTAGGATTTACACCTTTACACATCTCAAACAAGACTTTCCCGTTGGAGCTTTTTGCACCGCTTACAAAAAAGATGACATCATGGCTTTCTGCAAATTCCTTCATTTTCTGCATACGGTTGGCCACCTGTCGGCATATTGTGTCGTAGTATTCGAATTTGCCATCTTTCTTCCTTTTCCCGATTTCCTCAACTATTTCACGAAATCCTTCGATAGATTTGGTTGTCTGGGAATAGAGGATTATATCTCTGCTTAAGTCGAGGGAATCGAGCCCTTCTTTATCTTGAATTACAACCGCCTCACCATTTGTCTGGCCCACAAGCCCGTTTACTTCCGCATGTCCGTTTTTTCCATAGATCACTATAAGAGGTTTTTTACCCCCTCTGCTCTCCATTTCCAGGCCATCATCGTAGGTCTTTTTAATTCGGCGTTGCAGTTGGAGCACCACCGGACAGGTAGCGTCAATCACCTCAATATTATTCTTCTTGGCGACGGCATATGTCTGTGGCGGTTCCCCATGTGCACGAAGGAGTACTTTTACATCCTTCAGACTCTGTAGGTCGGAATGAGTAATGGTCTTTAATCCCTTTTCTTGAAGTCTTTCCACCTCCCGCGCATTATGAACGATGTCGCCCAGGCAATAAAGCTGCCCTGTTTCTCCAAGTTCATATTCTGCCTTATTGATGGCTGTGACAACTCCAAAACAGAAACCGGAATTCGAGTCAATCTCTACTTTCATGCTTTCCCCTCCGTAGCTTCTTGAAATCTTTTCATCAGCCACTCCATCTGTTCCTCATGGGTCACGGCTCCATTGTCGAGTTCTATGGCATCTTCTGCCTTTGCAAGCGGAGATACAGCTCTTGTTGTGTCTATACGGTCTCGTTCCTCAACATTCTTCAATACATCCTCAAAAGGGATGTCAACCCCCTTCTGTTGCAATTCTTTCCATCTTCTTCGTGCCCTTTCATGGGGGCTGGCATAGACGAATACCTTTAATTCAGCTTCGGGGAAAACAGTTGTGCCGATATCACGACCATCCATCACTATCCCTTTATGTATGCCGAATTCTTTCTGGAGGGCAACCATGCGTTCCCTGACTTCTCCTATCTCTGCTATAGGGCTTACATGATTGCTGACTTCCATTTCTCTGATTTCCTTTTCCACATCTTCACCATTTAGAAGAGTATGTTGCACTCCGTCTTCGCCGGCTTGAGGTTGGAAGGTGATATTCATCTGGTTCAAATGGGGTAGGAGTTCAGCCTTTTTCACACTGCCATCTGCATTGAATAGATGATGGCGAAGAGCATAAAGGGTCACTGCCCTATACATCGCGCCGGAATCTATATAGATATATCCGACACGCTTGGCGAGCTCACGTGCCATGGTGCTCTTGCCTGAAGAGGAATAGCCGTCGATTGCTACAATTATCTTGGGGCTATCTATTATTTCGTGAGATTCATTCATTTTATTGGAAATCATTAAGCCTGGCCAAATATTTCCCGATTATATCAAATTCCAGATTGACTCTGGTCCCTTCTTTTATATCGCAAAAGTTGGTGTGGTCGTGAGTATAAGGGATGATATTGACAGCAAAAGAATCTTTTTCGGAATCACAGACAGTGAGGCTGACTCCATTGACTGCAACTGATCCTTTTTCCACTGTCATATATCCTTTGCGAGCCATTTCTACCGGAATGTCATAACGGAAAGTGTATTTCCAGCTCCCGTCGAGATCCTCCACTTTTGTACATATTGCTGTGGTGTCTACATGGCCTTGCACAATGTGTCCGTCAAGTCTTCCATCCATTTTCATGGATCTTTCAACATTCACCAGCGACCCGACTTGAAGGTCGCCGAGATTAGATCTGTCCAAAGTCTCTTTTATCGCTGTCACAGTATATGTGCCATCACCCGGAAGTGAGACAACAGTGAGGCAAACTCCATTGTGTGAAATACTTTGATCAATCTTTAATTCATCAATAAACGGACATTTCATCGTGATATGCAGGTTGGTATCCTCTTCACGAAGACCCACAACCTCCATAGCATCTTCTACAATTCCTGAAAACATAGTAATCTTTTTTCTTTGGTTTCTTTTCACAAAATTAAATATAATCCACCAACTCCCAAACCTAAAGTATCTACAACTTATGCACGTCATTTAATCCGTTAATAATTTCAATTTTGTTATATCCTTTTTTATTGTTGTTTCACAATTTTTTTATTAGTTTTGGATTTAAATTATTTTGAGATGCGTTCTCTCAAATTGCCCCCTATGAGTGGGAACCGACCCACACCGGCACTTCCCGATGGCAAGCAGTTGACAATTATTGGAGGAAGTGGTGCCGGTAAGACTCGCTTCATGGAGAAACTTATGGAGCTGACAGGAGAACGTACGTATCAATTGTCGGCTATAAGGGCTCCATTCCCGGAAAGAGAGGTCTCGAAACTTAAGGGAAGTATCGATGAACTTTATTCAAGAGCAGCATTAAGACGCCCTTATATGCGTACAAATGCAGTAAGTGAGCTCGAAAAACTTATTTTTATGCTCTTTGTGGATGAATTCGAGCATCTGCTGAAACTAAAAGATAAGTGTAATAAGGGGAATTTGCATAAGTTCCCGACGTCGAAACTTGACAAGCTAAAAAATGTGTGGGAAAAGATTTTCCCGGGCAACAGGATAGTAACGTCCGACGGAAATCTGATGTTCTCCACCGGTGCCGGCGACGACCTTATCCCGGCGGAAAGATTAAGTCAGGGGGAAATGGCGGTATTATATTATGTGGCAGGAGTATTATACGCTATGCCTCGTGCCGTGATTTTTGTGGATGCTCCCTCCCTTTTCCTTCATCCTTCGATACTCAATGCTCTTTGGAATTCCATCGAAGCGCTAAGACCCGATTGTACTTTCGTCTATAATTCCGTAGATGTGGAATTTGTCAGTTCGCGCACCAGAAATATAATTCTATGGGTGAAGAGCTTTGATGCGCAAAAGTTTAAATGGGATTATGAGATTCTTTCTCCCGGAGAGATTAATGAGGATATATTTATAGATTTAATCGGGACTCGAAAACCAATTCTTTTTATTGAAGGAGACCTGACCCATAGCATAGACGCCAAACTATATCCGTTGGTTTTCCCTGACTATACTGTCAAACCGCTGGGTTCATGTGATAAAGTTATAGAGACCACACGTTCCTTTAACGGCCTTACAAATCTGCATCATCTTGAGAGCCATGGGATAGTGGATAGGGATCGAAGAACAACCCAAGAGGTTGCATATCTTAGAAAGAAATCTATTATGGTGCCTGAAGTGGCGGAGGTGGAAAATTTCTTCCTCCTTGAGGATGTGATCAGGAATATGGCAAAGCTGAGAGGGAAAGTACCCGAGCAAGTGTTTGCCAAGGTGAAGAAAAGAGCATTCTCAGTGTTCAGCCGTCAGCTTCCGCAACAAGTGCTCGAACATGTCAGACATCGCATAAAGAGGGAAGTTGATGCGAAGATTGATGCTAAATTCCCTTGTATCACAGCATTAGAAACCCATCTTAGACAGCTCATCAATCTGCTTAATCCCCGAAAACAATATAATGAGCTTTTAAGAAATTTTCAGAGTATAGTGCAACGTAGAGATTATCCTTCTCTCTTGAGGGTATTCAATCATAAACCTTTGATATCTGAAACCGAGGTGGCCTCACTTTTAGGTTTTAAGAATAAGGATGATTATATCAGAGGAGTTATTTCCGCATTGAAAAACGGAGGAGCAGAGGCTGAAAAGATAAGGGAGTCAATTAGAAAAGCTCTCTCTCCGGTTGCAATAGAGAATTCAACGGGCTCATAAAGCCTATTATAAAATATAATTATGAAAAGGAAATTATCATTTTTACGCAATGATCCTTGGCTTGAGCCTTATGCTCCCGCCATCGAGGGACGCCATCAAGACGTTGAGAGAAAGTTGGAAGAGATCACAGCCTCCACTAACGGTTCCCTGTCAGATTTTGCCAACGCATATAAATATTATGGACTCCACCGGGTCCCGGGAGGAGGATGGATTTTTAGAGAGTATGCTCCTAATGCCACAGAAATATGGTTGACAGGGACTTTCTCCGACTGGAAACTTGAAGATAAATATAAATTGACCCGTATTAACCACGGAGACTGGCAACTAAAACTGGAAGATGAGGATCTCCATAATGGCGACCTCTTTAAAATGTTTGTCAAATGGCCGGGAGGAGAAGGGGAAAGGATTCCGGCATACGCGGAGAGGGTTGTGCAAGACCCTGAGACCAAGATATTTTCAGCGGAGGTCTATTCCCCTGAAAAGCCCTATAAATTTAAAGTAAAGAAGTTTGCACCGGATGTCAAACCACTCCTGATTTATGAGTGTCATATAGGGATGGGACAGGCAACGGAAGGTGTCGGCACATATAACGAGTTCAGAGAAAAGATTCTACCGAGGATAGCAAAAGATGGATACAATGCCATTCAGATAATGGCTATCCAAGAGCATCCTTATTATGGTTCCTTTGGTTATCATGTCAGCAGTTTCTATGCTCCCAGTTCTCGTTTCGGAACTCCCGATGATCTCAAACGTCTTATAGATGAGGCTCACAAACTTGGTATAGCCGTCATAATGGATATCGTTCATTCACATGCAGTGAAAAATGAAATTGAGGGATTGGGACGACTTGACGGAAGCTACGACCTCTATTTTTATGGCGATCATCGTAGAGAACATCCGGCTTGGGATTCTCTTCTCTTTGATTATGGTAAGAATTCTGTCTTGCATTTCCTGCTCTCCAATTGCAAGTATTGGCTCGAAGAGTTTAAATTTGACGGATTCCGATTCGATGGAGTGACTTCAATGTTATATTATGACCATGGCTTAGGGAAGGCTTTTGGTTCTTATGCAGACTATTATGACGGCAATCAAGACACTAACGCGTTGACTTATCTAACATTAGCTAATATCCTTATCCATGAAGTGAATCCAAAAGCTATCACTATCGCCGAAGAAATGAGCGGTATGCCGGGTCTGGCAGTCAAATTTGAAGATGGAGGAATAGGATTCGATTATAGAATGGCTATGGGAGTTCCTGATTATTGGATAAAGATGATCAAGGAAAAGAAGGATGAAGATTGGCACCCCACTTCAATCTTCTGGGAGCTCACCAACAGACGTTCGGATGAAAAGACAATCTCTTATTGTGAGAGCCATGACCAGGCCCTCGTTGGAGATAAGACTATAATCTTCCGTCTGATCGATAAGGAGATGTATTGGCACATGATGGTAGGAGATAATAACGGGGTTGTTGCCAGAGGAATGGCGCTCCATAAAATGATACGTCTGGTCACGTTGGCCACCATTAATGGGGGTTATCTTAACTTTATGGGGAATGAATTCGGACATCCGGAATGGATTGATTTCCCCCGTGAAGGGAATGGCTGGAGCTATAAATATGCACGCCGTCAATGGGATCTTGTAGACCGTGAGGACTTGAAATATAAGTACCTGAATGCTTTTGACAACGGTATGATAGAGGTCGTGTCCGGTATCTATAATTTCCAGGCACTCCCCGTTGAAAAACTCTGGGAGAAAGATGATGACCAGGTGCTCGCATTCATGCGTGGAGATCTCGTGTTTGTGTTCAATTGGAATCCGGTGAAGAGCTTTGAAGGTTATGGATTCCTTGCGCCCGAGGGTGAATATGAAGTGGTGCTTGATTCCGATGATTTAGGATATGGCGGATATGGTCTGGTAGATGACAAGGTGAAACATTCCACTCTTTCGGATCCACTCTACAAGCCGTCAGGAAAAGGATGGCTGAAACTATATATCCCGGCACGCACAGCAATGGTTTTAAAGAAAATTAAACCTTCGCGAGTTAAAAAGGTCACAAATAAAAAATGATATAATTGAGTGAAATAAAATGAAAATCAGAAAGTTTTTAATGATTGGCGCAATGTTGATGGGTTCAACACTATGTGTCAATGCTCAGAGTCTAAGCGATATTCTTGGCGGATTGAGCGGCAAAGGTTCATCGTCAAGTTCCGGGGGAATAGGTGATGTTTTGTCAGGAGTTATAGAGGGTGTTTTCACCAAGACAAAACTTTCAGTAGAAGACTTGGTGGGTGAATATAAAGCCGAAGGCCCGGCAGTTACATTCAAAAGCGACAACTTCCTTCAGAAAGCCGGAGGAATTGCAGGCGCTGCTACAATAGAATCGAAACTCAAACCCTATTATGAACAATATGGGCTTAACGGGATGACCCTCACAGTTGATGAAGAGGCTAATTTCACCATGAAAATAAAATCATTAAGCCTGAAAGGAACAATAAGCCCGCAAGATGCCGATGGTGCTTTCACATTTAATTTTAATGTGATGGGAATAAAGTTAGGTGGATTTAAAGCTTATATAGAAAAAAGTGGTAGAAACTTGAATCTTATGTTTGATGCCACAAAACTTAAGACCTTTATTTCGACAGTTGCCAATCTGACCGGGAATTCTATGGCAAAAGCGGTTGGTACGATCCTCGACAGTTATGAAGGAGCCTGCATAGGATGGAAGATGGTGAATACTTCAACAACAGAAAATTCCTCGGGCTCATCGATTTCATCAGGATTGGGCACATTGAAAGATATCCTGAAGGGCGGGAAATAAGAACTTCCACAGGTGGAGCAATTTCATTAAAGATGAAATAATCACCCTATAAAGTAAATTTAAACATAAAAGTTTCTGTAAACAGTTGGCTATAATATAAGTAGCCATCCTGTTTACAGAGCTTTTTTTATGAATTTATAGAGATTTTTATTTGCAAATTTTTATTAATTTTATATGTTTTAGTTAAAAACAGATTAAACCTTTGAATTTTTCAATTGTTAAATATTTATAAGGCTTCTAAAAAATGAAGAAATCAATTATCTGGCTACTCACCGGAGTTATGGCAATAACGTTCGGAGCTTTGCTATATTTCCAGATCATGTATTTGGAAAATATGGTGAAGATGCGTGAGTCGCAATTTTCAGAAATTGTCATGAAATGTCTTTCTTCCACGGGAGCCTATCTTGAAAAACGAGAAACGATGCACTTCCTTCAGGAAGATATCGCGGTATTGGAGTCAAGCATAATGGATTACGATGAAACCTTACCCTCTTCTTTGAGATTATCAAGCGAGGTGATAGATTCTATAGATGATTTGCTTTCAAGACAAACTCAAACAATTCCTCAAAATAATAATTTTGAACACAAATTTGGCAGATCTCAAAATGTAGATAATTTGCAAAGCCGCTATGGCAATATGCAACAGACGCTTCGTAAGCAATATCTGTATCAGCGAGGTCTGCTTAATGAAGTTATACTTTCGATATTGCGAGATGCCGGAAATCGTCCTCCCAAAGAGAGAGCCGATTCCACTATTATAAGGGATTATCTGCAAAATGAATTGGCTGCCAACGGCCTGAACCTGAAATTTAATTTCTCAATAACCAACACCCGGGGACAAATAATTTACACAACAGATAAGTTTGGGAAGGAAACACCCAAGAATCACTATTCTCAGACCCTTTTCCCAAATACCGGCACTCCGTTGCGCTTGAATGTCGATTTTCCTCAGAAAAATAAATATATATTTTCATCGGTAAGGTTCATAATCCCTACTTTGATTTTTACATTGATTTTGTTAATCGTTTTCTTGATTACAATTATCATGGCTTTCCGTCAGAAAAAGCTTTCTGAGATAAAGACCGACTTTATTCATAATATGACGCATGAGTTGAAAACTCCAATTTCCACAATCTCTTTGGCATCCCAAATGCTTAATGATGCCTCAGTCAGAAAATCAGAAACTTCACTAAATCGACTGGCCGGTGTTATTTCTGATGAAACGAAGAGATTGCAGTTTCAGGTGGAAAAAGTGCTGCTGATGTCGGTATTTGATAATTCGGAGGCTACAGTGAAACTCTCTGTCACTGATGCTAATTTAGTGATACAAAATGTGGTTGACACTTTTAAAATAAAGGCAGAAAAATTTGGGGGTAATATTTCAACAAATTTGAATGCCCAAAACAGTTTGATTGAAGTTGACCAAATGCATTTCACCAATATAATTCACAATTTGCTGGACAATGCAATTAAGTATCGGAATGAAGAAAAAGCCCCGATCCTGACAGTGACCACTATGAATCCCAACGAGCATACTCTCCGCATTAAAATCAGGGACAATGGTCTTGGAATCAAAAAGGAGGATTTCAAGAGAATTTTCGAGAAATTCTATAGGGTGCCAACCGGTAATCGCCATGATGTCAAAGGATTCGGTTTGGGACTTGCATATGTGAAGAAAATGGTGGAAATATTTAAGGGAAATATTTCTGTAGAAAGTGATTATGGCAAGGGATCGATATTCATTATTAACCTCCCTTGTGTCGAATAATCTTATAATAATATACAACTTAGAAAAAAATAAAATTAAAATATTATGGAAGAGAAAGTTAGAATTCTACTATGTGAGGATGACGAGAATCTCGGGATGTTACTCCGGGAATTCCTCCAGGCCAAAGGCTTCAATGCCGATTTATGTTCTGATGGAGAGAAAGGATATCAGGAATTCTTGAAAGGGAAATATGATCTTTGTGTGCTCGACGTAATGATGCCTAAGAAAGATGGTTTCACTTTAGCTCAGGAAATAAGGAATGTCAATCGTGAAATCCCTATTATTTTCCTGACTGCAAAGAATCTGAAAGAAGATATCCTTGAAGGTTTCAAAATAGGTGCTGACGACTACATAACCAAACCCTTCTCTATGGAGGAGCTTGTGTTTAGAATAGGTGCTATTCTAAGAAGAGTAAAAGGAAAGAAAGATAAGGAGGTGACAATTTATAATATTGGTAAATTTACCTTTGATACTCAAAAACAGGTGCTTGTGTCAAAAGACAAAACACAGAAACTCACTACCAAAGAGTCTGAACTTCTTGCACTTCTATGCCAGCATATCAATGAAATCCTGGAAAGGAATTTTGCTTTGAAGAGTATCTGGATAGATGATAATTATTTCAATGCAAGAAGTATGGACGTCTATATCACCAAATTACGTAAGCTGTTAAAGGATGACCCCACAATTGAAATTATTAATATTCATGGTAAGGGTTATAAACTAATTGCACCGGATTCAAAAGAGACAGGGGATTTGTTGATATGATATGAAAGTTTTATATTTCTTTTATCATTGGTTGATTGCTGTACCGATATTTGTAGTTTTGACAATGTTGACTGCCATTACTACGAGTATTGGCTCAATCCTTATCAGTTATGATTTCTTTGGTTACTGGCCACCACACTATTGGTCGAAATTGACCTGTTGGATTTTTCTCATCAGAGTGAAGGTTAAAGGCAAAGAGAATATCGACAAGAAAACGTCATATATATTCGTTTCAAACCATCAGGGAGCTTTTGATATTTTCACTATCTATGGTTTCTTAGGTCATAACTTCAAATGGTTGATGAAGAAAAGTCTTGAAAAGATTTTTCTTGTGGGAGCAGCATGTAGGAACGCCCATCATATCTTTGTGGATGATTCCAAGATAGCTGCAATCAAAGAAACGATATCCCAGGCCGAAGACACACTGAAAGACGGCATGTCGCTCGTGATTTTCCCGGAAGGGAGCAGGAGCTGGGATGGCAAGATGATACCCTTCAAGAGAGGTGCCTTTATGCTGGCAGCTGAATTTAATCGGCCTGTTGTCCCCGTGACAATCGAGGGGAGTTACTCACGTCTTCCTCGTTTCGGTAAACAGGTTTCCCCGGGCTTGATCACACTTACCATCCATAAGCCGATTAATCCGGGCCCCAAAGGGTTAAACACCAAGCAACTGATGGCCCAATGCCGGGAAGATATTGAATCGGCACTTAAAGAAGAAAATAAAGGAATCAGTAGTGGAGAAAGACCGAAATAATAAAAAGAGAAATTGATCCGGCAATTATAGGTCTTAGAGAGTAAAATGAAGCGAAACTCTTAACCCGCTGTGGTCAACACCCGGAGTGTTTCTATAAGTCAGTCTCCACACATAATCTACACGGAGCACGGATAAGATATTATCTATCCCTGCTCCGATTTCCATATATGGAGTTGTCTTCATCTTCATGGCATGTGCATCCGGCGGGAACACAAGCAGTTCCGGATTATACGAAGGCATATTCTTATGGCTCAAAGTGCCCATCAGTCCTTTGAAAGTAACAACTTCCCTAATTTTCAATTTCTTGATCAACGGAATCCTGTTGAAAAGAATACCATTTCCGAAATAGGTCATGTCAATAGAGGCGTAGGCGTCATTGGCAAACTCCATTGGGTCGAGCAAGGAATAGCTTTCAGGTTGGATAGTATATGATAAATTGGCATTAGGCCATAAAAGAGAAGGGAAAAATACGGAACTCCAGACTTTTCCGGCTTTTGCCAAAACATCCATATATCCGAAAGCTGAAAACCAGAAACGTTTCTCAACAGCAAATTCTGTAATATTTGTAGTGTAAGCTGACCCCAGAAAACCTTTTGGTCCGAATTGATGGGTGAGTCGCAAAACCCAGGGATCCATATTTATGGCTCGACGATATGACCTTCCTTGTATAAATTTTTCACCCTTGGCCCATCGAAGTGAAATATTGAAAATCGTTTGACGATACCATGGCAAGATTTGCCCGTTGCCTCTCTTGAATTCTATATTTCTTGTAGCGATCTGCTGAGTGTATTTGAAACCTGCTTCCACAGAGAAATTATTCCTCAATTCCAAAACATATCCCAATTCTGCTCTTCTCCTGTTGGTGAAGAGGTGATTCGATTTTCTTGTCAAAGATAAAACGAAGTTATAGGAATTTGTGAAATTATAGCTTTCCCCTATAAGGTCTTGATCATATGAATAGGAAGCATATATTCCATTACGAGGCCATTCAGAGGCATATCTTTTCTTTTTTACAAAAGAATATTCTACAGTGCCGCTATACTTGAACCCTCGAGTCTTGGTAGCATAAGCCACGTAACCTTTTAAGAAAAGGTGAGGATTCAATGCAGAAGTTGTCATTCCCCCAATGCGGAATCTAATTCCTTGAGAAGGACTATAGCTGATTAAAGAATTGATGGGTCCTATATCAAATTTACTGGGATTTCCCGTTCCAACATATCCGTTCTCCAGAATCCTAATCACTTTCTCACTCCAATACAGGAAGGGCTTCTTCCTGGCATCGGCCATCAGATTTCCCATTCTTGATTCTGCGGGAGTCAGAGGAACCATGCGTTTTAAGTCCCAGAATTGAGGTGTCGCCCCTATTGAATCCTCAATGTTTATTACATCCCCGAGTTTATGATAATGAGTTTCAAAATCCTTTCTTTTTTCATAACTGAAATTATCATAAACTGTAGTTTTTCTTCCATAAAATTCCGGAGTTCCCGGTAATAATTTCATTTCGACAACCACATCATCATACGTCTTATGCCGGTTTCCCAAAGAATCTTTCATATAGCTTTGATTAATATAAAGATTCTGAAGAAAATTAAGATTGATGTCATGGGGCGTCCGCATTGTGATTTTTTTCACAAACATCGTGGTGTCGCCAACCGGGACATATATATTACCGTTGAATCCCATAGATTGGGCATTGCGTGGCACAAATGTCAGTTCGATACATTCATCTGACCCTATATAGACCGTGTCGGTGAGATAATATTTATAGAAGTCGGGACCAATAGTTGAGAGAGGACTAACAAACCTGTTTTGCATGATATTGATGTTGCCCTCATATATGTCGACTTCTTTGATTACATCCTCGAGCACTACCCTGGTGTTCTCTTCATTGACTATTTCGTCAATTCCCTCCGAGCGCAAAGCCTGTATTATTTCTTTATTTGCTTTTGGATCTTGACTCATTATATGAGATGAGAATTTCTCTTTGAAAATAAGATCAAGCAACCTCGCTCCCGTATAATTGGAGGTATCTACGTAATTTTTTAGAAAGTTGGTGTGTTTGGCCAAAAATCCGGAATCAAACTGCCCTGTGAAATTGTTAAGGGCAATCAGCGATTTTTCATATTTATCATAGCTATAGTAGGGCTCTTTCTTAGGATTATAATTTTTGGAATCCTCTCTTATTTTTTTTACAAAATCGACAGCCGGATTATTCTTTTTTGAATATTTTTCTTTCTTAGGTTTCACCAACACCTCCTGGAGGTCATGCTCTGTGGGTGAAAGTCTGACAATATATATTGTATCACCTTCCCCGATTATAAAAGGTTTGTTTGTATATCCCACGTAGGATGATTCAAGGGGTTCATGACGTAGATTTTCAGGTATGGTGACGTAGCCCTTTTCATCGGTTACAAATCGTTTCTTCTTATTATCGATGATCACTATGTTGGCGAAAGGAAGATGCTCTCCTGTCACGGAATCCCTTAATTGCACAATGCTTTTACCGTTTCCGCTGACAGAAACGGCCAAGAGCAAAATTAAGGATAGGAACCGCAACATATAATGCATCACTCTACGTTAGATCAACTCTATTCGGGGATAGAAGAGAATGTGAGAAATTTTCTTAATGTTAAAAAATCCCACAAGTCGACTCTTCATATAACGTGGAAATTAGTCATTTGTTGCTATGATTCTTACCTTTCTTAAGAAATAATAACACATATAATATAGAGTAGAAGTTTACGTTTAAAGATAGAAAACCTAATCCGATCTACCCTATTATTTTATGCTTTTTTACATTATATCTTAGTAGGGTCTGAGAATAAATTGTTAATTTTGGATCCGAATAGGAAATGAAAAAGATTATAAAGATAATATTAAGCAGCGTGGCAGTTATATTGATATCAACTGCCATGTATTCATGTAAGCAGGATGAACCAAACGACTCGCCATTTATAGATCCTGTTGAATCTTATGAGTCCACAATTCTGATATATGCTGTAGCTACTAATAGCCTTTCCGGTAATCTTGTCAGCGATAAGCTGGAGATGCTTCAAGCTGCTGAAAACATAGATCTGTCAAAGAATAATGTCTTAATTTTCCAGACCGTTTATGAATATGATGAAAATAATAAACGCACAGGAAAAGCAGACGTGTCGTTGATTAAGCTTGTTAAATCTGCAAACTCGGAGAATCCTTACGATTGGAAAATTGTCAGGAGATTTTCAGATGGTTTGGCCTCTCTCAATCCGGCGAGGATTTCAGAGGTGATAAATTATGTTGTTTCCGCTTATCCGTCAGATTCTTATGGATTAATCTTATGGTCGCATAGCACTGCCTCACAACCATATACTTCGACAGTGACAAAGAGTTTGGTATCTCTTCCTCAGGAATATTCGTTCGGTCAGGACCTGACATATCCGAACACTGTTGATGAACAAATAAATATCGATGTCTTGGCTAAGGCTATTCCTGATGCTCTCTTTAATTTTATTTGGTTTGACTCTTGTTACATGAGTAATATCGAGTCAATTTATGAGATGAGAGGTAAATGCGATTTCTATGTTGGATATCCCACCGAAGTGCTCGACAGTGGATTGCCTTATCATCTTGTTCTTCCTCAGATAGTAGGAAAAAATAAAGACCTTGTGGCGGCTGCAGATACCTTCTTTCAATATTATGACGGAACTTTTGCCACAATAGCGGTCATAGATATGAATAAGATAGAGGTGCTGGCAGATTTTTGTAGGGCTCTCTATAGAGAGGGTACATTTGTCAATGCCGATTTACTCAAGAAGTATTCGAGGTTTTCTACCGGCCCCTTCTACGACTTTGGGGAATACACGTTGAATATGGCTGCACAAAACGGCGGCTCAATTTCTAAAGAGGAATTGAACGGGGTTTTGGATCAATGCATCTTATATAAAAACACAACAACAGGAAACTATTATGACATAAGGTTGAATCTTGATCCGGAAAGATTTTCAGGAATTTCAACCCATTTATATAATTTCAGCGATTATAGCGCGACAGAGACCTACTATCAATCACTTGCATGGTATCAGTCTGTCTTTAGATAAATTGGGTAGGAAGGTAAGCCTCGCAATGGCTGAATATAAAAATAAGTTATATGTTACAGACACAAGACCTTCCCATTGTTGAGCTCCCGGATAAAACCGATAGCGCCCACTCGGGCTGGGATGCCATCAAAGGATTAAGCTTTGACGATGCTATAACGACTATTGCTAACGGCGTTGTGCAATTTGCTTTTAAATTGCTCGTCGCCGCATTTGTTTTTTATCTCGGGAAGTTCATTATCAGAAAGATTTTCGAGGTAGTCCGCAAGATACTTATTGCCAATGATGTGGATGCTTCATTAATGACATTTGTATTGTCATTGGTGAGGATAGTGCTCTATTTTATTCTGATAGTAACCATTGTCGGCATCTTGGGAATTGAAACAAGTTCATTCCTTGCTATTTTCGCTTCGGCAGGTGTGGCCATAGGTATGGCGTTGAGCGGAACTCTCCAGAATTTTGCGGGGGGTGTCTTGATTCTTCTCTTAAAGCCATATAAGGTGGGTGATTATATAGAGGCCCAAGGATTTGCCGGCTATGTTAAGGAGATACAGATTTTCCATACCGTTATAAACACGATGGATAATAAATATATTATTATCCCTAACGGAGGACTTTCCACAGGTTCTATTAATAATTATTCTTCGGAACTGTATAGACGCGTTGATTGGAAAATCGGGTTATGTTATGGCTGTAATTACAAGGGGGCCAAGGATGTTTTTATGGAGCTACTTTTAGAGGACCCTCGAGTGGTGACCGGCACTCTTCAGGAAGACTGGGATAAGAGAAAAGCATTAAAAGAAGAGTTGACTAAACAGCAACCGGAAAATGATTGTCCACCGGATGATCCGGATTGTGAGGAGGAAAATCTATCTCTTTGGCAACGCCTGATTCATAGGAAAAAGAGAAGACAGGAGGCAATCAAGAAAAAGATTGAAAAGAAAACAACTTTGCCATCCACTACCAATTTGAATGTAAAGAAACCTCCATTTGTAGCGATTTCAGAATTGGCCGACAGCAGTGTGATTTTTGCAGTCAGAGCGTGGACTCATAATGAAGATTATTGGAATCTATATTTCGATATGCTTGAGAAATTTTATGATGAGTTGCCAAAACGAGGATTTGGATTCCCGTTCCCACAGATGGATGTTCATTTGGCAGATGTCCCCCCGGAATTAACTATGGGAAAGCCGGGAGTGATAAGTAATAAGTAATGAGTTGTAAGTTGTAAGTTGTAAGTTGTAAGTTGTAAGTTGTAAGTTAGGGGAGGAGAAATTTGTGGGAAATTTTTGTAAGGAGGTTATAACCGGATTATGAGATACGCACGCCAGATAGCAATTCCCGGATTCGGGAAAGATGGCCAGGATAAACTATCTAAGGCTAAGGTCTTTATAATAGGTTGCGGAGCTCTTGGCTCTATGGCAGCCATGCAACTCGCAGGCGCCGGTATTGCAACTATCGGAATTGCCGATTATGACACGATTGATATCTCAAATCTGCAAAGACAATTCTTTTTTACTACAGCAGAAGCCGGTAGAAAAAAAGTTGAGGTCTTGGCAGAAAGGATGAAACTCCTTAACCCTTTGGTTGAAGTCAGAGTGCATGACGAGTTTATAACCCCTGATAAGGCTCGAAAAATAATCCCGGAATATGATTTTATCATAGATGCATCAGATAATCCTGACTCAAAACGGATGACGGGGATAGTTACTAAAGAAATGGGGAAACCTTGCTGTATTGCAGGGGTAAGAGATTTCTCGGGTCAGGTTTTGACTATGTTGCCATCTGATCCCCGTTTTGAAGAATTTTTTGGTAATGTTTCCAACCCTGATGTGCTTCCTTGCTCATTGAGTGGTGTTATAGGTCCTGCTGCCGCTGTGGCAGCCTCAATACAGGCCTCGGAAACAATTAAGTATTTCAGTCAGGTAGGGGAGATCCTTTCAGGTCGTCTGATAATTTTCGATCTTCTCTCAAATTCATTTAATCGTTTATCTCTTATCTGAAAATCTTCTCTGATTTTCATATTGCAATTCCCTTAAGGTAAATGGGAGCGGAAATTTAATTAAGTGTCTTAAGCTCTAAATCTCTTCTGATTATTTACGCCAGAAGGAAGGGAAGAATAGAATAAGGATAGTAAAGAGTTCAAGACGGCCAACAAGCATCAAGAAGGAAATAAACCATTTTGCTATGTCGGGAAGAAGTGCAAAATTCCCGTTGATTCCTGTTATGTCTGTTCCTAATCCTGTATTGGAAACGGCAGAAAGGGTTATGAAGAAACTATCTTTGAGGGGAATCCCGATTATGACAAGAATAATACCTCCTGCTATAATGACGGCAATATATAAAAATAGGAAAGCTAAAGTCTTCATTAAGACAGGTGAGGGTGTCCCTTTACCATTGAGTGTCACTGTGGTTATGGCATTGGGATGCATAAGTTTAAAAAATTCATTCCTCACAAATTTGAAAAGAACGATAAATCTGTCAATCTTTGCTCCACCGGAGGTGCTTCCTGCACAGGCTCCCATTATCATCATGATGACCAATAACACCACCGGCAAAGCTCCCCAGTCATAGAAGTCAGGTTCTACGAGGCCTGTAGAGGAAAGCAGTGATACTGTCTGGAACAACGGGTCGATTGTCACATCCCTGATGTCATTCATTAATCCTGTAACCAGAACATTCAAGGCCAATATAACGGCAAACACCAGGATGAAAAAGATATACCATCTTATCACCTCATTGCGGAAGAATTCTTTGAATTTACCTGTCACGAGTTTGTAAAGAAGTGAGAAATTCACTCCTCCCATAAACATGAAAATAATCAAGACAACTTTTATATACAAATCTCCCAGATCTGAGATGGAATGATCATGTGTGGCAAATCCTCCGGTGCTCATCGTTGAAAGGCCATAGCATACGGCATCAAAGAAAGAAAGCTCAGAAAAAGCCAAAAGACCTATGCAAATCAAAGTCAAAACCAGGTATACTCCCCATAAACTTTGTGCAGTGAAACTTACCCGAGGACGCAACTTGTCGTGGGTGATGCCGGTCACCTCAGCATTAAACAACTGCATGCCACCCTGATAATTCAACATAGGGAGCACCGCCAAAGTAAAAAGGATTATTCCCAAACCACCTATCCATTGCACCACACATCTCCACAACAATATTGAATGAGGCACATTTTGCAAGGAATCAAGAACGGAAGCGCCGGTGGTGGTGAAACCGCTCATTGTCTCGAAGAATGCATCGGTTATGGCAAGATGGGTGCCACAAAAGAGAAATGGCAACATCCCGAATGCAGAGAGCACCACCCAAGTCAATCCCGTCAACATTATGGCCTCCCTTTTCCCCATTTCGCGGCTCTTTGGTTTCAGAGACACCATCAACAAGCCGCTCCCTAATGTAATTCCTATGCATATAAGGAATTTGATGCCGCTATGTTCATCGTAGAAAAAGCCCACAATACATGGTGCAAGCATAAAGAAGGCTTCGATGGAGAGGAGCCATCCTATCACTCGCAATAACATGCGGAAATTTATGTAGCCTCGTTTTTTTGCCGCTATCATTTAATAGAACCATTTCTCGATTTTGGAGATTGTGCCGTTCAGACAGAACACTACTACAAAATCTCCTTCATCAATCTTGGTATTACCCCCAACAAGCATCACTTCATTATTCTTTATGACAGCCGCTAATGTCATCCCGGGTGGCAATTTCAAATCCTTCACAACATTCTTTGTGATCTTTGCTCCTTTCCTGACTCTCATTTCGGCTACCTCGGCATCCGCCAAAGCCAGACATTTTGCCGTAGTGTTGTCGGCATTTAGCAATATCTGGAAAATATGACTCGATGCAAGTATTTTCTTATTGATTATTGTCCCGATATTCAAGTTTTCTGCCTGACTTACAAATTGAAGATTTTCAACATCTGCAACAGTTTTGGGCACCCCGAATTCTTTGGCCGACATACATGTCAGAATGTTTGTTTCCGAAGAGTCTGTCAAAGAGAGGAAGGCATCATATTGATCCACATCATTCTCCTTAAGCACTTCCACATCTCTTCCGTCGCCCAGCACGATCTCACAATCGGGAAGAAGCGTTGCCATCTCCTCACAATGTTCGCGGTCGTTGTCGATTATTTTGATATGATATTTATCATGAAAACGCGTTGCAAAACGCATCGTGATTCTTGACCCACCTATAATCAAAGCTTTGCGTATGACTCTTTTCTTCTTCCCGCAGAGTTCCATCACTTCCTGCACATATGGGGGAGTAGTGATGAAATAGACAGTGTCGTCATACAATATTTCGTCATTACCGCCGGGAATGATGGTGGAGTTGTTACGCTTTATGGCTGCAACGTGGAAATCGTGGGTCTTCACGGGAAGGTCGCGAAGCTTATGATTAATCAATACATTATCATTATGAAGCCTGACTCCAATCAACAGAAGACGACCGTCGTGAAGTTCTCCCCAATAACTGGCCCAATTATGAGCTAATGAGAGAGCTATTTCATCAGCTGCCAAATCTTCCGGATAAATAAGATTATCGACTCCGATATCTTTTAGGATCTGACCGTTTTTGGGCCTTAGGAATTCATGATTGTCGATGCGGGCGATAGTTTTTTTTGCACCAAGTCGTTTCGCTATTGCACAAGAGGTGATATTGCGTGTTTCGTAAGGCGTCACCGCGATATAGAGATCCGAACCTGCAACTCCCACATCCCTTAAAGTTTCAAAGGAGGATGTGCTTCCGTTCCATGTCATCAGGTTATAATTATCATTGATGACATCAAGTCGGCTTTGATCGCTATCGAGCAAGATGATATCCTGCTCTTCGTTTGAGAGCAATTTTGCAAGATGGGTGCCTACTTCGCCGGCTCCGGCTATTACAATTTTCATTAATTATTCTTTACTTCTCCTTTGACAGCTCTGACGATTCCCTCTGCATCGAATCCACATTTGGATTGCAAATGAGGAATATCTCCATGCATGATCCATTCATCAGGGATTCCTAAATTGACAATTTCAGGATGTGGCTCATATGTATTTATAACTTTGTTGACGACACTCCCGAAACCTCCGGCTAAGATTCCATCTTCCACGGTCACAATCTTCTCATATTTGGCTGCTATCTTATTGAGAAGCTCTTCATCTATGGGTTTCATCCAAATCATATCATAGATATCGGTTTCTATCCCTTCCATGGAAAGGATTTCAGACGCCTTAAGGGCATTTGCAAGGATTGGTCCGATAGTCAGAATTGCCACTTTTGAGTCTTTCCCCTCATGAGCTATCCTTCCTTTGCCGGGAGAGAGGATTTCCGGAGCTCCGGTTTTGTCTAACTTACTACTTTTGCCTCTTGGATATCTTATGGCAAATGGTTTGCCTAAATTTAATGAAGTATGCATCAGATTTCTTAGCATTTCAGCATCAGAAGGAGATGCAATGGTAAGCCCCGGGACACAATTAAGATATGCAAGGTCGAAGAAACCGTGATGAGTCACTCCATCTTCGCCGACGAGACCTGCTCTGTCTACACAGAATGTGACGGGTAAACCCTGAATTGCAACATCATGGATAATATTATCATATGCCCTTTGTAAGAAAGAGGAATAGATAGCCACAAACGGTAGTTTCCCGGCAGCTGCAAGACCTCCGGCAAAAGTGACAGCATGTCCTTCTGATATACCCACATCGAAGGCTCTTTCGGGCATCTCTTCAAACAACTGATTCAGGGATGTGCCGGTTGGCATTGCTGCTGTTATCCCCATCACTCTCTCATTCTTCCGGGCAATCTCTACAAGGGTCTCACCGAATACTTCCTGCCATAAAGGGATCTTCACGCCCTCAGTCTTGCATATTCTTTCCCCGGTGTCCGGGTCGAATCTTCCGGGGGCATGCCATATTGTCGGGTCTTCTTCTGCCGGTTTATATCCTTTGCCCTTGACCGTATAAAGATGCAGAAGGCGTGGGCCGTGCATCTCTTTTATATCGCGCAAGACTTTCACGAGTTTCCTCACATCGTGGCCATCTATTGGTCCGAAATAACGGATATTAAGACCCTCAAAGATGTTCTGTTTTTTGGAAACCAGAGATTTCACAGAGTTACTGAACCGGATTATTGCCCGTCTTCTCGGCTCAGTCAAAACACCCTTTTTCTTTAGATAAAGGGCGAGTTTATTCCTGATTTTATTATAGCCGGCAGAAGTGGTCAGATCTGATAGATACCCATGCAGGCCACCGACATTGTTGTCGATGCTCATGTCATTATCGTTGAGTATTATCAGCAGATCGTTGGGATGGTTGGAAGCATTATTAAGTCCCTCGAAGGCGAGACCCCCGCTGATAGAGGCATCTCCGATCACCACCACAGTCTTACGGTTTTCATTTCCGGGAGTGCATTTATCAGCTATAGCCATACCTAAGCCGGCTGAAATTGAATTTCCCGCATGACCTGCCATAAAAGAGTCGTAATCACTTTCAAGCGGACTCGGGAATCCACTTATGCCTCCCAAAGTGCGATGGTTCTTGAAATCATCTTTACGTCCTGTCAATATCTTATGGGCATAGGCCTGATGGCCAACATCCCAGACTAATCTGTCGTGGGGAGTGTCGAAAACATAATGTAATGCCACTATCAAATCGACCGCTCCCATGCTGGATGCAAAATGACCCGGATTCTCCGACAGATTCTCTATCAGATAGCTTCGTATTTCTCTACAAAGCTCAGGAAGCTCTTCCTCTTTCAAGGCTTTGAGGTCACCGGGCTTGTTTATTTTCGATAACAAAGGATATTCTGAGTCCATATCATTCGTTCTGATTACCTCTGATGTATTTCTTATACAATGGTACAAAAATTATAATACCTGAGGCTATAATCAAGAATAAATTTTTAAATGTAGGCCCTCCTCCTGATATGATCAATGAGCTGCAAAGCCATATCCAGAGGAGTGCAAGGAGTCCGAAACCTATTGCTTTTCCAATTCCCACGGTAATAAGGGTTGGTGTTAAAAAGGTTTCTTAATCAGATTTCATCACTAATGGCAGGAGTCTCTATAGGCTCGCTCTTTTCTCCTGATCCTTCTTTAATTATGAAGACACAAAGCGCTCCGATACCGATTGCAATGCCGGCGATAAACATCATCATATATTCCGGTGCAAGGGCTCCCGGTTTGCTCATCAGAGAAAGAATCCATCCGCCTGCCAAAGCAGCCACAATCTGAGGAATGGTGATTGTGCCGTTAAATAAGCCGAGATAAGTGCCGATGTTGCCACCTTTCAGAGAGTTGGTGAGTATCGTGAATGGCCATGCCAACATTGCCGCCCATCCGCATCCAATCAGGATGAATGATACGAAGAGGATCCATTTGTTGGTGATGAATGCAAGCATCATAAATCCGCCTGCTGCCAGAAGAAGGCTCAAAGAATAGGAGAGTTTGCGGCTTCTGAATCTCGGCAATAACAAAGCCCAGCAAACCGAACCCAATGCCTGAACGGCGTAAAGTAATCCAACCCAGTTGCCGGCGTCGTTATATTGAGGCGTGGCTGAGTTCAGTATGGTCTTTGTCTCATAGCTGCATGCTGCTGCCGACCCGATGGTGTAGGTGGCTGCATCTTCCACTGAAACCTTACCGTCTTTTTCAGCGACAATACCAGCTTCCGTCAGTTGGAAGCTCCCTTGAAGTTGGGAAAGATAATCCTTTAATGTGGCTCCGCTAAAATCAGAAACATTAATACCGTCAACTGTCATTTCTCTAACATCGGGAATTTGCTCTCCGAAAGAAGCTACGGCAATCCCCTCGTCATTGCTGAGAATAGCATGATTCCTGACAATGGTATCAGTATTGTTGATTACTATTGTAGAGCCGGGATAGAATCGACCACCTGCTTCAACACCGGCCACCATCACTTTCCCATGGTCAACTATCAGGACATTATTGTCGATGAGTAAATAATTTGCCCCGTAAGTCCTGCCTTCATAGTTTATTCCCACGACACTTGTGGTGGTTGGAGTCTTGAATGCATTATGGGCTACAGTATTTGTGGCGTATGTCCATAAGAAAAGGAAGGCAAACCAGCAGAAGAACTGCACTAAGCCGACACTCCAGAATGTTGAGGGTGCCTTGACAAGCAATTTTACAATACCCGGGCTTTTCTCTTTGGCTGCAGTGTTGCTGATGCCGTTATATTCATTATAAACTTCGGGGGGCCACTCCTTAATCTTTACAAGAGAATATATGACGCAAACCAGCAGGATGGCTGCTCCTATATAGAAAGACCAAACCACAGTCGGAGGCACAACACCCGTAGGAGCGACATTTTTCATTCCAAGCCATCCAAGGCATATCGGGAATATAAATCCAACAACTGATCCGGCATTACATAGAAAACTTTGGATTGAGTAAGCTTTGCTTTTCTGTTTCTCATTGACCATATCTCCAACAAGCATTTTGAATGGTTGCATGGCCATATTTATGGATGTGTCGAGCATCATCAGAGCCACAAGTCCGAAGAGAATAGCACCTGAAATCTGGAAGTGGAAGCTTCCGGCGTTTGGCAACAGACACATCACAATCACTGCTATAGTAGCTCCCAAAATTAGATAAGGGAGACGTCTGCCAAACCGATTCCAAGTTCGGTCACTGAATACCCCGACAACAGGCTGCACAACCAAACCCATAAGCGGGGGAAGGATCCAGAAATAACTTAAATCATGTGGGTCGGCTCCTATAGTGGTGAAGATTCGAGACACATTTGCGCTCTGAAGGGCATAGGCTATCTGCACTCCAAAGAAACCAAAACTGAGGTTCCATAGTTTCCAAAAGCCTAAATCCGGTTTTGTTTTCATAGTAAATTCTTATAGTTAATCCGAAGATTTTTTTAGTTAGTGGCTTTCAATTGGTTGAAAGTCTTATTTCAGTGAGTTTATAGTTGTTTATTCTTTTTTTTCTTAATCGATTAATATGATGAGATTTATGACTTTATCTGTCGGTAAAGCCATGCTATCTCTTCAGCCCAGATAGCCTCGTTTGGAGTCTCAAGAATAAGAGGTATGTTGTCAAACCTCGGATCGCTCATCAGTCGGATGAAGAATTCTTCTCCAAGAGTCCCTTTGCCGATTTCTGCATGTCTGTCGATACGTGAGCCATGTTCGCGCTTGTCATCATTCAGATGCATGCCTCTAAGGTAGTTAAATCCTATGATTCTATCGAAATCTTCCCAAGTTTTCTTATAACCCTCTTCACTTTTAAGGTCGTAGCCTGCAGAATATGCATGGCAAGTGTCTATACAGACGCCAATCCGGCTTTTATCTTCGACTTTATCTATTATCCGGGCCAATTGTTCGAAGGTATGCCCTACATTAGAGCCTTGACCGGCAACATTCTCCAGTACAGCCGTGACTCCCTTTGATTTCTCAAGGCTATAATTCAGGGATTCTGCTATCCTGTCGAGACAAGCCTCTTCGCTGATTTCGTTTTTATGACTTCCCGGATGAAAATTAAGCATTGTCAATCCTAAGAGTTCACACCTTCGCAATTCGTCGGAGAATGATTTCTTAGACAGGTTCAGAATTTTTGGATCGTTGCTCCCCAGATTTATCAGAAAATTATCGTGAGGCAGAATCACATCAGGTTTGAATCCACAAAGTTCACAATTCTCTTTAAATTTATCTATTTCTTGAGTTGAAGGATCTTTTGAGACCCAGCGGGTGTTCCACCCGGTGAAAAGGGCAAATGCTTTTGCTCCGATTTCACGAGCCTCAAGAGGTGTGTTGCTGACACCTCCCTCCGCACTCACATGTGCTCCTATATATTTCATAATTCTACAGTTAGCTTTTATAACCAACCATTATATGTATGACTAACTACAAAATTATAAAATTTGAATAAAATATCAAAAAAAGTCTTTATCTTTGAGTCAGCAGTTAGAGCTGACAATTTTAGCCATCTATGAGTGCGGAAATTCTATCAAAAGCCAAGCTTAAGGAATTAAAATCCCTGTCGTCGAAAAAGGAGAGGGATTCACGCGGTTTATTCCTTGCTGAGGGACACAAATGTGTAGTCGATATGTTGGAACATTTCCGGCTTTTCAATCTTATATGCACTCCGGCATGGATAGAGGCACATCCTTCTGAAGCTGAAAAATATTACGACCGGATTTTAACAACAGACAAAAGGGGAATGGAGATTATATCTTCTCTGAATTCTTTGCCGGATGTGATAGCTGTGTTCTGCAAACCGGAAGGATTGACGCAAATTCCTAAGGTGGATGATAAGAAATTATACTTGCTTCTTGATGAGATCCAGGATCCGGGCAATTTAGGCACTATAATCCGCACATGCGACTGGTTTGGCATATATCAGATTTTTGCATCAACAACAACTGTGGATGCGTTCAATGCTAAGGTTGTGCAGGCAAGTATGGGATCGCTTTCGAGAGTCTCTGTGGAATATCTGGATCTTGAGGCTCTCATTGATAAAAATCCTGAGATAAAGGTTATAGGAACTCTTTTAGATGGGGTCTCGCTAAAAGAAGTAAAGAATATTGATGCAGGCTTTTTACTCATGGGAAATGAAGGGAAAGGGATTTCCGAGGCCCTTAAAAGGAGGATAAATGTGCCGGTCACTATCATGCCTTCCAACCCTTTTCAACATCCCGACTCTCTGAATGTGGCAATAGCGACGGCTATCGCGCTTTATCATCTCAGACAGGTGTAAAATCCGATAAATCATATCCCTTTAGTTATTAAAAAAGTTTAAGATTATAAAGTAACAGGATAATGGCCTCAAAAACTAAATCTGTCTATTTCTGTCAGAATTGTGGATATGAGTCAGCCAAATGGCTTGGGAAGTGTCCCTCATGTGGCGAATGGAACACATTCGCTGAGGAGAAAATAACAGTGTCGGCCAAAGGAAGCAGTTCAAAAGGCAGAAAGGAGGCCACCAAACCACAGCGTCTCTCTGAAATTGAGGTAACTCAGGAGGCCCGAATGAAGATGCCTTCTTCCGAGTTAAACAGAGTATTGGGAGGCGGTCTTGTTGCCGGAAGTCTGACTCTTATAGGAGGAGAGCCCGGGATCGGAAAATCCACTCTTCTATTGCAAAATATTCTCTCAATACGAAATCGTAAAATCCTGTATGTGTCGGGAGAAGAGAGTGCCACTCAGCTGAAACTTCGTGCCGACCGGCTTGGCAAGCTGTCGGATAATACCTATATTTTGTGTGAAACCCTTCTTGAAAATATTTTCGATCAGATTAAGAAGGAGAAGCCGGAACTGGTGATTGTTGATTCTATCCAGACAATTGCTTCGGAAAACATAGAGTCGGCACAAGGAAGCGTTTCGCAAGTGAGGGAATGTGCGGTAGCCCTCCTGAAGTATGCCAAGGAGAGCGGCGTTCCTGTAATTCTTGTGGGACATATAAATAAAGATGGAGCGATAGCGGGTCCGAAAGTTCTGGAACATATAGTCGACACTGTCTTGCAATTTGAGGGAGACAGGCAATACCTCTATCGCCTTTTGCGCTCCATAAAAAACAGATTCGGTTCTACTTCCGAAATTGGCATTTATGAAATGGTTGAGAAGGGTTTGAGGGAGGTTAAAAATCCTTCGGAGATGTTGCTGAGTGATAATCGTCAGGAAGAGATGAGCGGCATCGCCATTGGATGTACTGTTGAAGGAGTAAGACCCTTGATGGTGGAAGTTCAGGCTTTGGTCTCCACGGCAGCTTATGGAACTCCGCAAAGAAGCGTCACGGGATATGACCAAAGACGACTTAACATGCTTTTGGCTGTGCTTGAAAAGCGTGCAAAATTCCGGCTTGGCCAAAAGGATGTCTTTCTCAATATAGCGGGGGGTCTCAAAATTGTGGATCCGGCTATAGATCTTGCAGTGGTAGGTGCTGTCATGTCATCTAATTTTGATGTTGCGGTGTCGCGTAAAACTGTTTTTATAGGAGAGGTGGGCCTTTCCGGAGAAATCAGAACCGTCACAAGAATAGAGCAAAGAGTAGGGGAGGCTGAGAAACTTGGGTTTGACACTGTCGTGATTCCTAAAGCAAATCTTAAGGGAATCAAGGATAAGTTCAACATAAGGATTGTGGAAGTTGGAAAAATAGAAGAACTTTTAAAATTTCTTTTTGAATGAAACGATTATATTTGATTCTCCTGATGTTTCCCTTAACCGTTTTGGCCGAGGAGATTCCACAGGTTAAAGAAGATAAAGTCTCTGTGCAGGATGTCAGGATCTCTGACAATAAAAGCAACACCCATATCATAGGCTCGGATGAAATGGCAGCCAGGGATTCCCTTGAAAGATTATTGAATATGTTTTATTATGACCAGTTCCGTCATTTTCAAGACCCCCGGGCTCCCTATTTTATGTTTCTGAGCAAAAACGGTGATTTGGCTTTTGGAGTAGGGGGTCAAGTGAAAATTCGCGGTTATTTCGATTGGAATGGTGCGATTCCTTCAGTAGGGTTTATACCCTATGAAATCCCTATACCGAAGGATCCGACTGATATGAGGGATTTGTCGGCTTCAGCCTCAGGCACAGGCTTGTTTTTCACTCTTTTGGGAAATAACCGGATTTTAGGGAATTTTATGGCCTATTTCCAGGCAGATTTTTCCGGATATAATCAACGCGGGTTCCGCATAAAGAAGGCCTATGTCAGCATACGCGACTGGACAATGGGATACGCCACAACAACTTTTGAAGACACTCAGGCAGAACCCTCTACGGTGGACGGCTCGGGGCCTAACGGGATTAATTCCAAAAAAAGCGTATTGGTGAGATATCTGCATCAGTTCAAAAAGCACTGGAGTGTGGCAGGTTCGGTTGAATTCCCTTCACAATCAATTTCAGCTGATGGTGTCCATACAGCAGCGTGTGCTCCATACATTCCTGATGTCGTAGCTTTTCTGCAATATAAATGGAATAACGGAAGCCACTTGAGACTTTCGGGTTTATTGCGGTCTTTGACTTATAGAGATCTTGTAAAAGGAGTGAACCATACGTTGCCCGGATGGGCAGTGCAACTTTCCACGGTAGTAAACCCTACTCCGCAACTTAATCTCTTTGGAATCCTTTCAACGGGTCAGGGACATGCATCCTATACTACCGATTTGGGAAACGGTGATTTTGATTTGATACCGGTGATAGGTCAGGAAGGTAAACTCTATGCCCCATGGGCTGCCGGATTAGTGGTTGGAGCACAATATTTCTTCAACAAGAAAATATTCTCCAATATTGCTTTCTCTCAACAGACATATTATCCTCATGTAAACCCCAAAAATTCCTCTTATAAATATGGACTCTATGCCGTGGGGAATATCTTCTGGGATATAACTCCACGATTTGAGGTGGGATTGGAATATCTTCACGGTAAACGTAAAAATTTTAACGGCGAATCAGGATCCGCCAATCGTGTCATGGCGCTTCTTATGGTATCATTCTAAACAGTCAGTCAGAGTTAAAAGTATGTTGGTAGATTATCACAATGTATCGATTGATAGAAATGGGAAGAGGGTGCTCAAAGATATAAGTTTCACTCTTGCATCATCAAAATTCTATTATCTTGTAGGAAGGGTAGGGAGCGGAAAGAGCTCTTTGATGAAATCAATGTATGCCGACATACCGTTAGCGTCAGGAGATAAAGCTGACGTGTTAGGTTTCAATCTCCTTGATATCAGACGGAAGGATATTCCTTATTTAAGGAGAAAAATGGGAATCGTGTTTCAGGATTTCCAATTATTGCAGGGGATGTCGGTGTTTTCTAACCTTGCATTCGTTTTGAAAGCCACCGGCTGGCATTCCAAGCCGGATATAGAGCGACGGATAGCAGAGATTTTGAAAGAAGTAGGGATGGCCAACAAAAGTTATAAGATGCCTCATGAATTGAGTGGAGGAGAGCAGCAGAGGATTGTAATAGCACGTGCACTTCTCAATCGGCCTGAACTGATTTTAGCAGATGAACCGACAGGGAATCTTGATCCTACCACCGGATATCAAATTATGACTTTGTTGCATGGATTGGTGGAATCGGGTCATACAGTCCTTATGGCAACCCATAATTTGCAGTTCCTCGATGATTTCCCCGGAGAGGTGTTCCGTTGCGAAGATAAAAAGCTGATAACAATTTAGAGCAATAAAAAACCCGGACAAAAAATCCGGGTTTCTCTTTAGTTGACTGATTCAAACAGTCATTGCTATTTTAAAATTGTTAGAATCAGTTTATAAAAGATGCTAATCTTTGCGATGATAGCTTAGTCAACGTTTTTGAGTTGGAACACTTTGATTCCTTCCTGTCCGAATGCTACGAAAACATAACGATTGCCGTCTATGTTCCTTACTTCTACGAAATTTGCCGAAACGTTTTTGAAGTTTCCTTTACGTTCAGCGACAATTTTATGTGTCGCCTTGTCAAGCACTGAGACATAGCTTCCATTGGCAACATAAATATACTTATCATCAACTGCCACACCATTCACCGAACGAGAGCCATCCTCTTGGTCGCTGAATTTTATTGGTGTGTTATCTCCAATCTGAAGACCTCCTTTTGAAAGACATGCATAAATTACATCACCATCCACTGCTATTACATTTTTACCGTCAACCGGACTTATATTTGCACCCAAAGTTTTCGGGGAAGAAACTTTTGCCGGGAATGCATCGATCGACATTGTGGCTAATGAAGCTGAAGATTCAGAATCGGCTTGAGATCCGCCTACCGGCCTTTCATTCAGATAAAGCACATGGATATTCTCGCCATCCTTCACAAGATATTTTGCTGAACCATCAGTTCTGACAAATAAAGGAACACCGGCTTCATCTTTTATTCTACCGAAATCTTCAGCACTGATTTTACCATAACCGGCTGAAGTTGCCACAAGGTAATAATCGCCATCCCTTACGACGCAGTTGCCGTCACCGGCATTCTTATAGTCTAACTTCTGATTCGTTACATTCCCTGATTCATTCTCATAATCACCGAACAACTCTTCATCAGTTGTAAGATACTTATATTGGAAATCTTCTCTTGTAAGAGTTTGATTTGAATTCCAATTGCTCTCCCATACTTCTGCAGGCATTTTACCGATGATGCCACCGAAATCAGTATGCTTATCTACTTGGTTTTCACCGGCTTTATGTCCTACTGTTATAACGTAGCCGGAAGTTTTGTCAAGATAAATGTGATTGAAATCAAACTCATCTGTCCACATCCAGTTGCCGATTTGAATCCCCTCGGATGGAGAAAAAGTCCAACGTTCGATACAACCTTCAACATCATCCTTGTCGTAAGTGTCTTCGCCCCAGTTTCCTCCACGCATATGATAGGAAGCAAAGATATTCCCGTTATTATCATACACTAATGAAGTCGCAGAAAGATGACGATTGTTCTTGCCATCGTTATGGTCATGGGTTGGCGATTCCACTTCTGCCACTACATCCAAAGAAGGAACTTTCGAATCTACTGAAGGAGTACCCCAAGGCTCGCCACATTCCGGCACACCACTCACGTCTTTATTATTAATACCATCTTGAGTAGCAACATCACCTATATATTCATCAGCACTACAAGTTATTACACTTTTTGCCTTTATTTCATCATAATATGTGATATTTTCAAAATCAACGTAAACACCGGCTCCAAAATGTTCTCTAAGCGATTTCGCCTGGGGAGCTACTATATCTTTGACCTCAACCTTTGCTATTGAACCTTCCTTAGATACAATGGCTTCGTAATAGCCACCATTATTTTCTTCAGTTCTTCCGTTGCCGTTAAATGTTATGTTTTCTGCTTTTACATATCCTTCCTTTGTTAAAAATAAGGAGGCACCGTTAAGAGAAATATTTTTTGCAATTACATAAGAAGACGAAACATAATTACGTTCATCAACAAGTGAAAGATCTCCGTCCACTAACAATCCGCAAAAATGTTTTGTTGTTGAGCCGTTCTGAATGTTTAGATTTCCTTTAACAGTCACTAAATTATCTATATCAGCCGATGCTTTGAAATCTGCATCACAAGGAATAGAAACGATTCCACCTGTGCTGAATATATGCATGTCGTTTGGGATATCAGCTTTGAAAACTTCTACAGCCTGCCAATTGTTCCATGCCGGATATTCATATCCTTTTTGCCCCTCGAGATTCAATTCACCAACATTATATACATTCCCGATATTTGCATAATTTAATACATTCAAGGTACCGGAATTATAGACAGTATGTTTATTTCCATTCGACACTGTCCAATTAAGCTCACCGGCATTATAAACTGTTACTGTTCCGTTAAAATTACAGTTAGTAAATGTTACATCTTTGCCATAATTATATATGACAGCATCATTTGCCACATTAAATTGGATCGAGCCGGTAAATGTTTCAGGAATATAACCAATAGATGCATTATTCCAAGGATTTTCTTGAAGATTTACAGCATTTTCCGGTTTCTCAAAAGATAGGCCTACTGCCCAATCATTGGCAGCTCTTGTAGAAGCCGGATTCCATTGACCAAGAAATGTTGATCTGCTTTGATCGCCGCCGCCAACAGTGTAGGAGGCCCTTGAAAGGGTCGAGCCGTTATTATCTCCGGATACCCCTTCATTGCTATTCAAGGATTCTTCAGCACATGAGCTAAGAATTAGGACTGTTCCAATCAATAAAAAACTTTTTAGCTTCATAAGTTGAATTACTTTAATTTACAATTTCTTTAAATTCTTTCAATGTTCAAGGATTCACATTTGTCAATAGGGAAAAACCCTTTAAAGTCATAGATGAATCCCTTGTCGCTGCATAATTGCTTTATATTTAGGTTCTTAAAAGCATTATGAGGAACGCAGAGCAAAATCGCGTCATATTTATATCGAGAAATCTGACGAGGATTTGTGCTAATGGATACATGATACAAATTTCGTACCAATTCACTGTCAACTATCGGATCATAGATGGAAACATGTTTGGTGTAATGTTTCAGCAATCTATAGACGTCATATATTTTTGTATTCCTGATGTCGGGGCAATTCTCTTTGAAAGAGAATCCCAGAATCAAGATTTTAGCCTGACTGATATCTTCTCCTAATTTTTCATGGAGTTTTGCCACAGTCTTCTCTACTACATAATCAGCCATGGAATTGTTGATTTTCCTGGCAGTATTCATCAAACGAGTGTCAATGCCATTTATTTTGGCAAGCTCAATTAGATAATAGGGGTCAACCCCGATACAATGGCCACCGACAAATCCGGGTCGGAAGTTTAGCGCATTCCATTTCGTATTCATGGCATCAACAACCTCATTAGTGTCGATGTCCATTTTATTTAGCAGTTTAGCCACTTCATTCATGAAAGCAACGTTGATGTCTCTTTGGGCATTCTCAACCACCTTGCAAGCCTCAGCAACTTTTATTGATGAAGCCGGGAAGGTGAGATTTTTACCCAGCACATTGCTATAAAGCTCATTCACCGTCTTTGCTGTCTCCGGAGTTGAGCCGGAGGTCACTTTCACAACATTCTTCGGTGTGTTAACCTTGTCACCAGGATTGATTCTTTCCGGAGAATACCCCACAAAGAAATCTTCATTATATTTCAGACCTGACACTTCTTCAAGCACAGGCACACAAATCTCTTCAGTGGCTCCCGGATATACTGTGCTTTCATATATAACGATATCTCCTTTCTTGAGAATTGAACCCACCTCTTTGCTTGCAGCGGAAATGTAGGATAGGTCGGGTCGGTTTTTATGGTCAACAGGAGTAGGAACCGCCACAATAAAAATATTACAATCTTGTAGATCTGAAATATTGTTAGTGAGGATGGCTCCATTAACAAGCATGCATTGGATCTCCTCTCTTGTTACATCTCCGCAATGATCCACTCCTGAATTTAATTCCGCAATCCTCCTTTTGGAAAGGTCAAATCCAACTACAGGATATTTGGCTGCAAAGAGACAAGCCATCGGAAACCCTGCATATCCAAGGCCTACAAAGCCAATCTTGTGTTTATTTTCAGCCATAATTTATTTGCCTACTTTTCCAATTGCAAATATAATAAAATAATATGACATAAAAAAGAGGCGTGTGAAAAAACGCCTCTTTTAAAATATTTAAATATCACTTGGTTATCGTGACGGCGGAACAAATTTAAATACTCTTACACCTTGTTGCCCACATGCTACTGTAACCAATCTGTCCGGACATTTCCCGGTATAATTATTAGTCTTATATACGTGGACATAATTGGCTGAAGCATCTTCAACTTCTCCGGCTTTAAAAACGCTGATTTCTGCAACTTGCTCCAGTGTTTCTCTATCGAGGATAGTGAGGCATCCACCGTTAGCTACATAAATGAAACCGTCATTATAATTCTCTACATCTTCAACGAATACTCCATTTACAGGACGTGATCCGGTACCATCTTTTTTGTCAGAGAATTTTATTGTTTCTTCCACCAACTTATCTCCTTCTAAGGTATTCACATTCTTTCTAACGTATAAACCACCTTTGCCGAGACATGCGTATAATCTGCCATTCAAGTTTGCAAGCACATTCTTTCCGTCAATCGGCGAAATATTATTTGGAATTGCAAATTGATTAACACCTGTCGACCAAGATGTCAGGTCAAAATCTTTAGTGTCGTATATTGATGCACCTCCTCCCGATGTGTTCATACCACAAAGTGTACCATCTCCTGCATTCATGCTGAAATTGATGATGCTTGCCGGTAAAGAATAGTTACCGTCATATGTTTTAGGATGCTCTTGAGTTATGTATAGGAAAGAGAACCCTGAACCATAAGCAGGATAATAATTAGCCAAATGCTTTGCAGATCCCGGTGTTCTAACAAAGTATGTGGAGTTCTCTACAGCATGGTAAGAAGGATCCTGACTATAGTTAGGTATAGGAGTGAAAAGGTTGTCAAGAGTTGCATTGAGTACTGCTATACCTTTACGAGTTGCAAGATAATAATAGTTATATTTCCTGATAACACAGTTCACGTCTCCTGCATCCTCATTGCCTAAAGATTTGCCGTTTTCATCAAGAATCTTTTCACCGGTTAAAACAGGAGCAAAAGTAATCTCTTCTGAATTAAGGTCGAGCTTGGCAATCATCGATTTATAATCAGTTTTGCCTGTGGATGTTGGTGATGAAGTGTGACCTACGGCAATCACTCTTGTCCCTGTATCGCTACCTTTGTAATTACCGTTGTTATCCGTGTTGCTTAAATCATCAAAAAAGAGATGATTGAAATCAAAATCAAGTTGTGAAGGATCTTTAGCCTGATAGACTTTACCAACAGTGGGAACGCCATTCTCATCTAAAGTGAATGTTTCTATAAAACCAGATGTCTGATCTTCAAGCTCGGTGTTATAGTTGTTCCCTTGCATGTGGTATGTGACGTAATAGGTCCCTGTATTTTTATCGAAATAAACGCAAGTTGCAGAAAGATATCTTCCATCTGCGCTTTCTTCTTTTGCAAATCCGTTAATTTTCCCTGTTTCCTTGGATAGGTTTTGAATTGTAGCAAAAAGGGAAATTGAACCTGGAATAGGATAGGTTTTAGTTTGGGGTTCGAGCACGATTCTTGACGGAGAGGCATCGAAAGATGAAAGTTTTACTGTTTTCAGCACTGTAGCTGAAGAGGTTGCTTCCTGATCGGGGACGTTTTGGGATTCATCCTCGGGAGAAAGAACATCATTTGTACAAGCAGCCATACTTAAGGAGAGGGCTGCGATTACGTAAAAATGCTTTTTCATATTCTTTTATGTAAAATAATAATTTGCTTACCTTAAGATAACAATACTCAGCGTTTTTCCTGACATATCAAAAATATTTGATTATGACTGATTTATCTACGGATTATCGCAGTATTGTTCCTGTCTGTATATATTTCGGTACAAAATTACAAAAAACTTATAAAATGTGTTGTATGACAGAGACAAAACTGATGTAGTGAATGAAATTTTAAGATTTTTTAACCATACGACCTCTGTCGCTGATTATTCATTGATTATCAACATTAATATGCTTATCTGCCATAACAAACCAAATTGAATTGCAATTAGGATATCATGATTAATTCACTTCAGCTTGAGCCCATATAGAGGTCTTGCGCGGATTCCATTTATCGCGGTAGGAGTTGAAGAAGAAAAATTCCGTCGTGTATCCTATCAAACGTGTCACTCTAAGGAAATAGCCGGTATAGAAAGTCGACAATGGAAGATATTTTATTAAATGGAATTCTTCACGTGGTCGTTCCGATACGAGCATTATTACACCGAAAGCGATAAAAGTGAATGCCAGTCTAATCAACCAGGCCACTACCATTATTTCCAGCAAACGATCGGTATATGTAAACAGAAGGCCAATCAGATAATAGAACCACATATAGTTACAAATGCAGTCGAAGAAAATACTTTCCATATTCGACAGCCAGTTGATAAACCTCCAGTTACGGTTGGGAAGAAGTATATCCTTATGCTTTCTGAGACGGAATCTAACAAGTGACCGCGACCATCGGCGACGCTGGATATATAGTTTATACCAATTTTCAGGGACATTGGTCATACAGATAGCATTCTTGGCAAATACAACCTTATATCCTGCTTTTCTGACTTTCTGAGTGATATCGCCGTCAAGTCCCGGACCGATATCCCAGTATCCGATTTTCTCCAAAGTTTCTCGCTCAAAAGCTCCGAAAGCTCCAGAGATAATGTGATAGATTCCTAATTCGCTGGTCACCATCCTGCCAACCATGATGGTTTTTAAGTATTCAAGGGCCTGAAGGGAGGTGCAGATTGTTGCATCGGCATTTCTAACTTTGACGCAACCTCCTACCGCTTTCACCTTTGAATTAGTGTAAAAAGGCAACAGGATTTCTTCGATTGCATTTCTGTCTAATGATGAGTCTGCATCCAAATGCACTATATATTTCCCTTGTGCAAAGCTTGCTCCGAGATTGGCTGCCCCGGCTTTCCCGCCTCTTTCAGCCATTCTTATATATTTATGGATGAAACCGCGTTCTTCAAGATTCCGGCATATATACGGGGTTTCATCATCTGACCCATCGTCTACAACTATTATCTCATAATTCTGATAAGTCTGTTCCTTAAGACTTTGAACCAATTTAAAAATATGGCGTCCCTCATTTTTACCCGGCACGAGTATCGACACAAGGGGATTCTCCGCAAATAGCACCATACGTGCTTTGTCATCCAGTTTACGCCTGAATGGTTTCAAGACTGCATATCGGATTGCAAGAAAAATTTCCAGAAGATAGTAGCGCGGAAACTCTATGAGAAATAAAAACCAATATACAGTCAGAAGTGTGTCGAGGTCGACATTTCGAGAGAAACACATCTCAATGTCGTAATATATCATCAGGATATGGTTGACAAACCAATTAAAACCACCGACAATATGACTTATTACAATAGTTAACCATTCCATTTCGGAAACTGAGAGAGGATAAAAAGTTATGGTATAAATAATTAAATATCAAGCATTTTCATGCAGGTTTTCGAGGGTATTCTCCTCAATGACTTCACTGAATTCCTTTATAAATTCTTCCGGATCCTGATCGCGGGTAAAACGATAAGTCTTTAACCATTTGGCATCAAAACTGTCATTTTCTTCTGAGAGTTCAGTGAAAATTCTGTCAAGATTAGATTTAGCGTATTTGTATTCGTTGTCGATTTTACTTGTAGGAGCAACGAGCATCACATAGAAATTATTGTCTTGAGTCGTCAGTTTAACAGTTGCATTATGCATCATTATATTTCTCATCACGTCGAAAACCTGCGAATCCTCCTGAGTGCCGTTATAGATGTAATGATAACGGAAAACAAGGATTGTCTGATTATCATAGTTCGGTAGAGTATTGAAAATTCTTATTGACTCGCAGAAGTTTTCGAAGGTAGAGCGTCCTGAATAAATGTCGGTGCTTTCAAGTTGGAAAATAGCTTCATCTGAGGCGAAAGCCTTAATTCCGGCTGGAGTAAGCTTGTATTCCACAACATCAATGGGGGTTAACTCTTCCGGGGAGGATTCGTTCAAACAATTAGTACAAACCACCTTCATATTTGAATGCATGAAAGAGTTGCCGCAATTGCAAGTATAGACAGTGGCCGGACGGTCATAGTCAACGCCGATATGTCGGAGAGTTCTCCGGCATTTGGGGCAGACTAAACCTCCATCCTTAAAATAAGTTGATTCCGGTGATATGTTGGCACATCTGAAATGATGGATCATGCTTTCTTGACGAATGTCGGAGTTCCCGCATTTCGGGCAACATTCGATGAAAAGCAGATGAGAGTCTCCACATTCCTTGCAAATATGCAGCCTGTCAACAATTTTAGTACGCTCGGCATATCCCAGTTCCTCAAGTTTTTGCACAAACTTCATTCGTTCTTCCAACTGCAACGTCTCATGATAGTCATACATCATAAGGTATCTGTTGGAAAAGCCTTGGGCAATCCCTTTAATGGCATGGTTAGTAAAAGTGAGCCGACCTCTTGTGATGTCATATTTCACAAGATTGGCAAGAAGTCGGGTTGTGGTGGAGATACCGCTGTTTATGTCTCGGCTAATGCCATATTTTTCGATATTCTGATAAATCTCTTCAATTTTATTCGCAAAATTTTCATCCAAGGGATTTTCACAGACACCATCGAAGAAATCAGCCATCTGCCGCATATAGTTCAACATGTCGACATTGCCGAAACGTGGTTTAAGGAAGCTTCTGCCCTCACGAGTGGGGGAGAGCCATCTTGAAATCATTCGGGTTTCCTCATAGGTGCGGTTGGCAACATTAAGGAAAATAGCGTCGAAATCTTCATGTTCAATTTCTTCGATCTGCGTAGGAGACAACAGACGGTTGACCACCAAGATTCGACGGTTTCTTGAATTGGTTACGAATTTATATGTTGGAGTCGTTGGCATAATAATTATTTTTTGAGAGGAATCTTAATCTTAGTGCCGGCAATGAATTTTTGCTCGACCCCGGGATTCAATTCCTTAATTTTTTCGACCGAGGTATTATACTTACGAGCCAGACCTGTCAAGGTTTCTCCGTAGGAGATTGTATGGAATATAAATTCCTCATTACTTTGACCGGTTGTGGCCGAGTTGGCTTTCGGAGCCTGATTTGACGGTTGAACCGGTGTGGCCTCTTCTGTCGAGGCGGAATCCGGTTGAAGCGGTATTATTGTAAGTTCCCCGTTTTCATTAAGCAAATCTTGGTCCAATATGATATCAGAGGGACGATATCTATATCTTCCTTTATTTTTTTCTCTCATCATTCCAAGGAATTTCTTGGAAGTTTCGGTGAGGCCATTGTTGTCGATGTACCAATAGTCGGAACCGTCTCCACGTTTACCATTTTCATAATTTTTGATTCTGACCCTCACCGGCACCCGGTCTACAATAGCCCAAAGTGGCAACTCTTGGTCACGGTCAGGACTAAAAACAACCATAATGGCGGTATAGGTGTGAGAGAGATTGTTGCGAAGTTCCTCCGGTAAATCTTCAGTACGAGCTCCCAACAGTTGGACAGACGCCATAAAGGAAACATCATCATTTACTATCACTTCAGCACGAGTGTTATTGTTAATTTTTCCCATATCATCCGCAGGAACCCAAGCAATCACCTGGACATTGCTTTTGTCAAAACTAAGGTCTTCGAGTTGGATAATATGTTCTTTTTTAAATACCCGTGAGAAGGGTGTGGCCCATTTTTTGGTTACAATAGCTGTGTCCTGAGCGATTGCATAACGAATAATAGGAGCGTTTTGCTCATAAAGTGTACGAAGGGCGTGGTCTAGACCCCATTGCTCATTTGAGAAATCGATTCCGTATTGGGCGCCCCCGGCAATGATGTTTTTATTTTCGTTATGAAGGGTACCATACCTGTAAGCCTTGTTGAGCGTCGCGGTCAATTCTGCTTTTGCTATGGCAAGCTGACGCTCGAGATCCATCTTATGGGAATTATCGGTCATCCCGAACTTGATGTTATGATCTTCCCGGGCTATCTGAGCCTCCAGCTCCGCAATCCTTACTCTCAACACACTTGCTTCTGCATAAGCATTATCTCGCTGCAGACGCATATTTCGGTCGTTGACAATGATGTCGGGTTGAGAGCCATTTCCCGATCCGAATATGTTCACGTAGGTATACGAGAAAAGAGTGTCGCCCGGCACCACAATATCCCCCTCTTCGGCATATTGGTCAAACAGATAGATATCCTCTATTGCACGGTAATCTTTATATTCAGTATGGACATATCCGTCAAACTCAGTGTATATCCCCTTTCTGATAAGATACCAGACAAACAGGCCGATGATAATAAAGAGAATTATGGCGAAAATCACCTGTTGACGGGCGATTTTGCGGTTACGTTCTTTTATTAGTTTTTCAACATTTTGATTCTCATCAAAATTTGATTTAAAACTGAATGATTGCATATAATTTAGATTCAGTTAATTTCTTCAAATTCAATATATTTACTTACCGGTTCTGTGAGTAGAAAGCTTTGGAGGTCTAACAGCGCGATATCACGCCGATAGGTGTATTCCAAGAGCCTTTCCCATGCCTGTAAATAGGCATTATATTCCATAAGACGATTGATGCGGGAATAATCTCCATCCACATTATAATAACTTGTGGTGCGCATCTTTATGAACTCTCTAAGGCTTTTCATTCGCCCGAGTTCGCCTCTTATATTTTCGTTGTAGATCTCCAGATCATGCAACACGAGGAAAATCCCGTTAGTAGTTTCCGATTCAATAAGAGTCGCTTCATAGTCTACCACATCCTGTTGAGCTGTGTAAACCCTTCGTTTCTTCCGGATTTCCGCCGAAAGAGGAATCCGGAAAGATAGGCCGACATCAACATTATATGTGTTGTTGACATATGGACGATTGTAGTAGGAGTATCTCACGAATGGAAGAAGATCCATTGTCTGCACATAATCCGTGTTATTCCTTTGAACTCCCAGCAACTCACGCCTTAGCCCTAACTTTTTAAGCTCCAAATTATTCTCCTTGATGCTGCGGAAAATTCCGGCAGTGTCAATCCGAGATACGTATGCCATAGATTGGGGAGCCGGCATTTCGATTACAGCTGAGTCTGCTTGGATAGATACCAATTGGCGTTCAAGTTCTGTGTTTTCGTTGATCAACTTAAGCAAATCTTCACCGGAGATTTTTCCCTGTTCCAAAAGATAGAGCTGGGATTCCATAAGGAGCCTCACATTCTCAATATGGAGATTGATGACGGAGAGGAGACGGCTGAAATATTTATAACGGATAAACTGTTTCTGAAAAAGAATCTGTTCGTCGATATCGGTTTTTACAAAATTCAACTGGTTTAATTCACCTTGAATTTCGAAAGCCTTAGCCTTGGAACGCCTTTTATATGCAGAACTGTTGAAAATATTCCAGTTGATTTCTGCCTGCAACTTGGCATTGTAAGCCACCAAAGGGTCATCAGGGTCATAACTTATTCCTGAACCGGGACGGATATAAGCCTGACCACGGAATTCCAGGCCTGTGTGGCTTTTCATTTCGCTAATACGGGCAGAAACCTCACGGTCGACCTCAGGGATTCTTTCTGCTTGGCGGAATTCAAAAAAAACAGAATCGAAGGTTTCAAAATAGAATCTGTCATTTTGAGAATCATTTAAAACAGAATCCATGACATGGAACCGTTGTTGGAATCTATTCAGGATTTCAGGGCCTTTCTCTCCGGGGGTGACAAGAGGTTGGGTCTGCGCCAATATCCCGGGGATAACAAAGGCGTAAACCAAAGCCACAAGAATATATATAGGGGAGAGTGGTTTGCTCATAAAAAGATTAATCTAATGTTTAGGTTCTAAATATTGTAATCTAAAGAAAGTCTATTTCTTATGATTTTAATAATTAGGATTTGCAAATATAATATTATAATTCTAACAATACTGTAAAATGGCAAATTTTATGCCAAACAACATAAAAAGGAGAGAAAAAGGTTAAAATTTCGGCTGGTTTAATTTTAGCAATTGAAAGTTAATCTTTAAATTTGCCTTTTCCATTTAAATAGCGAAAAACATAAGCAAAAGTTTAAAATAAATATGGCAACAAAAGAAAAATTGTTTGACATGTTTTCACCCACGTCGACCCACGACTGGATAGAGAAAATTACTGTCGACCTCAAGGGCGCCGATTTCGATAAGAAGTTAGTGTGGCGCACCAACGAGGGATTTAATGTAAAGCCTTTCTATCGCAGAGAGGATTTGGAGAATATCCCCCATATGGGGACATTACCCGGTCAGTTCCCCTACGTTAGAGGTACAAAGGAAGACAACAATTGGCTGATCCGTCAGCAAATTTCCGGAACAATTCCTGAAGAAATTAATAAAGAGGCGTTAGAAGCCATCGAGCGTGGAGTGAATTCTATAGGCATCAGAGTTCCAAATGAAGTGTCTGCGGAATTTTTTAATACGCTCTTCAAGGATATCAATTTAAAGGAGGTTGAGGTGAATATTCTCGGATGCATGGGTCATACTCTCGAAGTGGCTAAAGTATTCGTAGAATATCTGAAATCAAAGGGTCTTGAAAAAGATTTTCATGGTTCAATCAATTATAATCCTTTCAAAAGGCTGCTAAATCACGGACTTGAATTCCCAAAAGATATCAAGGAAGAGGGATTGAAACTTTATAATATCGTTAAGGATGTAGATAATCTGAGATGCTTTGCGGTTGATAGCGTGATGCTTAATTCTGCAGGAGCCTACATCACTCAGGAACTTGGCTACGCTTTGGCATGGGGAGCTGAATGGATGACCATGTTGACAGATGCCGGCCTAAAAGCATGCGAAGTGGCTCAAAGAATCAAATTCAACATGGGTATTTCTTCAAATTATTTTATGGAGATTGCCAAATTCAGAGCTGCAAGGATGTTATGGGCAGAAGTAGTGAAAGCCTATGGAGCAGATGACGAATGTTGCAAGATGCACGTTCATGCAACGACAGGTTTCTATAATATGACAATCTATGATGCTCACGTGAATCTCTTAAGAAGCATGACGGAGACAATGAGCGCAGCCATAGCGGGCGTAGACTCAATTGAGACTCTCCCATTCGATCTTACTTATAAGATGCCGGATGAGTTTTCAAAGAGAATCGCCAAGAATCAGCAACTTTTGCTTAGGGATGAGAGCCATTTGAATAAAGTGGCTGACCCGGCAGGAGGATCTTACTATGTGGAGGTATTGACTAAATCTATAGCTGATGTGGCTTGGAAACTTTTCGTGGATGTTGAAGAAAAGGGTGGTTTCCTTGCCTTGCTAAAAGAGGGAGAGATCCAGAAAGTGGTTAATGAATCCGGAGTGAAACGTCATAATGAAGTTGCACGTCGTAAAGAGATTCTCTTAGGCACTAATCAGTATCCTAACTTTAATGAGAAAGCGCTTGACAAGATAGAGCTTGGTCCGGTGGCTTGCGGATGCTCAATGGAGGTTGCCGATAATGCTGTAGATTATCTCAATTATGACAGGGCGGCCAGTCAATTTGAGCAGTTGCGTCTTGACACTGAAAGGAGTGGCAAGCGTCCCAAAGTATTTATGCTCACCATCGGCAATCTGGCGATGAGATTGGCAAGGGCTCAGTTCTCTTCCAACTTCTTCGGATGTGCCGGCTATGAAATTATCGATAACATCGGTTTCGAGTCTGTGAAAGAGGGAGTTGATGCAGCTATAGAAAAAGGAGCAGATGTTGTTGTTTTATGTTCCAGTGATGACGAATATGCAGAATTTGCACCTGAAGCCTTCAAGGTACTCAATGGCAGAGCAATCTTTGTAGTTGCCGGTGCCCCTGCTTGTATGGAAGAGCTTAAGGCTCAAGGAATAGAGGAATTTATACACGTGAGAGTAAATGTTTTGGAGACTCTCATTCAGTTTAATGCCAAACTTCTGAAGTAAAAATGAGACCGAATTTCAAAAATATAGACTTGGAGAAAGTTGTGGCAGAGAAGGGCCCCTCTCCAAAAATGAATAAAGAGAGCGATTGGGTGACTGCAGAGTTGATACCTGTGAAATCCGTTTATACAGATGAAGACCTCAAGGATATGGAACATCTTGACTTTGTGTCGGGAATTCCTCCGTTCTTGCGTGGTCCTTATAGCGCAATGTATCCTCTTCGTCCCTGGACAATTCGCCAATATGCTGGTTTCTCAACAGCAGCAGAATCCAATGCATTCTACAGGAGAAATCTTGCTTCCGGACAAAAGGGTCTGTCAGTAGCTTTCGACCTTCCGACCCATCGCGGATATGACGCCGACCACGAGAGAGTGGTAGGTGATGTTGGTAAAGCAGGCGTTTCGATATGCTCTTTAGAGGATATGAAGGTGCTTTTCGATGGAATACCATTGAATAAAATGTCTGTTTCAATGACAATGAATGGTGCCGTTCTTCCGGTTTTGGCTTTCTATATCAATGCCGGACTTGAGCAGGGTGCTAAACTTGACGAGATGGCAGGAACTATCCAGAATGATATTCTCAAGGAGTTTATGGTGCGTAACACCTATATTTATCCGCCGGCCTTCTCGATGAAGATTATTGCAGATATATTTGAATACACGGCTAAGAATATGCCGAAATTCAATTCTATATCAATATCCGGCTACCACATGCAGGAAGCAGGTGCTACAGCCGATATCGAATTGGCTTACACTTTGGCTGACGGATTGGAATATCTTCGTGCAGGAGTTAATGCCGGAATGGATATCGACACATTTGCTCCACGTCTGTCTTTCTTCTGGGGTATCTCAATGAATTATTTCATGGAGATAGCAAAATTAAGAGCAGCCAGGATGTTGTGGGCAAAAATTGTGAAGCAATTTAACCCCAAGAATCCAAAGTCGCTTGCATTACGTACCCATAGCCAGACATCCGGATGGTCGCTGACAGAACAAGATCCGTTTAATAATGTAGGCCGCACATGCGTTGAGGCAATGGGTGCAGTTTTGGGTCATACCCAGTCTCTGCATACCAACGCTCTTGACGAGGCTATTGCATTACCTACAGATTTTTCAGCACGTATAGCACGTAACACCCAGATATATATTCAGGAAGAGACCTACGTCACAAAGGAGATTGATCCATGGGGTGGCTCATATTATGTTGAGACATTGACAGATGAACTGGCTCGCAAAGCATGGGAACATATCGAAGAGATAGAGAAACTCGGAGGTATGGCCAAAGCTATCGAGACCGGACTTCCAAAGCTTAAGATTGAGGAGGCAGCTGCTCGCACACAGGCACGTATCGACTCCGGTAAGCAGACAATCGTTGGTATCAATAAGTATCGTCTCGACCACGAAGATCCAATCGATATCCTTGAAGTTGACAATACTGAGGTTCGAAAGGAGCAATGTGCCCGTCTTGAAGACCTTAAGGGGAAACGTGATGAAGCAGCAGTGAAGAAGGCTCTTGAAGCCATCACAGAGGCAGTGAAGGATCCTTCAAAGGGCAATCTGCTCGATTTGGCAGTTAAGGCAGCAGGATTGAGAGCCACTTTGGGAGAAATCTCGGATGCCTGTGAAGCTGTTGTAGGACGTTATAAAGCTGTAATTAAAACAATATCAGGAGTGTATAGCAACGAAGAGAAGGGGGATCCCGAATTTGAGGAGGCCCGTAAGGCAGTAGCTGATTTTGCAGCTCGCGAAGGACGTCAACCGCGTATAATGATCGCTAAGATGGGTCAGGATGGCCACGACCGTGGTGCAAAGGTTGTAGCAACCGGATATGCTGACTGCGGATATGACGTAGATATGGGACCGCTATTCCAGACTCCGGCTGAGGCGGCTCGTCAGGCAGTTGAGAATGACGTTCATATTCTTGGCGTTTCTTCTTTGGCAGCAGGCCATAAGACTCTTATCCCGCAAGTTATTGAAGAACTCAAGAAACTTGGTCGTCCCGACATTCTTGTGACAGCAGGTGGTGTGATTCCGGCTCAGGACTATGACTTCCTGTATAAAGCAGGTGTTGATGCAATCTTCGGTCCCGGTACCCGCGTATCCAAATCGGCTCTTGAAATGATTCGTCTGCTCAACGAGCAGCGCGCAGAAAACTGAACTATCACTATAGATTTGATGAATTTCTAAATCAGATAGTGCTAACAAAAAATGCCGGTGGAAATTTTCATCGGCATTTTTATTTAAATTTGCAAAAGGGATGGTAATATTTATACAAACAAGAAAGAATTCTTATAACCTGACAGGATTTTAAACAGATAAGTGAGAAGAGAAAAGATAGTGACTTTATAATAGGAAATCATTTATCCGTTGATAAATAAATGGAATAGGAATGATTAATAAAAACAGGAAAGTACCCAAAATTGTAATAGTCCCACAGGGAGGAATAGCTAATAGAATCAGGGCTATTGCATCAGCATATCAGTTATCGGTTGAAACAAATAAACCTTTAAAAGTTGTTTGGTGTGCCAATAAAGAAATAAAGGCAGATTTAAATGATATAATTGATACTACAGATCTACCTTTTGAAATTTCAAAAAAGGGAGAACTCCTCTATAATCTTACTTATGAAATACCACGTAAGAGAAATTTTTTCCTTTCTTCTATTTTTCAATTCTTCTCAAAAAATAAATTTATTTTTCAAATAGGGTCCAATCCAAGTTTCCCTTCCGAAGAGGAATTTTTAAAACTCACAACTGAAAATGACTCAGATATAGTGATCCTCTCGGGATTGGAGTTCTATGATTATGATCCGTCTATAATTAAAAATTTGTTTAAAGTTACCAAGGAAGTAGAAAAAAGAAAATTAGAAATATTGAATGGGAATAAGCCCTTATTAGGGCTCCATATACGTCGCACAGACAATAAAGAGTCGATTGAAAACAGTCCTTTGGAGTTATTTGAAGAAGAAATTAAAAAGGCTCTGGCTGAAAATAAAAATATTCAGTTTTTTTTGGCATCCGATGATCAAGATGTTAAAAATTATTTGTCTAATCAATATTCCAAAAATATTGTATATAATCCTAATAAGGCAGATCGTAATTCAAAAGAGGGTATTATAGATGCTATGGCTGAACTGGAAATTTTGAGTGGCTGTAAGATAATATTGGGGTCTTTTTATAGTTCGTTTTCTGAGATAGCAGCCCAATTAGGGGCTGCGCAACTGAAGGTGTTGAAAAAAAGTTAAAGGGATTGATTGATGATAAGACAATCAGAAGAATTTGGTATCGGGAAAGTAACAGCTTCTATTGTTGTGCATAATACTCCTCGTTCGCAACTGGAAAAAGTGTTAAAGTCACTCGCATCATATCCTTTTGCCCATATATATATTATAGATAACGGTGATAAAGAGACATTCAATTCTTTCACGGAATTTCATCGAATAAAATACCAAAAGGTAGCTAACCGCGGTTTTGGAGCCGGCCACAATGTTGCGATTAAAGAAGCAATAGCAGAGGGATCGGAATATCATCTCGTGCTTAATGCGGATGTATTTTGGGAAGGTGATGTGATTGCTCCGATTATAGCTTATCTGAATGTCAATTCGGATGTGGGTATTATAAGCCCAAAAACTTATTATCCTGACGGAACTCTTCAGTACAATTGCCGTATGCTCCCTCGCCCCTCGGATCTTTTTTTTAAAAGATTTATGCCGGGAATAGTCAGGGATAAGAGAATGACAGGGTATCTTTTGGAAAAACATGATCATGATTTCCCATTAAACTCGCCTTATCTATTAGGCTCATTTATGCTGTTTCGAATCGATGCGTTGAAGGAAGTGGGGCTTTTTGATGAAAGATTTTTTATGTATCCCGAAGATATAGATATTACCAGACGGATACATGCGAAATGGAAGACTTTATTTTGGCCGGAAGTCAGCATAATCCATGAACATCAGGCGGCATCAAGGCATAATATTAAGATGTTGATGATTCATCTTTATAATATGATTAAATATTTTAATAAATGGGGTTGGTTTTTCGATCCCCTTCGTAAAAAATTCAATCAACGATTAATTAATCAGATTCATAAACTTGAATCGTCAAAGACTCAAAAGGGGCGTGGATAACAATAATTTAACCGACGGATTAAGAGAATGTAAAAATTTATTAATTTTGCATTGAATTTTGAGACCTTCAAACTCTGAAACCTATAATTAGAAATATTTTTAATTAAGTTGAAGGTCAGAAGTCATGAGTCGGGAATGAAAACTACATCACATTACAAGGGATTAACAGATAATCAGATTTCGGAGAGCCGGAAAATTCATGGAGTGAATATCCTGACACCTCCCCGAAAGAAATCACCTTTCCTACGATTTCTTGAGAAATTCAAAGATCCCCTTATTATCATACTACTTATTGCCGGTTTTGCCTCATTAGGCATATCAATCTATGAAATCACGGTTCTCAAATTAGGATTCAAAGTTTTCTTCGAGCCTATTGGTATCTTTGTTGCGATACTTCTTGCCACAGTGCTTTCCTTCATTTTTGAATTTAAGGCTGAGAAAGAATTTGAAATTCTAAATAAGGTTAATGATGAGGAACCGGTGCAAGTGATTCGTGATGGAGAAGCCCGGAGTATTCCCCGAAAAGATGTAGTGGTAGGCGACATTGTTTTGATAAATACAGGAGAGGAAGTCCCTGCTGACGGAGAATTATTGGAGGCAGTCAGTCTTAATATTGATGAATCTACACTTACCGGAGAACCGATAACTCATAAGACCACGAATCCGGATGATTTTGATCCTGAGGCCACCTTTCCCTCAAATCGTGCTATGAAAGGTACAAAGGTGATGGAGGGGCACGGAGTGATGAGGATTACTGCCGTTGGCGACAAGACAGAAAACGGGAAAGTATTTAAGGCGGCACAAATAGACGATAGCATTAAAACTCCGCTGGATGAACAGCTTGCAAGACTTGGTGCTCTTGTATCGAAAGTATCATACATCTTTGCAATACTTATTGTAGTGGGGCGGCTTTGGATTTATTTTATGAACCCTCAGGGTTTTGAATGGATCGGCTTTATCGCTTATCTCCTACAAAGCATAATGATAGCCGTGACACTTATCGTGGTGGCCGTTCCTGAAGGTTTGCCAATGGCTGTTACCTTGTCTCTGGCTTTCTCTATGAGAAGGATGTTGAAGACCAACAATCTTGTCAGGAAGCTCCATGCCTGTGAAACAATGGGAGCTACAACGGTTATATGCACAGACAAAACCGGCACTCTGACTCAAAATCAGATGCAGGTCTATAAATCTGATTTCTTCGGTGAACCGTCGGATCAAGTGATATATGAAAGTTTGGCTGTGAATTCTACCGCCCAGTTGAGCCGTACCGGCGAACAGCCTGAAGTGTTGGGAAATCCAACGGAAGGAGCTCTGTTGCTATGGCTGAATTCCAGAGGAGTTGATTATGATGCAGTCCGGAATACGGTGACACGACTTGAGGAATTGCCCTTCTCAACGGAGAGGAAGTATATGGCTACGATTGTGAAGAATTCCGAAGGAAAGAAGGTGCTTTATGTAAAGGGAGCCCCGGAGATTGTCTTTGGAATGTGTGGCAACACAGAAGGAGTTACAAAGGCTGAACTTGATGCCCTCCTTTTTGAATATCAGAATATGGCCATGCGGACACTTGGATTTGCATATGCCTATCTGACTGACGAAAATGATGTCATAAAAGATAATAAACTGAATGTCGGGAATCTGATTTTCTTGGGAATTTTTGCCATATCTGATCCGGTTCGTGTAGATGTTCCCGATGCAGTCAGGGAAGTTATTGATGCTGGAATAGAAGTGAAGATTGTAACCGGTGACACACCGGGCACAGCTAAAGAAATCGGCCGACAGATCGGTTTATGGAATGATGCTGAAGACGGTGAGGCTAATATTATCACCGGACCGGAATTTGAGGCTCTTTCTGAAGATCAGTTGAAGGAGAAAGTTAAAGAGATTAAGATAATAGCACGGGCACGCCCGCTTGATAAGAAACGGCTTGTGGAAGCTCTTCAGGCCGGTAATGAAGTGGTGGCTGTCACAGGTGACGGCACCAATGATGCACCGGCGCTCAAAAGTGCACATGTCGGGCTCTCTATGGGTGATGGTACTTCGGTGGCCAAGGAAGCATCCGACATCACTATTATTGACAATTCATTCTCTTCAATAGGCAGGGCCGTAATGTGGGGAAGATCGCTCTACCGGAACATCCAAAAATTTATCCTTTTCCAGTTGACCGTGAATGTTGCTGCCTGTTTTGTGGTGCTCGCCGGTGCTTTCATGGGTATGGAGTCTCCGCTGACGGTGACTCAAATGCTTTGGGTCAACCTGATCATGGATACATTAGCTGCCATGGCCTGGGCCTCTTTGCCACCTTCGATATCAGTTATGAAAGAAAAACCTCGCTCACGTGAGGCTTTCATCATTAGTCGTTCGATGTGGAAATTCATAATAGGAGTTGGTGGAATCTTCTTCTTCATCCTGATTGGATTTGTGTATTATTTCGAACATACAGATATCACGAGTCTGACACAACTTTGGAGAGTCCCCTTTGGAGAAAACAACGGACTTTCGGCATATGAACTCTCTCTTTTCTTCACATTCTTTGTATTCTTGCAGTTCTGGAATATGTTTAACGCCCGGGCTTTCGCCACAGGAAGATCTGCATTCCATTTCAAGAATTGTGGAGGGTTCCTTCTTATTGCGGCCGTGATTTTCGGAGGTCAGATTCTCATCGTGGAATTAGGACGCGAATTCTTCAACGTTGTGCCTCTCAAATTCCTCGATTGGGTCATTATAATCGGATGCACTTCTATAGTGCTTTGGGTGGGTGAATTAATTAGGCTGATCAACCGGAGTGTAAAAAGAGCATAATCTTAAAAATCATTAATAATGGAAAATAAAGAACTTAAGCCAGATAAAAAGAAAGTTGTGGTAAGTGGAATCCGGAGCACCGGGAATTTACATCTTGGGAACTATTTCGGCGCTCTAAATAAGTTTGTCAAACTGCAAGATGACTATGACTGTCGCTACTTTATAGCCGATCTTCACGCTTTGACCACAAATCCGGACCCTTCGCAACTTCATGCCAGTGTCAAAGATATCCTTGCAGAATATATAGCAGCAGGCCTTGACCCTGAAAAAAACATCATCTATGTTCAGAGTGACGTGCCTGAGATTGCTGAAATGTATTTATTACTTAATATGCATGTCGGAATCGGAGAATTGATGCGCACTGCCTCCTTTAAAGAGAAAGCGCGAAAGGCTCTGGGCATCATCTCTGACAGCGATGAAATTGAGAAGGAGATTATAGGGAATCAGAGTAATCAGAGAGTTAATGCCGGCCTTCTGACTTATCCCACACTGATGGCAGTTGATATACTTATACATAATGCAGACTTTGTACCTGTAGGAAAGGATCAGGAGCAACATCTGGAACTGACCCGGAGGTTTGCTCGCCGGTTTAATTCTTTTTATAAGACAAATTATTTCGGAGAACCAGTCAATTTCAATTTCGAGGGAGCGGCTCTAAAAGTACCCGGGCTTGATGGTAGCGGGAAGATGGGCAAGAGCGAAGGAAATTGCATCTACTTGATTGATGATGAAAAGACATTGCGTAAAAAGGTGATGAGAGCAGTAACGGATGAAGGACCCAAAGAACCGAATTCGCCTGTGAGTCAACCTGTAGAGAATCTTTTCTCCTTGATGAATCTTGTTTCTTCGCCTGAAGTAGTGAAACATTACCGTGATGCTTATGCCGATTGCTCTATCAGATATGGAGATTTGAAGAAACAGCTTGCTGACGACATTTTGAAGGTCACTTTGCCGATACGGCAACGCATCCTCGATATAAAAGATAATGATGAATATTTGAGTCGGGTTGTGAAACAAGGAGCTGAAAGAGCTCGAGAGACAGCGGCAAAAACTCTCAAAGATGTCAGAGAGATTATGGGTATACGGCCGATTTAATCAGAAAATATAGTGCTGTTTATGAGCTTCGGCTATCGTGAGACGAATCTCATAATTCTATAAATAACTATGATACTCAACTGGATATGGATCGGACTTCTTGCAGTGGCTTTTCTTATGGCCATAGCCCGGACTATATTCCAGGGCGACCTTGCAGTATGGTCTGAAATAATAAATAGTTCCTTTTCGCAGGCTGCTTTTGCATTCGAGATATCATTAGGGCTAACGGGAGTCTTGACTCTATGGCTTGGCATTATGAAAATTGGGGAGAAAGGAGGGGTGATTAACTTTTTTGCTCGCCTGATAAATCCCTTTTTCTCCAGACTCTTCCCGGGCATTCCTAAAGGACATCCTGCAATGGGTTCTATCTTTATGAATATATCAGCGAATATGCTTGGGCTCGACAATGCAGCGACTCCCATGGGGCTTCGGGCTATGCAGGAGATGCAGACCCTCAACCAAGAGAAAGAGAGGGCAACCGATGCCATGATAATGTTTTTGGTGCTTAATTCGTCAGGGCTGTGTTTGATACCAATCAGTGTGATGATGTATAGGGCTCAAGGAGGAGCAACTAATCCCACTGATGTTTTCTTGCCTATACTGATAGCTACTTCAATAGCAACTCTTGCCGGATTGATAGCTCTTTGCATTAAACAACGAATAAGGATGGACTCTGTTATTTGGAGTTGGCTGGCTGGTATAGCTGCAGTTGTGGCTGTTGTTGTTTGGTTTTTCTCTCAATTACCTGCAGATAAGGTTGAACAATACTCTACATTTGCAGCAAATGCAATCCTGTTCTGTATTATAATAACCTTTTTAATAGCAGGGGTAAAGAACCATATAAATGTGTATGACACTTTTATTGAAGGAGCCAAGGAGGGCTTTAAAACGGCAGTTACAATCATACCATATTTGGTTGCAATCCTTGTGGCAATAGGTATGTTCCGGGCATCAGGAGCTTTGGATGCATTCACCGGCTGGGTTGAGTCAGGCTTGCTGTTTATGGGAATAGATGCAGATTGGGTAGGAGCATTGCCTACAATGTTGATGAAACCATTGAGTGGAAGCGGATCATGTGCCATGATGCTCGATGTCATGAAAGCAAATGGAGCGGATGCCTTCGTGAGTCGAGTTGCAGCGGCTGTTAGAGGTTCTACAGATACAACCTTCTATATTTTGGCAGTTTATTTTGGTAGCGTGGGAGTCTACAAGACTAGGTATGCAGCCGGTTATGCCATATTTGCAGATATTGTAGGAGCGGTTGCTGCCGTAGTGGTGAGTTATTTTTTCTTTCACTAAACAGTGTTGTAAAACAAATTTTCATTTAGAAAAAAATAATTAATTTAGAGCCACTACGAAACAGGATCTTCCAAAATTTATCTGACCATGAAAATCGGAATACCTAAGGAAATCAAGAATAATGAAAACCGTGTTGGCGCCACCCCGGCCGGAGTGGCAGAGCTTGTAAGGAACGGTCATGAGGTATATGTTCAGCGAGGCGCGGGCGAGGGGAGCGGGTTTGCCGATGCGGATTATATACAAGCCGGGGCAAAGATACTTCCGGCCATCGAAGATGTCTACTCAATAGGAGAAATGATTATAAAGGTGAAGGAACCCATCAAACCTGAATATCCGTTAGTCAGGAAAGGACAGGTGATATTTACCTATTTTCATTTTGCGAGTGATTTGGAGTTGACGGAGGCGATGATAAGGAGTGGAGCGGTCTGTATAGCTTATGAAACTGTGACGGGACGTGACGGAAGTTTGCCGTTGCTTATTCCAATGAGCGAGGTGGCCGGTAGGATGTCTATTCAGGAAGGGGCTCGTTTCCTTGAGAAACCGCAAGGTGGAAGGGGAGTGCTATTAGGAGGAGTTCCGGGTGTGAAACCGGCAAAGGTTTTAGTTTTGGGTGCCGGAGTCGTAGGAAGGAATGCGGCATTAATGGCAGCCGGACTTGGTGCTGATGTGACAATCTGTGATATCTCTTTACCCACATTGCGTCATTGTGCTGACGTGATGCCCAAAAATGTAAAGACGCTCTTCAGCAATCGTCATAATATAGAGAAGGAATTACCGGAGACGGATCTTGTCGTTAGTTCTGTTCTGGTGCCCGGAGCAAAGGCTCCTCATCTTATTACACGTGATATGCTTCCAATGATGAAAAAGGGAAGTGTAATTGTTGATGTGGCAATCGATCAGGGAGGAAGTCTTGACACATCAAAACCGACCACTCATTCGGATCCGATCTACGAAGTAAATGGTATTATTCATTATGCAGTGGCCAATATTCCGGGAGCTGTTCCATTCACTTCAACAATGGCACTAACTAATGCCACGATGCCATACGTTGTGAAATTGGCTAATTTAGGATGGCAAGAAGCTTGCAGACGGGACGCAGGTCTTGCTGATGGCGTTAATATGGTAGATGGTAAGGTGACATATAAAGCCGTGGCTGAAGCTTGGGATCTCCCATACACCCCGTTGAATTTATAAAATGATTTTAAATTATTTGCAAAAATAAACGATATAATTACCAACATCATGAACTTAGAGGGGACCCGTGACCGTGAGGTTGCGGGTTTCCATACTTGAAAAGAAATAAAACTGAGACTCTATGAATAATAAAAAAATAAATATGGATGTCAAAAGGTCTTTAATCCTTTTTGTGTTGCTTTGTCAGGCAATATTTATGATTGCAAAAGATGTCAATCTTAATGAGGATCGGGGAATAGTTAATTTTGGAAATCAAACCTTTACTCTTGATGATTCACACTTTTTGCTAACCCCAGAGAAAAGTGACAATCCATATGTTTTCAATGATGTTTTGGAGGTAATTGAAGCTATAAATGATCATAGTGCAAATAAATCAGACGGCTCAAATATAACTCTTTTAGTTTCTCCTTCTGTTTATTGGCTTGATGATCCTGATGATCCCGCTGTTAGATATCCGTCTGAAAAAAGAGGCTCTACACCCTACGCTGTTGAGATAAAATGCGATACTCTTTCAATAATAGGACTTTCCGAAAATCCCGAAGATGTAGTTTTTGCAGTGAATAGAGGACAGACTCAAGGAGCAATCGGCAATTATACGATGTTACATTTTAAGGGAAAGAGTCTGTTTACAGAGAATATGACTTATGGAAATTATTGCAATATAGATTTGGAATATCCGCTGGATCCTTCTTTTAACAGGGAGCGACGAAACGATGCAATTGTCCAGGCTCAGCTTGGAATTTGCGAGGGGACTGACCGCCTCTTTGCCCGAAATTGCCGTTTCCTAAGTCGGTTAAACCTATGCCCCTTGGTGGGAGCTCGTCGTTCTCTTTATGAAGATTGCTATTTCGAATGTACGGATGATGCCCTGACAGGATCGGCAGTCTACCTTGATTGCAAATTTACTTTTTTCAGCGGTAAACCATTCTATTCGACAGCTTCGACCGGTGCTGTGTTTTTAAACTGTGATATTCAAATAATTACAGAGGGCACTCAATATCTTACTAAAATGCCTGGGATGGTTGCTTTAATCGACACACGTTTTACGTCGGATCATCCCATAGAGTTGCAATGGACACGCGATGCTTCTCCTGTGAGATGTTATCAGAGTAATGTAACCCTCAATGGAGAGCAGGTTAAAATTGATGCCAACCGACCGGAACTTGGGATTGATATAACGGGTTCCCGGCTATTAAATGCTTATAAGGTAGAGAATAAGGGTAAAATCTTATACAATACCCCCAATCTCCTTAATGGAGAAGATGGATGGGATCCGCTTGAAGCATTACCATTGCTTGGAGAAGTTGAGAAAGAGAGTGGTCGACAATTAAGATCAATACCTGTAGCGCTTAGACTCTTGTCTTCCTCGCGAAAACTTGCTCCGGATGGTGATACACTATGTATCACAGCTTCCCCGAGACTTTGGGGAGATTATCCGGCTCCCATTGATACGTATCAAAAAATAAATTGGATCGGGCCCGATGTTATTAATATCGAAGGTCAAAATAATTCTATAGTTGCTACAAGTGCAAATCATCAGCCAACTCAATTTGAAGGAATCATCTATGCCGAAACACCGGATGGATTAGTAGGGGCAACAAATTTAAAAATAGATCCATTTCTGAAGGAGGCACCGGAGTTTAAAAAAAGTCCTAAACTTTCTTTAAATAATTCGGAAGTAAAGTTAGACTACACACTCAATCCCGGAGGTGAGGATGAAAGTTACATTGTTTGGTATCGTTCTGAACATCCCGATGGATCTAACAGAATCCCCGTTCGTCATGGAAGGGGACAGAAAGCACAAACTTATAAACTTACAAGGGGTGACATCGGTTACTATATCTCCGCCACTGTGACCCCTCAATTGTCAGATTCCCATTCCGGAGAAACGGTGCCGGTAACTTTTGAAAGGAAAATAACCGGTGAAAGTTCTAATTTCTCACTTGAAAAGGAACTCAGTTTGTCAACATCTTTTGAGGAGATACCAATTGAAAAAGGAGAATTAGGGAAACCCGGATTCTGGAATTTCGACACATATAAGCCCGCTGATACCGACGCCTATGATTGGAAACCGGATGAAAATTTGAGCTGGTATTATGGTCAAGCCACAGATGCAGCCACGGGAATAGGTCTTGTACAGGCAACGAGAGGAGCAAGAGTATCCTACACCCCGACACTTACAGGTTGTAGCGATATGCTGATATCACTCATTGCTGAACCATGCAAAGGTCCGGGACAAGGATTTGGTAGTGCAACCGGTCAATATATGGATATCTGTATTAAATTCGATCCTAAGACTCTCTCAGGATATGCGCTTCGTATTGAACGAACACCGGACTACGATAAAGCTGTAACTTTTACTCTCGTCCACTATCAAGATGGGAAGGTTACTCCTGTAAGTGAGTCGGTTGCATCAAACTGCTTTAGGAATCCGTGTCATATTTCACTCGAGATTAATAAAGATACTTTCTCAACTACGGCATTCACCGATGCACCGGCGGTTAAAATAGATAATCCGGAAGTAAAACCATCCATAAGCTTGTCAGTACCGGTAGAATTTCCAACCGATGACACTTCCTTTGTAATTCAACATACAGGAACAGTCGGGGCCTCTTCAACACTACTCAGAGATCTCAACGTGACGTGGAAATAATTGATATCAATTGAACTTATATTTTATGAAGAATTCTATGTTAAAATATATTTTTGGTATTCTTTTTTGCATAAGTATTCATAGCCTGCAAGCTAAAGAGAAAACTGATTCCTTTAGCGGGAAGTTGGATATGAACGTCAACTCCTCAAGTAAGGAAGAAGAGAGTATAAGATGCAATCAGGAAAATGGGAAGGATTCAGATACATTTATAGTATTTGATAATAAATCGTCGGAAGTCCCTTATAGAATCCCGGCAATAGCTGAGAATATTGATGGAGATTTAATAGCGGTGGCTGATTATCGATATTCAAAGGCCGATATTGGAATGGTGAAAGATGGTAAATTGGATTTACGATATAGGATTTATGACCATGAGTCGAATGAGTGGGGAGGTGTGAAAACCCTTGTTTCTTCCAAGGGAGAAGGACCGGAGAATATATCATTCGGTGATCCGTGTATTGTAGCCGACAGAAACAGCAGGAAAGTATTGGTGACGAGTTGTAGCGGAAATGTAAGTTTTCCTAAAGGGACGCATGAAAATCATCAAGGATGGGCCCATTTTTATTCTGAAGATGGCGGAAAAACGTGGTCGGATTATGAAGATAGAGGTAATCAGGTTTTTGATATTCTTGATAAGCGCTCAGACGGTCCAATACGAGCATTCTTTATTGGTTCCGGGAAGATACTTCAAAGTAGTTCTGTAAAGACAGGTGATTTTTACCGCATCTATTGTGCTGCTTTAGTAAAAGCCAATGATGGCAAAACTAAGGTTAACTATGTTTTCTATTCTGATGATTTTGGGAAAAATTGGAATTTATTGGGAGAAGTAGATGATTGCCCGATTCCTTTTGGAGGTGATGAACCAAAAGTTGAAGAATTGCCCGACGGAAGTATTTTGATAAGTTCCAGGATATCCGGAGGAAGATTTTTTAATATATTCAGGTTTGATGATGTTGTAAATGGAAGAGGGAAATGGGGAGAGATGGCCACATCTGATGCTAACGTAAAAGGAGTTGTGGCATCAACAAATGCCTGCAACGGAGAGGTGCTAAGTGTTCCTGTAAAAGTGAATGAAAATGGTTCGTCAGCTCATCTCTTGCTTCAATCAGTGCCAATGAACTACAATGGGTTAAGGGCAAATGTCAGCATCAACTATAAGGTGTTAGAGACTGTAGATGAATATTCGACACCTGAGGCAATAGCAAAAGATTGGGACGGTAAATATGAGGTCAGTCCAAATTCGTCTGCCTATTCCACTATGGTTTTAGACAGGAATGGAGATATTGCTTTCCTTTTTGAGGAAAACGGTTATAATGGAGGGTATGATATAGTATTTAAAAGAATATCTATCGAAGATCTGACCAACGGCAAATACTCTTTTAATCCGGATTAAAACCCCGGCTCATTTTTCGTTAAAACAAGGTTTTAAATCTATTAATCTTTCTTTAATGTAAGACTGTCGATTTGGGAAAGCTCCTCCTCTGAGAAGGTGAGGTTCTTAATTGATTTCACATTATCGGCAATTTGTTCAATAGAACTTGCTCCGATAATCACGCTTGTCACTTTTTCATCTCTGAGCACCCATGCCAAAGCCATTTCTGCGAGCGACTGACCTCTGTTTGCTGCAATTTTATTAAGGCCATTAATCATGTCAAGAGTTTTAGGAGTAAGCGTCTCTTTCTTGAGGAAACGGCTCTTTGTCATCCTTGAACCTTCGGGTATCCCGTTCAGATAACGATCTGTGAGTAATCCTTGAGCCAATGGAGAAAAAGCAATAAATCCGGCTCCATTATTAAAAGCTCCCTTTATTATACCCTCATTTTCCGGCTCTCGGTCCAGGATATTGTATCTCCCTTGATAGAGAAGGCAGGGAACATCATGATCTTTAAGATATTTATATGCAAAATCGGCTTTGTCAGCGGGATATTTTGATATCCCAACATACAAGGCTTTACCTTGTCTAACAATGTCTACGAGTGCCTGCATTGTCTCCTCTATAGGAGTGATGGGATCATATCTATGTGAATAGAAAATATCCACATATTCGAGATTCATTCTTTTCAAGCTTTGATCAATGCTCGCAAACAAATTTTTGCGGGAACACCATTCGCCATAAGGTCCGGGCCACATATCATGGCCTGCTTTAGAAGAAATAAATAATTCATCACGATAAGGCATGAACGATTTTTTCATAATCATTCCGAAAGTTTCTTCAGCCGAACCATATGATGGACCATAATTATTGGCAAGATCAAAATGTGTTATTCCGCAATCGAAGGCATAATGAGCTTTTTTAAGGGATTCAGCAAAAGGTTCTTCGTCTCCGAAATTATGCCATAATCCGAGAGATATGACCGGGAGTAGAACTCCGGATTTGCCGCATCGACGGTAAATCATGCCGTTCTCATATCTGTGGGGGTCGGGGGAAAAAATAGGATTTATCATGACTTGAGATTTCTAATACGTTTTATATGATCTTTGAGAATATGAAATGCAGGGATATACATATCTCCATGGTTATAACCCTCTAATTCATAGATATTTCATATTCAAGGTTGTAAGAGCGGTTGTTCTCTATTTAAATACTTCAACTTCCTCTGTAAGTGTGCCAAAACAAAATATGGCGAATACAAAAGGTTTCATAATCAATCTGATTCTAATGCAGACAAGAATTTCTCCTTATGAACAATGAATCTAATATGCGTTCCTTTGCCGATTATTTTATCTCCTTCCTTGGCTTCAATGTCAAAGAAGAGTTTTTTACCCTCAATCTTAGTCAAGACGGCAGTAGCTTCAATCTCTTTCCCCGGTTTTGTGGGTTTTAAATGGGAAGATTCAATATGACCACCCACAGTAGTATATCCTTCGGGTAACTCATTTGCAACAGCCAACATGGCTGCATTTTCCATCAAGGCAAGCATAGCGGGAGTCCCAAAAACTTCAAGATCTCCTGAACCTAATGAGAGTGCATAATGTTCCGGTGAAACCAAAAGTTTGCTTGTGTGTGATAATCCTACGTGCAGCATATTCTTAAATATTATTTGCTCAGTCTGTTGGCATGGGATATTTCGGTTATTCCAAAAGTCCGACCGACCGTAGATAGTCTATTCTGTTTATGCGATATTGTGTCTTTGCTTCAATTAAGTTGGAGTAGGAAGTATGCCATTGAGATTGTGCTTCCAAAAGGTCGGTAAGCGTCATTAATCCATGTTCATATTGATCTTGCATCATGTCAAGATTCAGTTGGGACTCTGAAAAAGCTTTCTCTGCACTTTTAATAAGTTCCAGGCCATCCGTAAAGTTGCTATAAGCCTGATGGGCCTGGAGCTCCATCAATTTCCTGTTTTTCTCTAAAGAGAGCTCGGCATTATTTACTTCTATCTTTGCTTTCTTTACTTTCTTATAACCCTCTCCCCAATGAAAGATTGGAACTGATACTGAGACAGCTCCTACAAATCCTTTATAATTCATGGTAGAAGTATACGGATAATAATTACCGTCAGGACCCTGCACCATGCTTTTCATTTTGATATTGCCGAAAGCATTCCAACCCAATTGAAGACCAATTGTGGGGAGAAAATCGGCGAGGGTCATCTTTACATCATATTTTTTTACATCTACATTTTTCTGAATCATATGGAGCTCGGGACGTGAATCTATTCCAATAAAATTCCCGGGTTGTGGAAGCAAACCGTCAAGGTCTTCTGTTGGAGTTATTAGTTCCGTCTCTTCAGCGCCAATAATTCTGCAGAGTGCTAATCGACATAAATCCGCACCGGATTCAGCCTGGCGCAATCTGTAGTGAAGTTCAGAGCGTCGTGATTCAACCCTTGAAATACTCAGGCCGGTGGTCAATCCCAATTCGTAAGCAGATTTTGTGTAATCATATATGGTGTCAAGTTGAGCCATATAAGCCTTTATCATATCTATTTTAGAAAGGACAGCTACATACATCCAATAACTTTTCTCAGCTTCCGCCAAAACATCCATTCTCGTTGCCTCCAATTGGTCTTTTGCTACTTCTTGACCTGCCTTTGCGAGTTTATTTGCATTGATGATTTTACCACCGGTGTAGATAGGTTGAGTCAGACTGAAGCCTGCGAGATAGACTCCCCTCATTTGCATATCCATCATCCCTGCCATGGATGGGTCGGGAGTAAGGTAGAAAGCGCCCCCCATTCCATCTATTTTAGGAAGATAGGCTGTTGTTGCTATTCCTTTATCCAAATTTGACTGGTTAACTCTGTTTTGAGCTATCTTCATATCTTCATCAGTCTGCAATGCCCTCTCTTTACATTCTTTCAAAGACAATTCAATAGGGAAGACATTGAAAACGGCGGCAAAAGCAAAAAATACAGCCAATATTCTTAGTTTCATTGTTTCTGTGGTTTTACTTTGAAGAAAAGAGAATAAAGCACCGGGAGGAAAAGCAGAGTCACAAGTGTACCTATTAATAAGCCGCCGATGACTGTGACTGCAAGAGGTCCATACATAGGGTCAGACACCAAAGGCAACATACCGGCCACTGTAGTGAGAGATGCCAGTAAGACAGGCCTTACCCTGGATATTGTAGCGTGGACAATTGCAGGATAAAGTTCCCATTTCTGATTTGTATTAAGTGCGTTGATCTCATCAATAAGAACTATGGCATTCTTAATCATCATTCCTACGAGTCCCATTAATCCTAAAATAGCGAGGAAAGTGAAGGGTGTATTGGTGATCAGCAATGCCGGGACTATACCGCATAACACAAACGGGAAACAAAGGAGGATTACAGCTAATTTCTTCCAGTTGTTGAACAATAGAAGCAAAACAATCACAAGAATCACAATCATTACAGGAAGATTCTGCATCACTTTACCGAGGGCTTCATCGGATAGTTCGCTTTCACCGACCCATCTCATTTTATATCCCGGAGGTAATTTAATATTATCTATCTCTTTTTTCACTGATTTCATCAGTTTATCGGGAGTGGCTTCCGGATTAAAGGGGTCTGTGTCACATTCGGCCTGAATAGCTCTTTCACCGTTGTAACGGCTGATAAGGGATTCTTCCCATACGGTGGAAATGGAGTCAATACAATTTGCAAGGGTAGTGGCTCTTCCTAATTTTGACTCTATTTCATCCGGAGAAACGGCACCGGTCATCAATCCCTTTAGCTCTGTGGGAGAAACATTAGCATTTACCATTGCCCAAACGGGAGCAGAGGAGAGGTCTTTTAATCGGGAACCATCCGGGTTTCTGACAACGATATTAATGGGAATCAAATTTTCATGATCAGAAATCACTCCCACGGTGTATCCATCTGTTGCTGCCTGAATGGAATTCCCAACGTCAGAACGATTCACGCCGGCACGTGCAGCCGATTGTGAAGAATAAGCAATTGAGAGTTGTCGAGCCGGAGCATCCCAACTGTTTTGTACAGTATAAGGATCAACATAAGGAGAGGCTTTCATTATTGCTTCTGCCTGACCGCTCAGTTCCCTTAACACAGCCGGGTCGGGTCCGGTGAATTCCACCTCAACAAGATGTGTTGAGCTTACGGAGAAATTATATCTGCGGGCCCTGATATATGCATCAGGGGCTATCCCTCTCAATTTCCGGGTCATCTCTTTTGATAACCTTTGGACAGATCTGAAATTATCACACTCTATTATAAATTCGGCGTAATTGTCACCTCCCTGTGGGATCGGGCGTACAAGACAATATCTGCCTTGCGCTCCTCCAAGGCTTAGGGATACATTTTTTACAGATTTATCGGTCATTAATGTGTCTGACAATTGGAACATTCTATCTCTGACAGACTGCGGATTACTTTCTGCCGGGAAGTAACATTCCATTACAAATTGATTGTAATCGAAATCCGGAAAGAAAACATTTTTTACCAACAAAACCGAACTTCCTGCGCCACATAGCAAAAGAATACCGAAAGAGACAGTCAACCATTTATGGGATATCAGCCATTCTACTATTTTCTTTACCTGTCTTTCTACTGCACTAAGTTTCGGCTGACCTTTGATATCTTCTTGAATATTTTTCGGGTCGAGCCATTTGTCAGCGCAAACAGGAACTTGAATAAGAGCAAGAACCCAACTTACCAACAGGCTCACACACACGACGATGAAAAGATCTCCGGCAAATTCGCCTACAGAGCCCGGAGTCAGATATATGGGTAAGAAAGTGGCCGCAGCTATGATAGTGGCTCCCAAAAGGGGTAGGGCGGTCTGTCTCCCGATCCTGACAAGATACTCTTTCTTGGGGAGGCCTTTTTCTCGGTCTTTCATTATGCCGTCCATTATCACTACAGCATTATCCACCAACATCCCCATCGCTATTATGAAGGCTCCCAGAGATATCCTTTGCAAGGTGGTCCCCATCGCTGAGAGTATCGGGAAAGATAAGGCAACTGTCAGGATAAGACCTAATCCGATTATCAATCCGGAACGCCATCCCATTGCAATCATCAACACAAATATCACGATTAATACGGATTCTATCAGATTAATCATGAAGGATGATATGGCCGTATCAACCTGGTCGGGCTGGAAGAATATTTTATCTACGGAAAGGCCTACAGGAAACTGATTAAAAACCTCTGCTATCTTGTTATCCACAAGTTTCCCGACGTCGGGTACTACAGCACTGCTTTCCAAAGCAACCAGAATCGTCAGAGCTTTCTCCCCATTAAGATAGAATGCTCCTGATTGGGATTCAACTATATGTCTGCTCACTTTGGCAATATCGCCTAATCTCACTTTTTTGCCGTCGGGTAAATTCAAAAAAAGATTGGAAATCTCTTCTGTGGTGTGCGCCCCTTCTGTTATATCAATAGAAATACGGTCATCACCATTCTCAATTTTACCGGCATCTATGGGTTTTGTGACTGCCTGTAAAGCCTGAGCAACAAGAATCGGTAAATTCCCATTGTTTTTTATCTGTTCGGGAGTGAAAGTTATATCTATCACTTCTCTTTGTGTTCCTCCAATATTAACTCGTTTAACTCCTTTTAATGGGAGTATCTCTCTTTTGAGGGTCTTGGCATATTCTTCGAGTTCTCCGTATTCATAATCCGGGCCGCTCAGGGCATAGAAAATGCCATACACATCCATCATATCATCAATGACGATAGGACTCATAACTCCGGGGGGCAATATCATCTCAGCATCACCTACTTTGCGTCTGACGAGATCGAAATGTTGCTCGATTTCTCCCATTGGGGTTTCAAATTCAAACTCAACGCTTATCAGAGCCTGCCCGGGCTTGACGGTAGATATTATTTTTCTAACATTAGGAAGAGTCCGCAGATGTTCCTCCATTACCTTTACCACATCTTTTTCAACCCTCTCTGTGTTTGCTCCCGGATATAACACAACAACCGAAGCTTGTTTTACAGTCACTGCCGGATCTTCAAGTTTAGGCATCCTTATAAATACAAGCACACCTGCCAACAGGATCAGTATCAGCATTGACCAGAAAAGGGTCTGGCGTCTTATGAAGAAATTGGTGATTCTTTCCATTATTTATTTTTCTATAGGATTGGAAACCACTTTAACTTTTTCTCCATCCTTAAGTTGTTTGACACCTGTTGTGACAATCTTTTCCTCTCCGGTAAGACCTGTCACAATACTTTTTGACCCAACCGGTTGCCCTATTACATTAACTTTGGCCTTAGATAATGTAGAATCCGTGGAATTGAAAGTCCAAATATAGGTTATTCCGTTTTCATCGAAAATGGCTCTTGAGGGAATCAAAGTTTCACCAACCATTTCATTTTTCATCTCTATTGACACAGAGATATTCATTCCGGGGGTGAACTCTTTCTTATATTCGGAAGGGAGAAGAAGAGTCATGTGATATAGCTGATTATTGTCGGCATCCGGAGTGAAACTTTCAATTTTTAAGGGGATTTCTCCTTTCACATTAGGTGAAGATCCAAAGCATGATTTGATATCTTTTCTGTTAAGATAGACATTTAGAGGTAGATCAACAGAGACTTCAAGACTTGAATCATCCGTAATTTTATAAATAGGTGTGCCGGCATCCACTAATTCTCCAGGTTGCATATATTTATAAGAGATAAAACCATTGGAAGGAGAGTAGAGATTCGTATAGTCAAGCTTATTTTTGGCCATTTCAAGTTGCAGTTTTAATTGCTCAAAACCGGCTTCAAATTTTTCATAGTCATTAGGAGCTATATTATGTCGTGCAAACATTTCATCCATTCTTTTCTTTTCAGACACCATTTGGTCATATTGCACTTGTAGCTGATTGACTCCTATTTTATAATCTGTGGCATCGAGGGCGGCTAATAATTCCCCCTTTCTGACTCTATCACCCTCTTTCACCTTAAGTGAAATTAATTTACCACCGGTCATGAAGGCTGCGTTTACACTTTTACCCTCCTCTACGACTCCTGAATAAGTTTGGGAATAAGTCTCGCCTGAGGATTCAACCTCTGTTAATATGACATTTCTGACCGGTGTCTTCTCTGCCGGAATCTGTTTGTGGCAGCCGGAGAACAGCAATAGCAAAAAACTTAGGGATGATAGAATTATAGGTTTCATAAATGTTATGTCATGAACTTTTAAAAAGGAGAAAATTTGTAATACAGCAGTCTAAATCAACGTAATAAAAAAAGAATAGGTTACAGCTTTTTCGAGGCTGTTATATTTGGTGTAAAATTAATAAAATTTTACCTAACTTTATAATATTCAGTGGAAGAGTGGGTGAGAAGAGAGAGAAAATTTTATATTAAGATAATTGTTAACCATATTCTTATGGGGACTTTATTTAAACATAAAGAGAATTAATAAAATATTATTTGTAATTTTGTCAGGTTCTTATCATAAAGTGGAATCATTCAGACGAATTGTAAAGAAAAATATAGATTAAGGATATGAATCATTATTTACAGGTTACGTTTGCAGTTATCGCATTTATATGCGGGATAGGCATAATCGTTTTTAGTGTCATAGACATTCCGGGCTCAATGACTGCAATGGTTATTTTCGGACTGGTGATGATGGTTATGGCGCTAATAATGTGGGTCACAGCTATCTCAAAAAGGAATAAAGAGCTAAGGAATAGAGATAAGATATCCGAATAGTTACGAAAAAATCCCTTCTACACAAACAGAAATGAAGTTTGATTTAAAAGGGATTTTATTATTGGCTTAGTAAGGGATCTTACAGATGTGTTGAAAGGAGTTTGGCTTTACCTTCAAGCGTGAATTGTTTCACTTTCGCAGGAATGAGAGCCGAATGACCGGCATTAAGATGGGTCGACCCTTCGCTGCAAATTATTTTGACATTTCCCTCCAGACAAATTAAAATTTCAAAAGAGTGACCATCCGTGACAATGGTCTTATTCCCGTCGATGATTAGACGCTTGGTCACAAAGTGTTCACATTCTGCAAGAGTCACTTCTTTTTCACTTTCAGAAGGAGCTTCTTCCTTATAATTGTCATATACTTTATAGTCGATTGCATCTTTAGCCAGATCGGTGTGAAGTTCACGTGGATTACCATTGGCGTCCCGACGGTCGTAGTCATAAATCCGGTAGGTGACATCGCTGTTTTCCTGAATTTCAGCTAACAGATTGCCGGCTCCTATAGCGTGGATCCTTCCTGCCGGAAGGAAGAAGACGTCACCCGGATTTGAGGAATGTTCAGCAAGTGTCTCTGCAAATGTGCCTTCCTCAACTCTTTTCTTATACTCTTCGGGTGTTATTTCACGGTTAAGGCCGGAGAAAATTTTAGCATCGGGTTCCGCGTCGATAATATACCACATTTCAGTCTTTCCAAGAGAGTTATGACGTTTTCTTGCGAGTTGATCGTCGGGATGTACTTGCACAGATAGATTATCTGCAGCATCTATAAATTTTATTAATAATGGAAAATTCTTTCCATATTTTTTAGTGACAGATTCTCCCAATAATTGTGATCCGAATTCATCGATGAGGTCATTAAGAGACATTCCTTTATAAAGACCTTCTTCAACTACAGAGACGTGTCCGGGAACAGCTGAAATCTCCCAACTCTCTCCAATTTTTTCCTGATCAGTGTTGATGCCCTTGTAGACTTTTATTTTTTCACCACCCCATATTACAGATTTCAGATAGGGGAGAAAGCTGAGGGGCTGATTTTTAATTTCCATTGTCTAATTGTGATAAGGCATATGTGTAAGCTCCAACAGAGATGGCTTTTGAGGCACCAAGAGAAGAGATGGCAACACCGATTCTCTTGACATCATCGTATTCAACGAATTCATTTGTTCCTCTAATCTTTATTTTTTTGGGATTCCCTTTTGCAAATTTGTCGAATTCGTCCTGATTACCCAGATCATACACCTCCATTTGGACTCGTTTCACTTTGTCTCCGTTGAGAGTTGTCAGATTATCTCTAAGTTCTTTGAGAAGTGAAGGCATGAAGAATTCTTTAGCTGCAGAGAGCCCTCCTCCAATCACTATGATTCCATCTATAAGCTGAACGGCAATGGCCATTGCATAACCTGCAACCTCTCCAAATTCCCGGAAAGCTGCAATTGCTGCATTTTTATCTCCCTCTCTTGTGCCTTTAGCAATATCATAAATATCTTTTGGCTCAAGATTATGATCCTTATGACCCGATTTTTCTGCATAAACGCGTTTGATTGCTCTGACCGCCACTCCTTCTTCAACTATCACATCGGGTTTTAACTTATGAGGCAGACAGAATGTTTCAACGCAAGAATTATCTCCCAGATTCAGCTGCCCGTTTACAACAATGCCAATGCCGAATCCTGTGCCGAAGGTATATCCGATTAAATTTTTGAATTGTTTTGTTGCTCCTGCTTCCGATAGTTTCCTGTTAATTTCCGGGAGTGCACCGCTGAGAGCCTCTCCAAATGCAAAGAGGTCACCATCATTGTTGATAAAGACAGGTATTCCGAATTCTTTTTCAAGATAAGGACCCAGCGCAACGCCATCTCTGAAGGATGGGAAGTTCGGGAGATAACCGCCAATGATTCCATGCTTATAATCTGCAGGGCCGGGGAATGCAAAACTTATAGCTACGGGCTTCTCTTTCAGTTGGCCGATTATTTCACGGAAACCTTTCACTATGGTGTCAAGACATTTGTCAAGATCCTGCGAATTAGAAGGATATGAGATCGGGTTAGATATAAATTCACATGCTTGCATTGCTCCGAAAACAAGGTTAGTGCCTCCTGCATCTAAGGTGACAACAATTCTTGGGTCTTTCTTGTACATATCAGATATACTTAAGAGATTTTTTAAGATAATAGCAAAATTATTTAATATTATATTATTTTCAAATTTTATAAGGATGAAAATAAACTATTATCAATAAGTTAGAAACATTATCAGGATAAAGAGAATCATTGTATAAATTTCGAGAAAATATTATTGTGTGAAAAAAAAATAGCAGACATCATTAAATGACATCTGCTATATTTTGAGAGGAATGATTCCTCCTTTTAATACTATTTATACAAACTTCCTTGATTAGTTGAAGAAAGTTGTGATAGCATAATCGATGCTGTCGAGGATATTCTGGATATATGGGTCTCCCGGTTGCAACAGATTAGCTTGCTCTGCATATTTTTGAGCTTGCAGGAAATAATTATTCTTTACATCCTCACGGGCTGCATTGATCTCGGGAGAATTACCTTCGAGTGAGTTGAGCTTGCTTGTGCCGACTCTATAAAGTTTGTTGGAAGCGTTTTTGAGAGTTTCGAAATCTACTGTTGGGAGAGAAGCTGCTTTTCTGAAATCAGCTACAGAAGCGTCATCATTCTCAAGACGGTCGTAGATATAACCTCTCAAGCCATAGAGATTGGCTACATCAGGATTAGCTGCAATAAGATCATTGAGTTTAGCAAGAGCCTCGTCACTCTGATTATCGTTGACTAAAACGTTAATCAGATTGTTGAGGAAGATAGGATTCTCCATCCCGAAATTATCAAGACCGAATTGAGCTGCATCTTTGATTCGAGCCATAGTCTCATTAGCTCTGTCGTTATCGTTTTGTGCAATAGTTTGCCAGCAAGCAATTTCAAAGATTGTAGCTTCCGGTTTGTCATAACCCATCAAACGAGCCTGCTTGAAGGCTTCGGCACTTGCATCAATGTTGCCACCCTGATTGGCTGCGAGGCCGGCATTAAAGAAAGCGGCGGCAGCCTGTTCGGGGGTGATCAATCCATTGTTTGGTCCCAAGAATTTTTCGGGCAATGAAGCATAAATCATGAATGCATCGTAAGCCTCAGGATAGAATTTCTGTTCGTTGTAATAGTCAGCACCCACTGAATAGAAGTCGGATTGATGACCTTTGATTTTATTGATCAGATCTTTGCTATATTTAGGTTTCACCTGGCCTTTTTCATTGGGGAGGCTATCAAGCGGGAGAGCCTGTAGAGCATAATTATAGAAACCAAGAAGTTCTTGGCCGAGCGCATCAACAGAAGCAGAAGCATCTCCCGGATTAATCATTCTTGTCTTATATCCGTTGTCGTATGCATCCAACTCAATCTTACCGGCCACATAGTAAGTGTAAGCCTGGTCTTTAGTTTCGGGATTTGCCATGGCTTGTTTGATTAGGCCACGCGCTTCTTCGAGTTTATCCGGCTTTCCGGAAAGCTTCTCTGCTTGTTTCACCAATGTTACCTGCGCGAACATCGCTGTGGTAGCTCCGATGCAAAGCATCAATGACATCAGTTTTTTCATATTAGATCTATTTGTTTTATTATTATTACGTATATATTTTTAGATTATTTTAACCGGGGTAAGGTTTAATTTTCTTGAGCAGCCTCTTGTGAGGATTCTTCTTCGATTTCTTCTTGAGAATCGCTTGCCACTTTACAAACTGATGCAATGGTGTCGTCTCGTTTTGCAAGGTCGATCAGTTTGACTCCCTGAGTGTTACGTCCCATAATCCTTATGCCTGCAACCGAGAGCCGGAGAGTTATGCCGCTTTGATTTATAATCATAAGATCGTTGGAGTCATTGACACTCTTGATAGCGACTAATGCTCCCGTTTTCTCGGTGATATTCATTGTCTTGACACCTTTACCACCACGGTTGGTGATACGATAGTCGTCAAGTGCAGAACGTTTTCCAAAACCGTTTTCGGAAACAACCATTACTGTTTGGTCAGAACCTTCTGTCATGGTTATCATTCCTACAACTTCGTCGCCCTCTTCGCCAAGAGTCATGCCTCTAACACCTGTAGACATACGACCCATTTCGCGCACTTTGCTTTCGTGGAAGCGAATTGCTCGACCCTCTTTATCGGCAATGATCACTTCTGAATTGCCATCGGTGAGTCTTACCTGTATCAACTGGTCGTCTTCACGTATTATTATTGCGTTGACTCCGTTAGAGCGCGGGCGCGAATAGGCCTCAAGGGAGGTTTTTTTGATTACTCCCTTCTTTGTGCAGAAAATAAGATTATGCGACTTATTGAATTCCGCATCGTCTAATTTCTTAATTCTTATGAAAGCATTCACTTCATCATCGGCGTCAAGATTCAAAAGATTCTGAATTGCCCTTCCTTTTGAATTTTTTGCGCCTTCCGGAATCTCATAAACTTTTAGCCAATAGCATTTGCCTTTCTTAGTGAAGAAGAGCATATAATTATGGTTGGATGCCGGATAGATATACTCTATGAAGTCGGAATCACGGGTGTCGCTTCCTTTGGCTCCAACTCCGCCTCTGTGTTGTGCACGGAACTCGCTCAGAGGAGTCCTTTTGATATATCCCAGGTGGGAGATGGTAATAATCATCTCATCATCCGGATAGAAATCCTCTGCATTAAGGTCTCCGGCGAAAAGATTGATACGAGTGCGTCGTTCATCACCATATTTATCGCGAATCTCAATGAGTTCATCTTTCATTACTTGACGACACACAGCGTCATTATTCAAGATATCGTTAAGATGAGCGATGAGTTTCATGAGATCTTCATATTCCTTACGCAATTTTTCCATTTCGAGGCCTGTGAGCTGTCGTAGCCTCATTTCAACAATTGCGCGTGTCTGAACCTCGTCGAGGTTGAACTTTTCAGAGAGTCGGGTGCGGGCCTCTTCCGTGGTTTGCGAAGAACGAATAATCTGAATAACCTCGTCGATATTATCGCAGGCAATCATCAGTCCCTTTAGGATATGTGCTCTCTCTTCAGCCTTTCTGAGCTCATATCTTGTTCTTCTGATGACTACTTCATGCCTGTGTTTAACGAAAGCTTCAAGAAGTTGCTTGAGATTAAGCGTTTTCGGACGTCCATTAACGAGGGCGACATTATTAACGCTGAATGTTGTCTGCAATTGAGTCATCTTGAAGAGTTTATTCAAGACAACATTTGCATTTGCATCTCTTTTAATTTCGATAGCTATATGCATCACACCTCTTGCAGATGTATCTTTTATATCGGCAATACCTTCGATTTTCTTTTCAATAGCGAGGTCTGCAATGCTTTTTACAAGGTCGTTTTTGATTACACCGTAAGGAATTTCGGAGATTACGATTTGGTCGTGGGTGCCCGTGTTTTCAATTTCTGCCTTAGCTCTCAGGAGAATACGCCCCTTACCGGTTTCAAATGCATCTTTGACACCCTGAAGGCCGAATATCTCGCCTCCTGTTGGGAAATCGGGAGCCTTTATGTATTGCATAAGCCCCGGGATATCGATATCGGGATCGTCGATAAGGGCGATTGAAGCATTTAAAGCTTCAGTTAGGTTATGAGGCGGCATATTGGTGGCCATTCCGACGGCTATACCGGAAGCTCCGTTTACGAGAAGATTAGGTATTCTGGTTGGGAGCACAGCAGGCTCCACAAGGGTATTGTCGAAATTTGGCACGAAATCAACAGTTTCACGGTCGATATCCCTAAGCATTTCTTCACCCATACGGTCGAGTTTTACCTCAGTGTATCGCATTGCAGCCGGGGAGTCGCCATCGATTGATCCGAAGTTACCTTGACCAAAAACGAGAGGATAACGGAGCGACCATTCTTGGGCCATCCTGACCATAGTCATATAAATGGAGCTATCACCATGGGGGTGATATTTACCCATTACCTCACCTACAATTCTTGCTGATTTTTTTGTGTCGCCTGAGAAAAAATTACCCAGTTCGTTCATCCCATAAAGGACTCTTCTATGAACCGGCTTAAACCCATCTCTAACATCGGGCAATGCCCTGGAAACAATCACCGACATAGAATAATCTATGTAGGCGCTTTTCATTTCCGATTCTATATTAATCGGAATAATCTTATCTTCACCTTGCATCTATAAAAATTTTTTATGGCGCATGCTCCTTGGAGCATTGTTTGCCATAGGCAAAGTTACATATTTTTATTGATATTGGAAAGTGCTATCTTGACTAATCTATACCTATTTAAATTAACTTATATTACATCCAAATTTGCACTATTCTTTTAATGAATTTCCAACACCTTATTTGTCAAAAATTCTACCCAACAAACTGTAAAATTATTTTTTGAATGATATGTTGTGATTTATGATGTAAGGTTTCATTATCTTTGCTATAACAGAAAAAGAAAGATTTCTTTTGAAGGGATGCCGGAAGAAAGAAAATTTAAGGTTTTGAAAGCGGTTAAGGATGATAAGGTTGGTTTCAACCGAAATGGCCAAGTGCCGTAGGTTAATTATGATGGTAACTAAATAAAAATAAAGCTATAATTTATGAAAAAAATTATTCTGACACTCTGTGTGATTTTTTGTACCGGTATCTTATCGGCACAGGTAAAAGTATCGATTCTTGGAGACAGTTATTCCACATATGAAGGATGGAATCCTAAAGGACAGGCTATATGGTATGATAAAAACCTCAGGAATGACGTCGACACTGTAGCACAGACATGGTGGTATCAGCTTATAGAGGATAACGGCCTGGAATTGGAGCTGAATAATTCCTATTCAGGGTCTACAATATGTAACACCGGTTATAATGGAGCTGACTATACCGACAGATCCTTTCTAACAAGATCGCGCTTACTGGGAGATAATCCTGACATAATATACGTTTTCGGAGGTACGAATGATTCGTGGGCCGGAGCTCCGATTGGAAATGCTGACGAAAAGGATATGTATAAAGTAAAACCGGCCACCTATGCCATGTTTAAGAATATTAAGGAAGCTTATCCCGAGGCTCTGTGTGTTGCGATTATTAATAGTGAGCTGTCAAATGAAGTTGTCGGATCAATTGTGGAAGCTTGTGAAAAGGAGAATATCCCATATGTGAAATTAGTGAATATCGACAAACAAAACGGGCATCCTTCGATTAACGGAATGAAGCAGATTTCACGACAGGTGTGGAAAGCTACCGCACCTCATCTTTATAAAAAGTTGAAGTCGAAATAATAATATTTCTTTCAAAAATTCCGGAATATTCTAAAAAGCAAGACCCCGTTGGCTTAATCGGCCTTCGGGGTCTTGTTTATTAATTTTCTGAAGATTATTGCAGATTGAGGGCTGCAGATTCTTCGGTGTTCTCTTTTTTCTTAGCTCTGGAAACCCAAAGTTTGGTAATCTCTTCGAGAGATTTCCCTTTGGTTTCGGGTACCATTCTTGCTACGAAGAATGCGGCGATCACACAAATCGAACCGTAGAGGGCATACACGAAGAAATGTCCGAAACTTTCACCCATGTCTCCCATCGACATATTGTAGAGAGGTACAAAAGTGGATGAAACTATAAAGTTGAATATCCATTGGAATGCAACGGCAATTGCAACAGCACCACTTCTGATAGTGTTCGGGAAGATTTCAGATATGAGCACCCAGCAAATCGGGCCCCATGAGAACATGAAACATGCTGAATAAACCATAATGCTGACCACCGGAACGATCGGGCTTACTGGTACAATATTTGAGAAAGCTACCCCAAGTGCACCAATAGCCATACCCGCCGATCCATATATTAACAATGGCTTACGTCCTAACTTTTCGACTGTAAAGATTGCAACAAGGGTGAAGAGAATATTCACGATACCCATTATAACAGTTTGTATCATCGGATTTCCCATACCCATCGAGTCAAAAATACGTGGCGCAAAATAGAGCACGGCATTGATTCCGACTGCTTGTTGGAACACTGAGAGCATCACCCCTATAAAGATTACAAGCATACCGAATGAGAGGAGCTTTCCTTTGTCTTCAACCAATGTTTCTTTAACATTTTGGAGGATAGATTTGCCTTTTGTTATGCCGTTAATCTTTTCGAGAATGGCGAGAGCTTTGCTGTCTTTCCCTTTTAATGCCAGATAACGTGGAGATTCAGGCACAAAGCAAACGAGCACGGAGAAGAGACCTGCTACAAAAGCTTCACTACCGAACATATATCTCCATCCGGTCTGAATTGTCCATTGATCTGAGGCAGAGCTTACTTGGTAGACTGTCTCACCGATCTTTTCAATAATAGGATTGGTGTGTTCTCCAAGAATCAGGAAATTGACGAAATATACTGTCAATTGTCCGAAGATTATTGCAAATTGGTTCCATGAAACCAATTTACCTCTTATCTCAGCAGGAGAAACTTCAGCTATATACATAGGACAGATGGCAGATGCAAGACCTACGCCGACTCCACCGATAACTCTATAGATGTTGAAAACAATCAGAGTGCCCATGTGAGGGATTCCTCTTTCCCAAATCATGAATTCAGGCCAATAAGAACCCAAAGCTGATACAAGGAACAGAATTCCTGCTACAAACAGACTTTTCTTACGCCCAAGGCGTGATGCAAATAAACCGGACAGGGCACTACCGATAATACACCCTATCAAGGCGCTTGAGGAGGTAATGCCATGCAAGACATCTGTGTAGACAAAGTCATGGGCTCCCAAGAAGAAAGCTTGCAAACCTTTTTCAGCTCCGGAAATAACCGCAGTATCGTATCCAAAGAGGAGACCTCCGAAGACAGCCACAAGTACTATCATAAAAAGATATGACTTGCTACCTGTTTCTTGTGATTTCATTAAAATTAAAGATTAGAAATTAAGATTTTAAAGTTTTTATTAAGTATGATGGCTTATATAAGCCATCATACTGTTTTAGAACGTTTTTATTTTCTTGTTTATTATACATACATATTTACGATTGCCTCATAGAGTTCCTGTTTGCCGGAAGTCTGTTTCGGTTCACCGTTCTCTTTAGCATATTTCACAAGGTCTTCGAGAGAAAGCTTACCTTCCTCAAATTCCTTACCTTTGCCGGCATCGTAAGATGCGTAACGTTCGGCAAGCATCTTCTTGTAAGGAGATTTCTCGAGGACTTCTGCTGCGCTTAGGAGAGCACGAGCCATAGCATCCATACCGGCGATATGGGCGATGAAAATATCCTCAAGGTCGGTTGAGTTTCTACGGGTCTTTGCATCGAAGTTTGTTCCACCGTTTCCAAGACCGTTGTTGCGGATCACCTGCATCATTGCCTGGGTGAGTTCATAGTTATCAATCGGGAACTGGTCGGTATCCCAGCCGTTCTGATAATCGCCACGGTTAGCGTCAATGCTACCGAGCATACCGTTATCAACAGCTACAGCAAGCTCATGTTCAAATGTGTGGCCTGCAAGAGTTGCATGGTTCACCTCAATATTTACCTTGAAGTCATTCTCAAGATGATGAGCTTTCAAGAAACCGATAACTGTTTCAGTGTCTACATCGTATTGGTGTTTCATCGGCTCCATTGGTTTCGGCTCGATGAGGAATGTTCCTTTGAAACCTTTAGCTCTTGCATAGTCGCGAGCCATTGTGAGGATGCGTGCGAGGTGCTCTTTTTCACGTTTCTGGTCGGTGTTGATAAGGCTCATATAACCTTCGCGTCCACCCCAGAATACATAGTTCTGACCGCCGAGTTCGATTGTTGCATCGATAGCGTTTTTCAATTGCACTGCAGCACGGGCAACAACATCAAAGTCAGGATTTGTAGCTGCGCCATTCATATAACGGGCATTGCTGAATACGTTTGCGGTGCCCCAAAGGTTCTTGATGCCGGTTTCAGCCATTTTACCTTTGAGATAGGCCACTATTTCTTTCATATTCTTTTCATATTCCTCGATTGAGCTGCCTTCATCAACAAGGTCAACATCATGGAAACAGAAATATTCTATACCCATTTTCTGCATGAATTCAAAACCGGCATCGGCCTTATCTTTCGCACGTTGCAACGGATCTGCAGCGCAATTCCAGGGGAAACTTTTGGTGCCTCCACCAAATTGGTCGCCACCCTCTGCACATAGTGTGTGCCACCATGCCATAGAGAATTTGAACCAGTCTTTCATTTTCTTTCCAAGCACTACACGCTCAGCGTCGTAGTAACGGTAAGCGAGGGGATTATAGCTTGAAGTGCCCTCAAATTTGATTTTCCCGATTCCGGGGAAGAATTCTTTTGCCATTTTGTTGATTTATTAATTGTTTAGATTGAATTAGCGTGATTTAATTATTTGATAGTTGGAGAGATAGGATTGATTTCCATCTTTCGTAAGCCTCTTGATACTCATCTTTATGGTTGTTATCGGGCTCTATAACGGCCAATTTCTTTAGTGAAGAGAAAGCTTCGTTATGGTCACTGTATATTCCACATCCTATGCCGGCACCTTTAGCAGCTCCGGCCGCTCCGTCAGTTTCATATAATTCTATGATTGCTCCGCTGGTAGAGGCAAGTGTATTACGGAAAATATCGGAAAGGAACATATTGGCTTTTCCTGCATGGATTTTATTTAGGTCCATACCCATCTCTCTCATAATGTCCATGCCATAACAGAAAGAGAAGACAATTCCCTCTTGCGCGGCTCGAAGTAGGGTGGCTTTGTTGTGATTATTGAAATTAATTCCATGGAAAGAGCATCCAATCTCACGATTCTGAAGGAGTCTTTCAGCTCCATTCCCAAAAGGTATCACTGTAACCCCGGAGCTGCCAATAGGAACAGACTCAAGAAGGTCGTTCATTTCAGCATAGGATAACCCTTCCGGAGCTACTGTTCTCCGCATCCATGCATTGAGGATTCCGGTCCCGTTGATACAAGCCAAAATCCCGAGTCTTGTAAGGTCGGGAGTATAATTAACGTGTGCAAATGAATTGACACGGCTGAGAGGATCATATTCTACTTTTCCTGAAACCCCATATATAACACCGCTTGTTCCGGCTGTAGAAGCAACCTCGCCCGGATTAAACACGTTTAGAGATAAAGCATTGTTAGGTTGATCACCGGCCCGATAGGATATTGGAGTTCCGGCTTTTAATCCTAATTCCTTGGCAGCGCCTTCATTGACTCTTGATTGGATACCAAATGTCGGCACAATATCGGGAAGAAGTGATTCGTCAATACCGAAATAATCTAAAAGAATAGTAGCAGGTTTTTTCTCTTTGAAATCCCATAACATTCCTTCTGACAGACCCTCGATTGTTGTATTTATCTCACCGCTCAGACGCATTGCTATGTAGTCGCCCGGGAGCATGAATTTATAGATACGAGAATAAATCTCGGGCTCATTTTCTTTTACCCATGCAAGTTTTGATGCAGTAAAATTCCCTGGAGAATTCAATAAATGTGACAGACATTTTTCTTCGCCTATTTCTTTACAAGCTTTTTCACCATAGGGCACAGCTCTTGAGTCACACCATATTATCGCGGGACGCAAGACCTTTTTGTCCTTATCTACACAAACCAACCCATGCATCTGATAAGAGATTCCAATGGCAGATATATCCTCGGGTTTCGCCTGTGATTTTTTCATCACTTCGCTAATCGCCAGTTTCAGATTATCCCACCACATCTGTGGATCTTGTTCGCTCCATCCGGTCTTAATTGAAATTATCGGGGCTTCCCTTTTCGGGAAAAAATCCGCTGCAATGATTTCACCGGTTGCTGCTTTTACAATTGAGGCTTTCACTGATGAACTCCCCACATCTAATCCTAATAAATACATGGGTTATTTTTATATATTTAGTTTTTCTGCACCATATTGATTTGTAAGGACCTTTAATTGTAGTTTCAACAAATTCTATTGAGTTTCATGGTCATTACATATTTACTGCAAATATAAATAAAAATTGCGATTAACATAAATCTTTGATAAAACAGACAAGAAATTAAGAAAATAAAAGCTCAAAATTTTGTTATGAAAATTTTTTGAATTAAATTTGCACTACTATATCGCGGGGTGGAGCAGTGGTAGCTCGTTGGGCTCATAACCCAAAGGTCGCAGGT
>JAFLTQ010000029.1 GCA_022510385.1 Muribaculaceae bacterium | reverse complement strand
TTTTCCTGTAGAATACTCATTTAAATTCCCCTCCCCAATCTCGGGCATTAAGGAATTTTAAGAGAATTAATGGCGCAAATTTATAACTTTTTATTTAAAAACTCATATAAAAAGATGTTTTTTAACATAATAAGTGCCATAAAGCTCTATTTTTCGGCCACCGATGAGATGAGAACAAATTTTTTATTGCTTGAATTTTGACAGAAAATGATTGAAAATTATGCATTAATTCCCCTATATACTTTACAAAATACATAAAAACTGCAGTAAAAATAGCAAATTGCCAAAAGTTAAAATTTCATTATGTTTTTTTGACATCCTAAAATTAATTTTAATATTTTTTTCAAATTTACAATTCTGAAAATTTAAGTTAAAAACCACTTCTTTTTTAACATTTAATTTCAAAAGGAGTAATCTATCTTAATTCATACTATTACAAAGAGGGGTGCCCCCTTAAAGTACAATCACTCTGCGACAGAAGGGTTCGATTGAATATCATTAACTTACAGCTGACTATTTCGAACTCAGGGAAGCCAGCATCTTCTCAATACAATTCTTTCTATGCTCAAGAGAGGGATGAACATACATATTCAAAGTAGTAGAAATATCAGCATGTCCTAAAATCATACTGACCGCCTTATAATCACATTCATTCTCAATGCAACGTGTGGCAAAGCTATGACGGATACCATGAAATCTCACATGGGGCAATTTCAATTCTTCCAATAGCCGATCATAATAATATCGGTAAGCGCGTGGTTCCATCGGTCTTAAGTCATTAGTCACGACATACCCATCATCTCTTATCTCCTCACGGAGTTCCGATATAATACTTAATAATTTCTCGGAGAGCGGAATCACTCTATACGAATTTCTTGTTTTTGGATGAGATTCAACCAACCTACCTATTTTAGAGACCCCACATATAGGCCCGACCCTATAGACAGTGCGTCTAACTGATAATAAGCCTCGCTCAAAATCAATATCTTCCCATTTCAAACCACAAATCTCTCCGATCCTCATGCCTGTCGAGAAACATATCAAAAGTCCTAAATTTTTAAAATTCAGATTTGCTATTAAAAAATCCATCATGGTTTTCTGTTGAGAAGATGAGAAAACCGGAAGTTCTTGATTTCCATTCGTATTTGTAAATTTTATTGTCGGGATTTCCGGATAATTATTCCCTGCATCATTGGCAAATTTCAGAACCATCTTAAAAACCATTAAAATATCCTTGATTCTTTTAATGGAGAGTCCCTCTGAAAGTTTGGAATCAACAAAATCACGGATATCCTGTTGGTCGAACTGCTCCTTGCTACAAAAAAATGGGATGATATGCTTTTCAAGATTTAAGGCATATGCTGCCATAGTTGATTGTTTAACAGTAGCTTGTTTCATAAACAACCATTTATTGATAATATCTGATAACATTGTTTTATAGTTTTTATTGAATCATTCCACTCCTTATTATTTCCTTAATGCCCGAGATTGGGGAGGGGAATTTAAATGAGTATTCTACAGGAAAATCCGTAAGGTTTTATACATAAAATTTTTAACTAATCATCATTATCTATGAAGAAGTTTCTTTTTCTACTAATAGCAATGGTGTGTGCCTTTTCAATTAACGCACAGACTGTTACTGTTAGAGGTACTGTGAACTCCGAAGATGGCGAGCCCATCGTCGGCGCTTCATTGATGGTGGAAGGAACCAACATCGGCACACTGTCCGACATCGACGGTAATTTTGTGCTCAACAATGTTCCGGCCACCGCAAAGTATCTTCGTGTGAGCTATGTGGGCATGGCCCCGCAAACAGTAGCCATCAAAGACAACATTCATATCACCCTCCGCGTTAACTCGGAGCTCCTTGACGAAGTTGTCGTAACGGCTTTGGGTATCTCACGTAGCGAAAGGTCACTCGGTTATTCCGCAACTCAGGTGAGTGGCGCTGAAATCGAACAGGCCCAGACCAACAACGTAATGAACGCCCTTCAGGGTAAAGTAGCCGGTCTTCAGATCAACAACATGAGTTCTGCCCCGGGTGCTGCCAACAACGTTCAGATTCGTGGTATTGGTTCTGTAAGCGGCAACAACCAGCCTCTCTACGTTGTTGACGGAGTGCCTTTGCAGACCCAGACCTTGAGCGGTAGCGGTCAGAACCTTGCTTTAGGTGGTATCTCAAGCATCGCTCCCGACGACATCGCATCGCTGACTGTCCTCAAAGGTGCCGCAGCAACCGCCCTTTATGGTAGCCGTGCTGCTAACGGTGTGATCATCGTAACAACCAAAAATGGTAGCGAAAACAAAAATGGCAAAAATTTCCAAGTTATCTATAGTGGTAACGTGGAAGGTAGCCGCGTAGGTTATCTCCCTGAAATGCAAAACACTTACGGCCAAGGTTGGCAAGGTAACCAGACTTATATTGAAAACGGTTCTTGGGGTCCGATGCTTAACGGAACTCTTCAACCTTTCGGTCCGGTTTACGACGGTCAGCAATTGGTTGGCGTTTATTCAGCTGTAAAGAATAATGTTCGTGATTTCTTCGACACAGGATGGAGCCAAAATCACAACGTCTCTCTTTCGGGTACATCTCGCGACAAGAGCATGACTTATTATGCCTCTTATTCTTACACAGGCCAAGACGGAGTGATTCCTACTGACAATGACTCATTTAGAAGAAACACCTTGTCTTTGCGCGGTTCTTATCAACCGTTGAAATGGTTGAAAGTTTCAACCAACATGAACCTTGCTACTTATCGCACTAAAGCTGTTGACCAGTCTCAAGGTACAACTGTTATCGACGGTCTTTATGAATTGTCAAGAAACGTTCCGACTTCTTATTATAAGAACCTTGACAATCCGTTTGCTACTCCGACTGCTTACTACACTCCTTACGGTATCACCAACCCATATTGGGCACTCGAAAACAATAAACTCGAGGTTAACGGTAAGCAAGTCTATGGTAAATTACAGTTGGAACTCTTCCCTGTAAAAGGTCTGACTCTCTCATATCGTTTCGGCTTCGACTATACCGACAACGACACCAAGCAGGCTGCAGCCCAAGTTACTGTGGAAAGCACCAAGATGAATCAGAACTATGGTTACGATTATGCTGACCAGAATGCAGAAGGTTTCGTTTATACATTATATGGCCGCAGATATGAGCTCAACCATGACTTCTTGGCCAACTATCAGAATCAGTTTGTAGATAACCGTCTTGACTTGAATGCTACAATCGGTTTCAACATCAACGAACGTGGTGTAACTCAAATGTACGGTCAATCTAACAACCTTGGTATCGAAAGCGGTTTCTGGGATCTCTCTAACGGTGCTTCCTGGTCTTCTCTTGGTGAGGGTCAATCAAAGCGTCGTCTCGTGGGTCTCTTCGGTGATGTAACTCTTGGTTGGGACAACTTCCTTTACCTCGACATCACAGCTCGTAACGACTGGTCGTCAACCCTTCCGATCGGCAAGAACTCATTCTTCTATCCGGGTGTAACTCTTAGTGCTGTCTTCACTCGTTGGATGAAAAACACCGAAATCCTTTCATTCGGTAAAGTTCGTTTGGCTTACGGTCGCACCGGTAGCGATGCAAGTCCTTATATGACAATGACTAACTTCGCACAGGCTTACTATCCCGGTTACTATGTAGGCACAAATTTGAGCTTCCCGCTCAACAGTATGAATGCCTTCATGGCTTCCGCAACTGCCGGTGCAAAGACTCTTCGTCCTGAAATGACAGATGAATTCGAGGTGGGTCTTAACCTCAAATTCTTCAACGGCAGAATCGATATCGACGCATCTTATTATAACCGCGACACTAAAGACCAGATCTTTACTCTCCCGGTTGACCCGGCTTCCGGTTATAACAACCAGGTGGTTAACTTCGGTAAGGTTCGCAACCGTGGTGTTGAATTGATAGCTAACTTCATCCCTGTTCAGACTCGCGACTGGCAATGGACAATCGGTTTCAACTGGAGCAAGAACTGGAACAAAGTGCTCTCACTTCCTGAAGGTATGGGTGGAAAAACAGGAATCTACGGCTTTACTGCAGGTAGCGACAACGTGACTGCATACGCTGAAGTAGGCAAACCTATCGGTGAGTTCTACACCTATCTTCCCTCACGCGTTGAAAATGAGGATAGTCCATATTATGGCGCTCTTATCGTTGACAGATACGGACAACCCGTAGTCAATACCGGTGAAGGTATCAAAGACACAGGTCTCAACATGCAATATGACTGGACAGGTGGTGTAACAACTGCCCTCACATGGAAAGGTCTTACTCTTAGTGCTTCATTCGACTTCCGTCAGGGTGGTTATATGTTCTCAAGAACCAAGAACTTGATGCAATTTACAGGTAACGGTGTCGTTACTATGTATAACAACCGTTTCCCATTCATTATCCCGGGTTCTGTTGTAGCATCCACAAGCAACGGCGTAACAACCTATACACCTAACACCACTCCTATCCTGATGTCAGACGCAGGTCTCCAAGACTATTACGATTCAGGTTATGGAAATGCTGGTCTCGCTTATCTTGTTGACCGTTCTTTCACCAAATTGCGTAATCTCTCGCTTACCTGGAGCCTTCCTTACAAATGGGTGAAAGCTTGCTGCCTTGAAGGTATTGATATTACTGTATATGGCAACAATCTATTCCTATGGACTGCCAAGGGTAACAGATATATCGATCCTGAGACTTCTACTATCTCAGCATCTTCTTACGGAGACATGGCCACTATGTTTGGTGAGCTCTATTCCAATCCTTCAAACCGCACAATCGGTTTAAATCTGAAAATAACATTATAAAAAGCTAAGACTCAGATGAAGAAATTTATTATACCATCGATGATACTTGCAATTGCCGGATTCACTTCCTGCAACGATTATCTCGATATAAACAGTAATCCCAACTCTCCGGATGAGGCCAGCTTGACCAACGACCTGATTTACCCCGGAGTGGAGATGGCATATGTTGCTATCACAGGCAACTATCTGCGTTCTTGCGCCGGCTATCTCTCGGAATTTTATGCACAGCAATTCGGCACCAGCAACTATGTGCCATTCTCTCAATTTGAAGCTTCACAGGAGCGTACTTCATATTTCTATCAGTATCTCTACCTTCGTGTACTCTCTAATGCCAATATCGTAAAAGGTAAGGCTGAGGCTGAAGGTGACTGGGCAACTTATCTTGCCGCTACAGTTATGAGCGCCGCAACTTTCCAGGATCTCGTGGATATGTATGGAGAAACTCCTTACACTGAGGCTTTGGACGCTGAAAATCCTATGCCGAATTATGATAAAGGTGATGTGGTTTATGCCGGTATCCTCAATGATCTCGATGAGGCTATCCAGAAAGCTAAGGCTGATCCTAAACAACTGACAGCTACTTCATTCCTTATCCCCAATGGTGCAGCTGAAGATTGGATCCAGGTAGCTAACGCTCTTAAGCTCAGAATTCTTATGAGAGAGCATAATGTTGTTAACGTTTCATCACAACTTGCTTCTCTTATTCAGGAAAACAATTTCCCTGCATCAGATATAGAATGGGCAGGATGCTGGTCTAACGCATCAGAGAAGGCAAATCCTTTCTATTCTGAAGAGTTCGCTGACTGGGGAGCTCAAAAGAATGCTATTCTTAACTGCGCTCTTCAGATCACAATGTCAGCCTACAATGACGGTCGTCTCCCGGTTTACTTTACCAGGTCTCAATACGACGGTCAGTTCCATGGTTCTGTATCAGGCGACAATATGTCATCAGCTGTTGCTCCATATTCATCCACCACTTATTGGAGCCGCCCGAATATGGCATACAACACTCCGGTAAGTTTCATCTCAAGAGCTGAAATTGAATTCTGGCTTGCTGAATATTATGCTGACAATGGCGATATGACCAACGGTGCCAACCATTATCAGGCTGCTATCGAGGCTTCTTTCGCAAGTGCAGGTGTTGACGGCGCTGCAGATGCTATTGCTGCTTGGCCTTTCACAGCCAATACTTGGAAAGAATCTTTGGGAGTTCAGAAATGGGTGCTCTTCGGTTGTATCAACACATTCCAAGGATGGTGTGAGCTCCGCAGATTGAAATATCCTGCTTTTGACACTGCTATCACCGGAACAGATATGTATTCCGGAAAAAGCAATTGCAATGTAGATACATCTTTATTGTCACCGGGTCACATCTATACACCATATAAAGTTTACGCTGAAGTGGGCGATAATCATGTGGTGCAGAGATTCCCTTATTCGAGCGCTTCTGAAAATAGAAATGAGCATGTGGGTGAAGGCACCGAAAATGAATTCCCCGGATTCCTTGCTCCGATTTTCTGGGCTGAATGAATCTTAAACTAAAATGAATTTCAAAATGAAAAAATATTTATATTCATTACCGATACTGGCAGCTCTCTTTGGTTTGACTTCTTGCGACAGCGACCAGCCGGAGCCCGTGCAGCAATGGTATCCGGTTATCACCCTCGAGGGTGAGACCACCTACAACGTAGCCATTGGCGACACATGGACCGAACCGGGATACTCAGCTGTAAACACAACTAACGGAGAAGATGCCACTGCAGATGTAGAAGTATTGATCTTTGACGTAATCAGCAATGTTTATGTCGATGAGATTGATTTCGATTCTCCGGGATGGTACACCATTTACTACAATTCATACGGTAGTATGTTAGAAACCATTCCTACCGTCTATAAGACAAGGACTATTCTTGTGTTCGACCCGACTGTAACTGTAGATATCAGTGGAACATGGATGGTGAACCTTAATGAAAGTAGAAGAATTAGATATGCAGGTACAAACGCCGGTCAGGATCTGACATTCCAGGAAGTGGCTGATGCCAACGATAATGATGTCTCTGCCGGAATACCCGTAGAATTTGAACTCCTTGTGCCCGGTTTCTACTATGTAGATGATATTGAGGCCGGACTTGTAGCCTTCCTCTATGGTTATTCATCCACATATGCCAGCTATCCTCTTTGGTATTGGCAGTATGAAGCTTACGTCACTCTAAGCAGTGATAACGAGCTCAATTACCTCACCGGTGGTTTAGGTTACTCTCCCTGGGAAGACACCTTCCATGTTGGCGGATTTGAGGGTGAATACGACCCGGATGCAAATACTATCCATTATATTGTGGATGTAACTCCTCAAGGTTTCATTCTTGATGTTGTTCTTGAACGTGAAGATGATTAAAATTTTTAACTATGACTAAGAATATTTTAAAATATTTATCTGTAGCCATCATTGCCGTAGCTGCATCTTCATGTGCCAAAGAGGAAATTGGCGGCACTGCTGTTCAGGATATGTGCGGCGAATGGTATATTTTGGTTGATGGCGTTGATGCCGATGGTAATGTCGTGTATGAAGATCCGTTAGATCTTGGATATACATCAGCATATACCTACAATACCAATGCAAATCTTAGCACAGAAATGTATCTTGAAGATTATGCTTGGGAGTTCTTTATAAAGGTAGATGTGGATTATCCTAACCGCACCTTTAGTGTCAAAGATGCTGTGATGTATTATGATGAGGATGAAAACGGAGATGTATTCCCCGTACTTGTCAACATTCTCAACGGTAAAGTTGTGAAGGATGGTGCTCTTTCAGCTGCCGGATATGTTACCGACGGTATCAGCTATTTGATTCAGGCTGAAGATGACCCATATGCAGCAGCCGGTTATTGGGACTATTTGTGGGTACACGGTTATCGTCGCACAGGCTTAATGGGCGGTAATGATTGATTCCTGACTTAATTCTATAGAATTATTCATATCCCGAATAATTCTTATAAAGAATAACTCTTAGAGAGGGCGATTTTCTCGCCCTCTCTTTTTCATATGAGGTATTTCTTTACAATTTAATTTTGCAATTAGAAATATATCGGTAATTTTGCAAAAATTACCGATATGGAAGCTGCTAATAAAAACATCGTAACCACAATAGCTGATACTGTTAGGAACTCCCCTAATGGAAGTCTCTTTTTCAGTAACAGTTTCCCGGAATATGATGATGAATATGTAGGTCATATCATGTCGGATCTTGTTAAGGGAGGTGAACTTTACAGACTTGGCAGAGGAATTTATCTAAAAAGCAAGAAAACAAGATTTGGTATAGTTTATCCGGAACTTGATTATATTGCAAAAGCCATAGGAGAACGTGATAATGCTGACATCCTACCGACAGGGGCTATGGCCTTAAATATGCTGGGATTATCAACCCAAATCCCAATGAAACCGACATATATCACCACTGGTTCTGCCCGGGTAATCGAAATTGACGGAAGGACTATTATATTTAAGAGAGCAGTCCCAAAAAATTTTGCTATTAAAGGTAAAAAAAGAAGTATTATCGTGCAGGCAATGAAGGCCTTAGGAAAGAAGAATATGACACAAGAATTAGTTAATAAAATCCAAACTCTTATCCGAGAGAATCCTGAAATAGAGACTCTTGAAAATGATTATAGGTATATGCCCACTTGGATAAGGAGGATTTTCCAAAAGACAATAAAAGGATACCAGATAGTAATATGAATAATACTTGGCAAAGTCTTGCAAAGGATGAAAAAATGGCTGCATTACAAGCTGTAGCCCGTTTTCGTATAAGTAAATAAATATTTATATTTGCATAAATTAATTATTATATAATGATTGTAGCAAAACCCAACGAGAGTTTAGTTCAAGGTTATTGGAATTCTATAAAGAATGCTCCCTCAGAAATAAAATTAAAATTAATTTCTTTATTAACTGAGTCTTTGGTAGATGTTTTATCGGATAATGAAAATATAAACGATAAAAAATCTCTATCTCTTCTACATGAAGTATGTGGATCATGGGAAGGACCTGAATCAGCAGAAGAATTAATTGAGATTATTCGTGAGAAAAGAACTTCAAGACCTCCCCTTTCATTATGAAAAAAAGTCCTCAATACCTTTTAGACACAAACATCTGTATTTTTCTTCTAAGAAATAAATTTGCAATTGATAAGCATATAGAAGAGGCCGGTATTAAAAATTGCTTTTTATCAGAAATTACGATAGCAGAATTAGCTTATGGTGCTTATTGTTCATCCAATCCCCGGGAAAAGATGTCACAATTAAGAAATTTATTAAAATTATTTAATATTATTCCTATTTTTGATACAATTGAAACATATGCAAATTTTAAGGCCGAACTTCGGAAGAAGGGACTTCCAATTGATGACTTTGATTTATTAATAGGTGCCGCGGCTGCTGCAAATAAACTGATATTAATAACAGACAATATTAAACATTTTGAAAGATTGGACATTAAAGTTGAGAATTGGGTGAAACGATAAAAGATAAATGTCCGGAAGCCGATTTATCGTTCCCGGCAGAAATGGCTTAAGAAACTGAAATGGCTTAAATAAGCAAATAAATATGTATATTTGCAGCCATTAGCAGTGAAAATACAGATGTTAGAAATTCAAAATGTTTCAAAATCTTATTCGGGCCACCAGGCTCTGACCGACGTCAGCTTCAAGGTACCCGAAGGAGGAATCTATGGTCTTTTAGGGCCCAACGGAGCCGGCAAAACTACCCTCATTCGTATTATAAATCACATTACTGCCCCTGATTCCGGACAGATCCTTTTCGACGGGCATCCCCTCACTCAAAAAGATGTTGTTAACATCGGATATCTCCCTGAAGAACGAGGCCTTTACAAGAAAATGAAAGTGGGAGAACAGGCTCTCTTTTTCGCCCGATTAAAAGGGATGAATAGAAATGAGGCATTGAGGGAACTGAAAAAATGGTTTGAGAAATTTGAAATCTCCGAATGGTGGAACAAGAAAGTGGAGGAACTATCAAAAGGGATGGCTCAGAAAATTCAGTTTATCGTCACTGTGCTCCATAACCCTCGACTGCTGATTTTCGACGAACCTTTCTCCGGTTTCGACCCCATAAACGCCAACTTGTTGAAAGAAGAAATGCTCGCTTTGCGCGACAAGGGCACAACAATCATATATTCAACCCACAATATGAACAGCGTTGAATCCCTCTGCGACAATATCACCCTTATCAACAAATCAAAGAATCTGTTATCCGGGAATGTTGATGAAATAAGAAAAGAGGAGGGGAAAGGGAGATTCGCGCTATCTTTCACCGGAAGCACAGAAAACCTTCTGTCGGCAATCGGCGACGATATAATCTCTCATGAATTAATCGTGCCGGAGAAAAATGTCACCGACGGATCCACTCAACTAATTCTGAAATTAAAGCCGGAAACATCTTTCAGGGATATAATCAGTCTTGCCAATAACATCGTGGAGCTTGAATCTTTCTCCAGGGCGCTCCCCTCTATGGATGAAATCTTTATTAATGCTGTAAAAAATGCCAATCAAAATGAATAATACAGGTCTCATTATACAAAGGGAATATCTTGAAAGAGTCAGAAAGAAGAGCTTTGTTATCACCACTTTGTTAATGCCTCTCTTCATGATCATTTTGATGGGAGCGCCGGCTATGATTATGCTTTTCAGCACTCCCGACCATAACGTGATCGGAGTGGTTGACAATAGTAATGTAGTTTTTCCACAGCTAAAAGGCAACGAGTTATATGAATTCATCCCGATAACCGGGAATCCTCAGGATAAAGTTGATGAAGGCGAAATCAACGGTTATCTGATAATCCCTTCCGACATTGAGAAAGGATCATCTCCGGTGTTAAACCTTTATATGAACAGCGCCATCCCCATCGAGCTTCAATCCTCTCTTTCCACCCAAATAAATAATATCGTTGAGACTGAAAAACTCAAGGAATATAATATTCAAAATCTGCCCGACATTCTCGACTCTGTAAAGACGAATGTAAAAATTAATGAAGTGAGGCTCGACAAAGAGGAGGGGGAAAGTCTGGCATCCAACCTGAGTTTCCTCATCGGGATGTTTATGTCGTTTCTGCTATATATGTTCCTGATAATGTATGGCCAGATGGTGATGACAAGCATAATCGAGGAAAAAAACAACAGGGTTCTGGAGCTTATTGTCTCTTCAGTCACTCCCTACCGTCTGATGTTAGGTAAGATAACAGGTATAGGGTTAGTGGCAGTCACCCAGATCATCCTTTGGGGCATAATCATGGCCTTCATCTCCACTCTGTTTCTTCCGGCAATCCTCCCTGATGAGATAGTTTCTCAAATGACGCAGATGCGCAGCGGTAATTTAGATATCGCACAGACAGACAATTATGATATGCTGAGTGCTTTGAGTCTCCTCACCAATGTCGGGTTTATCATTGAATTGTTCCTATGGCTGATTCTTTTCTTGGTGGGCGGCTTTCTGTTATATGCCGCAATGTTTGCTGCTGTTGGATCAGCAGTCGACAACATTCAGGATGCATCCCAACTGCAAAGTTTCATCCTTATCCCTATCATTATAGCCCTGATTGTTTCTGTTTCGATCGGAAATGCTCCTAATTCGGCTTTGGCTGTTTGGCTATCCATGATTCCTTTCACGTCGCCGATGGTCATGATGTCGAGGATTCCTGCCGGCATATCGTTATGGCAACCATGGGTGTCGGCCATCATCCTGTATGTCTCTTTCGGATTAATGGTTTGGTTTGCCGGTAAGATCTATCGGATCGGAATCTTTATGTATGGCAAGAAACCGAACATCAAAGATCTGATCAAATGGGCCAGGTATAAGTGATGAGTTGGGAGTTGTAAGTTGTAAGTTGTAAGTTGTAAGTTACGGGAGGTTAGCGGTAGCGCTCGTAGATCTCTGCTCCCTTGCGCTTTGCCTCTTTAACGTCGTCGGGATTCTTTGGGTCAACTCCATATTTTGATAATTCAGGTACTATCACCTTTGTCCCCGGAGTGATCCTGTCGGGATGTCCCAGGATACTTGAATTCTCAATATAGATATAGGGCCAGAAATTATAGTCTCCGTAATGTTCCCTTGCTATAGTGGTAAGATATCGTGTCGTGGACACTGTATCGTACACCGGTTCCGGTTCAGCCGTCTGAACCTGCTCTGTTTCTGCCGGCACATCCTCCGTTTTCACAATTTCTATCTTTTCAGGGTTTCTGAAATAGCCGAAATTTACCGGCCACCAGTCCAAGAAACACCCGATCATAAAAATCACTGCACATACGGCAAAAGTTGAGAGAGCCCCAACCAGAAAACCGATACCGAAACGGCTCTTCTTTGGCTCCTCATAATATTCATATCTTTCCATTTCCGGTTCCTCCTCTTTTTCTTCTTTGGGAACCACCGGGGGTTCCTCCGGCTTCAGTTCCTCCTCTTTTTGTTTAGTTTCTTCCGATTCTTTGGAATATGCCTCCAAAGTTATATCATCATCTTCACCCTCTTCCTGCGACCCCTCTTCGAGCCGATATTCGCTGACGCCCTTCTCATCGCTTAATCTCTCGTTATTTATTACCTCCTTCAAGAAGATATCCTCGGGAACATCATCTTCCATCTCTACAGTCTCGAAGCCTGCAAACGGGGCATTTATGGCTGAGGCCATCTCCTTTGCCGGAGTGAACACCACTTTCTTATAAGGGAGAATCTCTTGCTTTTCACCGCTATTGACATTCACTCCCGTGCGGCTCTCCACCTGCACTATCTTGAAAGTGCCGAATCCTTTGATGCGCAATGATTCATCAGTAGTGAGCACTTCTGTTGTCAACTTGAAAAATTCTTTGATGAAATCTTCGCATATTTTTCGGCTCTTTCCGGTGGCGCGGGAAAGATTTGCAGAGAGTGTGCTCAATGATATCTTGTTATCCACTTGTAATCGTATTTGGAGGTTGTTTTTAACTCGGTTTATTGTTTATCTTTTGCTTTAGCACAGGCGATTGCTTGAAAGCCAGATAGATACGTGGCGGAACAAGAAGCCTTTTACCCGATGCGGGATGCACTGACACCCTCTCTTCTCTAAGACGCGGTTCAAAGGAGCCGAACCCGGAAATAACTATGCTGTCGAGTTCTGTCGCTTGGGTCGCAAACTCTTCACGAAGAGACTCTATCATCGTCGAAACTGTCGTCAATGATATATCTAACCGCGATGAAAGTGTTTCTATAAATGTCTTGTTATCCATAGGCTTTATATTGCTAATCTATCTGTTGGTGTCTTTGGTCAATTGCGCACTCTCCGGCTCGGAAATCCATAAATATTGTGGAGAGAATCTCACCTGATAGGGGGTCGCAACCCTACGAGGGGAATTTCCAAGATAGTAATAATATGTGCGTTGCTTGTCCCAGCTCTTAATGTCAAACCTTCGAGTCTCCCCTGCCGGAACATAGCATCCCTCTTTTACTCTTCGTGAATGTAGCATCCTCCCCTCCATATCGAGATAATCTATTCTGACATCATAACCGGTGATAGGATTCTCGGAATTATTAATAAGAATAAAGGATTCAACATCTGAATTAGGTTCCTTGTCATATCCGGCAAAACCGCATTTGCGTATCTGCTGCACCAGGATATCCGAATCCTCCTTCTCTATCCCCGCGAAATGTAGTTGGAATGATCCAACTGTATCATTCATAGGTATCTCAATACCCTCAAATACCTGATCCTCTCCCCTCTTATCTCTTTTTTTATCTGTTTTTTTCTCCTTTTCTATCTTGAACGAATTCTTAATTTTCTTGCCTGAAACCTGAATTGGAAAAGCTATTAATAAACTCCATAGGAGCATGCATACGAAAAGAGCCACCACTCCCGGCTTTCTCTTCCCTATTCTGCTTACGGGATATCCCCTCTTCATTATCTTTCCTTTCATTAGAGATATCTCACTTTACGCCTCGTGGAATTGTTTCCATCGTAAGAAGGGTATATTTTCACCATTCCTATAGGAAGATTCTCTTGGATTGAACTTCCCGACGAAGAGACCCCGAGACTCACCATTTTCCAAAACCCCGGCAATAATCTGCTTAGATTCAGATTCAAACGTCCTTTTAAAAGAGATTTCTGACGCTTGATGATAAATGAATCGCCATCTTTCGACAAAGTGGCCGTGCAGGCTTTCGGTTTCAACAACAGGTTGTTTTTCTTCTCAGTCGCAAGCTCTATCTTATAGAGATTTGGCTGTGCTGTGGCCTGCAGCGTCCCGATCCTTTCTCCGGGATGAAGCTTCGCATCCGTTGTTTCTACCACCGAAATCGAATAGGTAGGCAATGAACCGCTATCTCCTTTATTTTCGTTGAGTATCATTACGCTTACCCGATCTTCCGGATAGAGCCATATACCCTCGACGCTTTCGAGTGGGAGCTCGTCACATATTTCCTTTGCCATGTCGATATCATATGCCACAGGCACAACAGCATTTATTGTTGTAACAGGGCTTGCCACCCCCGTCATCATCGCTATTAAGAATATGTGGCGAATCCCGGTCTTCAAGGTTTCGTCGAGAATGTGTAGGAGAGACCAAAGCTTAAGATCTCCCTGAGCATAAACCTCTTCCATTTGCCATAGCTTTCAGCGGAACCGTCGTAGCGCATATGGACGAATAGTTGAGTAGACAGGAATTTATTGATCTCAAAGTTGAATGTGTTCTGCCAGTCGAAGAGATAATAATGATAGTCGGTAAACATGAATACTCTCGTCTTATAACCGATATTAGGAGTGATTTTCCAATCCATCGTGAAGTCGAGGTTGCTACCGATTTCGCTCTTGGTGTGTTTGTCAGCAGCTATGCCGTAGGCTGCATGGTCGATTATGTAGTTCGGTTTGAGACAAGCCTTCAAATTATAGGAGAGTGGTGAAACAGTAAGATTTATAGAGAGTGTCTTAAGCTTGTTGGTGTGGTTATACGTCATACCAAGACCCATATTGAGGTCGGCCGGCGACAGGAAGGCTGCCGTGCGTTTATTTGAATTCTCCTCGAAATTATTGAAGAGCTGAGTCTTGAATTGCAGATTGTAAGAATAATACCAATCCTTAACGGCCTTAAGACCTAAATTCAAGTTATACTGGAAGTTATCTTCTGCAATCGTGTATTTATGCATATACCCTTTCGGATTCGAGCTGAAAGCCACTTTATACTGGAAATCGCTCGTGAAGAGTATTTTGGGATGATACACCTGGTTGAGCTGCACATTCCAGTTGAAATTGAAGAGCATTGACAGATAACTGTTACCTCCCTGATACCAGTTGGGCGAAACGTATGCCTGCGAGAATTGCAACTGCGACCCCATCTTATGGAGCCAATGCACCTTTCTGATCTCCGCAACTTGAATATCAGCCTCTGCAGGGTTTACATCCGGAACATCCTGCTTGTTGAGGAAGGCTAAGAAAGAACGGTCTTCTTCAAGCAATACCGGGGGCAAAGGCAAGTCCCAGTAGGCATACTCTATAGCCTCCGGATTATCTATCATATAGGAATATAGAAGGTCTTCCTGCGACAAACTACGTGCTACTGCATCCCTTAACCATTGGGGGGTGCTGTATTTCATAATCGAAGGTAACCCGTTATCCTCTTCCGGACCTACTGCTTCTTCCAAATTCACCGCAGGAAACTCACCTTCCTCACTCGGCAGAAGATTTTCCGGCAATATGAGATTACCGTTTTCATCTGTCAGAAGATTGGATTCCGTCTCGTCATAAGGTGTGGCTACTCCTAAGGAATACGTAAGTCCCTTCTTACTAAATTTTGGCAATTCACGGATTGCCTGGTAGCCGGAAAAAACCTTCGGGATAAGGCTGAGGTTTGTGATGTCATAATTCACTGCCGGTTGTGGCATAGAATCAAAAAGAGCGGTCGGATTTGAAACGACCAAAGAGTCTCTCTGAGCCCGATAGAGGGAATCAGCCTGTGCACAAGTCTCACAACCCTCCAGATGATAGGAATGGGCATTAGCTGCTAAAGGCATAAGACTCATCCCTGTCAAGATAGATAGGCAATATGGAATGATATGTTTCATATATGGTTGATAGTTTTTCTCTCTTTTAATTTCCCACAGCTCTCCGACTCGTATCCGCGCTGTCCTCTTAGCAGCAAACAAATCAAAAAAGCCTTATTATTAATTCATAATTCTTAATTCTCACAACTCACAACTCACAACTCCCAACTCAAAACTCACAACTCACAACTTACAACTCACAACTCACAACTTACAACTCACAACTCACAACTTACAACACCTTCAACAATCCGTCGTACTCCTCCGAATTAATCAGTCGGTAAGCCTCCTTGAATATGGGATCATGAGTGTTATAGACCTTGTAATAGGTAGAGCTGTCAAAAACATCTCTTCCTATCAATCCTTTTATTATCATCGAGAAGAGTGGTCGGCTAAGGGCAGCCTCCTCGGCATTATACTCAATACCCTCTTTAGAAGCCATATCATAGAGTTCCTGCAGCATGGCCGGTGTCACCTCGAAATCTCGAGTATAATTGTCATCGTTCTTATATTCCTTGACAAGATCCTTTCTATGCTCGTCTACATATCTTATCGCATAGGTGTTAATCAGACCTTTGGCTGTAACATCCCTGTAATAGTTGGTGAATTCAGTTGTGTCGAGAGCCACAAATCTGTCGGGATATATACCGCCGCCACCATAAATCGGACGTTTCAATCTTAGTGTCTCAACTCTAAGGGAATCGACATGATGTATAGAGTCTGCATGCATAAGCTCTCCACTGTTGAATCTGTCGAGTATATCGCTACGATAGGCCTTTGCATTACCCTTTTCGTAAGGTTTCTGAATATCACGTCCTGTCGGCGTATAATAATGGGCAACTGTCAGACGAATCATCGACCCGTCAGGCAAAGGTATGGGACGTTGCACAAGGCCTTTCCCGAATGTTCGTCTGCCCACTATCAGACCTCGATCCCAGTCTTGAATAGCTCCGGAAGTGATTTCTGATGCTGATGCAGAATACTGGTTGACCATCACCACCAACCGGCCCGTATCGAAAAGAGGCTTGGATCCTGCCGGCTCTGCAAAATTATCTATGCGCGGTGAGTTCAATCCCTCGGTATAGACAGTCATCTCTCCCGGTTGCAGAAACTCTCCCAAAAGTTCCACTGCCGCGTTAAGATAACCCCCGCCGTTATCTGTCAGATCAAGTATCAGACGATCCATTCCAACTTTCTTCAAACCCTTCAAGGCTTTGATAACTTCGTCGGCCGTATCCGCAGCAAAGCGGTTAAGCCGGATATATCCCGTCTTGTCATCCACCATATATGCGGCATCTACGCTATAAATCGGGATATCTGCTCGTGTAATCCTGAAATCTATGGTGTCATTCTTTCCATGATTACGCCTCAACACCGTCACATCGACTTTTGTGCCCTTCGGGCCCCTCAGTCGCTTCATTATATCCGTGTTTTTCATCTTCACCCCCGCTATGGTGGTGTCGTTGACCGAGATTATCCTGTCTCCGGCAAGTATACCAACTCTTTCCGAAGGGCCTCCGGATACTGTCTGGATTACATAAAGCGTATCATTATTCATATTGAATGATATTCCGACGCCGCTGAAATTTCCCGTCAGAGGTTCATTCAATTCTTTGGTTTCTTCTGCATTTGAGTATTGTGAATGTGGGTCAAGACCCGCCAACATTGCAACTATGGCATCTTCCACAAGTTTACTCTCGTTGACACTGTCTACATAAAGTTGCATTATAGCTGCCTCTGCGAGACGTAGCTTATTGTTTTCAGCCATAGACACTTCCTGACGTGCCCCGGCTACTCCCCATGCAATCAATAAGCCTATAGTTATGATTATTATTTTCCTCATCTTAAAATATTCATGCTTTTTTTACCCGGATATCCCTCCTTTTAATCGCCAAGCCTGTTATTCAGACTGTTGATTTTCCCGGTAGACTTTGCAAATTTAATAAATTTAGAGCCTGTCACCCAATTTATATTGAAATTTAGGGGAACGGACGCTTAAGGGAGAAATTCACTTGCGTCGTGACCGAAGTGGCTCAATTCCCTCACCATCGAACTGCTCACATAGCTCAAAGCCGGATCTGCGGGCAACATTACTGTCGGCATCCCGAAAACTTTCATATTGATATCTGCCAATTCTTTCTCCTTCTCGAAGTCAATGCTGTTTCTTACTCCTCTTACAAGGAAACCCGCACCATTTTCGCGGGCCGCTTCAGCTGTCAGTCCTTCGTAACCGATCACTGTGACCCGGTCATCCCCGCCAAAGAGCTTGCGGATCCGGCTTAACCTCTCTTCAATCGGCTTTTCACTACATTTTGATTCATTACACCCTATGCCGATAATCAGCATCCCGAAAATCTCAAGAGCTCTTCGTGCTATATCATAGTGTCCGACTGTGAAGGGGTCGAAACTCCCCGCATAAAAGGCCTTCATCTCTTCCTCTCTTTTACACTTCCGAATCATCTTCGATGATCAGATTGTCGATAATGAAATTCTGGCGCTCCATAGTATTCTTACCCATATAGAACTCCAGCAATTTGTTGACTGCATCATCCTTTTTGAGGGTTACCGGGTCGAGACGCATTTCCGGCCCGATGAATTCAGCAAATTCCACATCATTGATCTCGCCAAGACCCTTGAAACGAGTGATTTCGGCATTGCTTCCGAATTTGCTTATCGCGTTTTCACGCTCTTCATCTGTATAGCAATAGTAAGTGTCTTTCTCTCCTTCACCCTCCTTTTTCTTGGTTTTGAGCCCTCTGCCTCTACGCACGGCATTTTTATCTCTCACCCTGAAAAGCGGGGTCTGAAGAATATAGACATGACCCTTCTTTATCAGTTCCGGAAAGAATTTCAAGAAGAAGGTGATAACCAAAAGACGAATGTGCATACCGTCAACGTCGGCATCAGTCGCTATGATTATCTTGTTGTATCTCAGGCCGTCAATACCATCCTCTACATTCAGGGCAGCCTGCAACAGACTGAATTCTTCATTCCTGTAGATCACCTCCTGGGTCGCGCCATATGTGTTCTTCGGTTTTCCCCTTAGAGAGAACACTGCCTGCGTCTCGGCATTCCTAACTTTGGTGATTGTGCCTGATGCCGAATCTCCCTCGGTGATGAATATGGAGGATTCATCTCTCCGGTCTTGTGCCTTGGCACCTTTTGAATTATCGTTGTAATGTATGCGGCAATCGCGTAGCTTGCGGTTATGGAGGCTCACCTTCTTGGCATTCTCCCGAGCAAGTTTGGCAACTCCGGCCATGGATTTTCTTTCCTTCTCATTAGCCGCTATCTTTTTCAACATGGCTTCTGCCACATCCGGATGCTTATGGAGATAATCGTCGAGCTCTTTCTTTATGAAATCCCCCACCATCTTATTGACGGTGATGTTGCTGCCCGGTGCTATCTCCTTGCCGATAAACCGGATTTTAGCCTGATTGTCGAACATCGGCTCCTGCACCTTCACACTTACGGCAGCCACTATTCCGTTACGGATATCAGCAAACTCATATCCCTTACCCGAGAATTCCTTGATGGTGCGCCCTACATGTTCCCTGAACGCGCTCAGGTGGGTTCCTCCCTGCACCGTGTTCTGACCATTCACAAAGGAGTAATACTCCTCGCCATATTGAGGAGCATGGGTCAACACTAATTCTATATCCTCTCCCTTTAAATGAATGAAAGGATAGAGCGGTTCCAGAGCCATATTCTCTTTCAGCAAATCAAGCAGCCCGTTGCGCGAATGATATTTGCGGCCGTTCAGGAAAATTTTCAACCCGGTGTTGAGATACGTGTAATTATTCACCATCAGCTCTACGAGTTCAGGGCGATAGGCAAAACCTTTAAACAGCGTATCGTCAGGCTTGAATGTCACTTTTGTCCCGTTGGGTTCATCAGTGTCGCTCTCTTCCTGACTTATAAAATTCCCTCTTTCAAAATCAACGGCTACTTTCTTCCCTTCCCTGACGCTCTCGATATGGAAATTAGTAGACATGGCATTGACAGCCTTGAGGCCGACACCATTCAGTCCCACTGATTTCTTGAAATTCTTGTCGTCGAATTTACCGCCGGTATTGATTTCCGAGGCAACTTCCTTCACCTTCCCCAAAGGAACGCCTCTACCGTAGTCTCTGACGCTAATCTCCCCATCTTCGGTCATCTCTATATCTATGCGGGTGCCCGCTCCCATATTGAACTCATCAATACTGTTGTCGACAACCTCCTTAAGCAAGACATAAATGCCGTCTTCGGGCTGTGACCCGTCACCAAGACTACCGATATACATTCCGGAACGCCTTCGGATATGCTCGTTCCATTCCAAATGTTGGATACTCTCCTCATCATACCCTCCCGCCTCGGAATTTGTCGGCTCCGGAGTTACTACTTTCTCTTTTATCTCTTCAAAATTATTTTGAAAAAGTCCGCTATTTTCTTCCAAAATCTAACTCTTTTCTACAAAATTAATCATTTTTTGCTTTCTCCACCCCTTTTTCAAGCCTAATTTCCTCAAATTCACTCCACCCTTTGATTGATTCGTAATTCTCCCGACTCCCCCAAAATCTGTTGATCTTCTCTTCGTCATTCTTTTCTATCCACGACAACGTCCCTAATTCAGGATGATGAGCCACTCTTTTCATAATCATCTTTATCAGAAAAGGAGGGGCAAGCGGTGAGAGTCGGAAATAGAACGGCAATCCTTTTTTTAGCCTCTCTAACGCTCCCTGATACGTGTCTTTACCCCGAAAATGCAGAATCTCTTCCAATTGGTCGGAGTCGGTAAACCACATCCCGTGAAAATTATGGGTGGCAAACCAGTTGGGTTCAAAAATTTTTTCCGGCGGCGGACACCCTAATGCTTTGAGTATGCCGCGGACAAAGTCGATATTTACCAACCGGAAGGGCTCTCCTCCCCCGGCATTGTAGGCTTTACACCAGAATGAATCAGGCAACTCCGGACGGCAGACCCTTTCCAAAAGTCGGCCGGAATCCTCGGTGGTGATCCATTCAAGCACTCCCAACAGGGGCATATGGAGCGCCACCGGATTCAGTGCATTCTTCAATAGGCCCGAATGGAGGATTGCTGTCTGGCGGATCGACACCCATTTCCTTAGTCCGGCTTTACGCAAAATCTCCTCTCCCTTCACCTTCGACTCGGCATATACATCACTTTCTGCCGGCCGTTGTTCACTTTCCACACTTCCCCAATGGTCGGGAGGCAGTTTCGTGCCATATTGCGACACGCTGCCGATATAGACCACCTTTATCTCCCTCCCCGATTGTTTATTTTCAAATTCTTTTGCAAGTCGCGCTATCTTCTCGATTGAACCGACATTCACTTTCAAAGTCTGCTCCGGATAAAGATCCGCCTTCGGAGAAACCATTCCTCCCACATGCAAAACCACATCGGCATCCTCTATACCTTTTCTCAGAGATTGTTCGTCGAGCAAGTCGCCCCATATAATTTCAACGTTTTGCCCCTCATATCCTTTAAGCTTGCGTCGGTTGGCTTTGCTGTCGCGTGCCAATACCTTGACGTTATAGAGCTCGGGATATTTCATCAGCTCTTTAAGGCCTGCGCTTCCCATTACCCCGGTTGCCCCTGTAAGAAAAACGTTGGTCTTTTTTCTTCCCATTTCTCTGATTCCTTTTTTAAAACCCAAATTTAACGAAATTAATCCAACTATCCCTCCTCTTTTTTCATATACCCGGATAGGAAGGGTTCCCGGCGCAATTTTTTATTATTCCTTTTTCTAATTAACTTTACCCCCGTTGTTATGAAGAAAAAGCAGCCACCCACTCTTCGGAATCTCTTGAACCTTTCTTCAAGACATCTCGATAAATTCTCCGGAAGCAGTCGTCAAGGCTACCGGAAGTCTTTCTCTTCCTTTCAGGTCTATATAATCTCAAATTATGACATTGAGTCAACGCTGACACAAAACATTATTGAAAACTGGGTGGCGGATAATATCATTCATGCCCTTTCTCCGAAAACAATCGCTTTCTATCTCGATAAGATGGCAAGCATCTATGCTGCCGTAGCCTTCAATTTCTCCGGAGGTAAGCTCCCTTTTTTCAAAGAGGTGAAGAAAAAATTAAAGTCGGTGGATTTCAAGGAACCATACGCCCGAAACATCAACGACTCTATCACCAAGTTTCAGGTGCTCTATGGCAAAAAGGAAGGAGATGAAGGGAGTTTCAAACACAAGAGGATTTACGAGAGTTTCAGCAATTTCCCTGAGCAGCCCCTTCGAGAGTCGCTGCAATATTACTGGGCATCGCTTGCACTCGGTTTCGGAATCCGACCCGACATCGTGAAAAGTATGTTGGAGACTCTTCCTGACAAATTGAAATTTCTGGATATATGCTCCCCCGTTATCCTCTCTGATGATGAGAAAAGAGTGGTGGCGGAAAAGGTGACCCGGTCGCTTTTTGATGAAGATTTGAAATGGTTTGCCATGAGGATGAGGCCTGCCGTTAAATTCGAGACCCTGCTTTTGAGACTCGCCGCCATCAATCAGGAGGTGGATATCCCGGAAATTTTCTATCCTTTTAGCGAAGTCTCGAAAAGGGTCGGGAGAAAAGTGGAGTGGAAGGGTAAGCCTGTGATACGGAATGTTATCTTCTTTAAAAGCCGGAAAAGGAATCTCTATCCACTGATTACCCGTATTTACGACATCGCCTGGTGTTACCGCACCCCCGGAGCCCGTCCGGGCGAGTATGCCGTAATCCCCTCAAAGGCTATGGAAACTTTCCGTGAGGCTATCGGATTTCTCTCTTCCGACTTTGAAATAGCTCCTAAAGGAAAGTTAGAGCCCAAACCGGGTGACGAGGTGATTATTATAGACTCTCTCTATCTCAATGAAAGGGGTAGGATATTAAAAAAGCCATCTCTTGATGAAGATGGCAATAAGATTTTCAGAGTAACTTTGCTCGACCGCAACGGTCGCTGGGATATAGGAATCGATGCTCGCCTTATCAAACCGGCGGAAAACTCTCCTAAAGATTGACTCCTCTCAAAACCGCTTTTATTTGCTTCCCAAATGATCGGAAACTGTCAACGACGCACGTCCTTTTGCACGTCTGCGTGACAATACTTTGCGACCATCCTTGGTTGCCATTCTCTCTCTGAATCCATGCTTGTTTACTCTCCTGCGGTTGGAGGGCTGATATGTCCTTTTCATCGTTGTTATTTATTTTCAGCTATTTATATTTTCAATTGACCTGATATCCTATCCTTGCTTGTAGGGCCGGTTTTATCTCCCTTGCAATTTTGCGATTTTTTCAGACTGCAAATTTATATATAATCTTTGAATCTCACAAATCACAACTCAAAACTCACAAATCACAACTCAAAACTCAAAACTCACATCTCAAAACTCAAAACTCACAACTTACAACTCACAACTTACAACTTTTTCCTTATCTTTGCAGCATGTCTGATATCTATAAGAAATATTTCCCACACCTCACCGACCGCCAATCCCGCCAACTTTCCGAAATGGAAGAGCTTTTCAAGGAGGTGAATAAAAAAGTGAATGTGGTGTCACGTCAGGATATTGAAAATATCTCCGTCAACCATATCCTTCATTCCTTGGCAATTGCCAAATATCTGAGCTTCTCCCCCGGGAGCCTTGTTATCGACCTTGGCACAGGCGGAGGCCTTCCCGGACTACCCCTTGCCGTACTGTTCCCTGAGGTAAGGTTCCATCTTATCGACCGAATCGGTAAGAAAATTAATGCCGCAAAAGAGATAGCAGAAAAGTTAGGTCTCGGGAATGTATCCTTTCAACATGGCGACATGGGCGAATGTAAGGAGAAAGCTGATTTCATAGTTTCGCGGGCCGTCACCGACCATCCCTCTCTTATTAAAATATCCCGGAAGAATATTTCAAAAGAGAGTCGGAACGCTCTTCCCAACGGCCTTATAACCCTCAAGGGGGGAGACATTTCCGGCGAATTGGGTAAGTTTTCATCCATTTCGGAAATAATCCCCATATCCTCCTATTTCGAGGAACCATTTTTCGCCACCAAGAAAATCGTTTATACCCCTATTCCGGTTTAAACTTTAATTAAGCTGTTCAGCGTTTCAAAAAAGCCTCGGCGAGGTTGAATACCAAACCATTAACTAAAATTCCGCCTCTCCGTTGTTTCATCTTAAGCGCTGAATAATTACTCTCAAATACTTGCATATAACTAAATTTTTCTATAATTTTGCACCGCTGACTTGCCCCCCTCACGCTCTGAGGGGTTGCCAAGTGCGCCGTATGCCTCTGTAGTTCAACGGATAGAATGGAAGTTTCCTAAACTTTAGATAGGAGTTCGATTCTCCTCGGAGGTACAAAAACAAACCTGATTTTGATTCAAAATCGGGCAAAACTTTTGAGTTATACATATATTATAATCGGGTCTCATAAAAAATGGGAAAATTTGCGCCTTATAAAATCCAGCTCGCCTCTCTAAACGACGGCATATACCGGCAGGATTTTGAATGTGGTACCGAGTTCTTCAAAAATATGGAGAACCCCGATATCATCACCTCCGACGTCAAAGTGCATCTCGACCTTGTTAAGAAAAACGATACTTACGATTGCACTTTCACTTGCAAAGGGATGCTTAAGATTCCTTGCGACAGATGTCTCGACCCTATCGACCACGAGGTGGATACAACCTACCACATATCCGTGAAATATGGCGACGATTATAACGATGAAAGCGACGACCTGCTCGTAATCCCTTATTCCGATTCTTATCTGAATGTGGCTTACATGCTCTACGACACTATCGTCCTCACGATTCCTCTGAGACATGTCCACCCAATGGGGAAATGCAACCGTGCGATGCTCGCCGCTCTTCATAAAAACCGTGCTAACAACACCGGTGACGATGAGGTTGAAGCTGCTCTCGATGAAGTAGATGCCGATATCGAGGCCGGAACTCCCGACGAAGATTAATTTTCCCTCTCCTTATTAACATAAAAATTTAAAGAATCTAAATAACTACCCAAAATGGCACATCCTAAACGAAGACAATCACATACCAGAACCGCCAAACGTCGTACTCACGATATGGCGCTTATCCCTACTATCGCTATGTGTCCTAACTGTGGCGCTTGGCACGTTTGGCACACTATCTGCGGCGAATGTGGATACTATCGCGGACGTCAGGTGTTAGAAAAAGTTAAGGCTTAATTTAGGCATCTTATCTCCAAAATATGCTTAATGCTAAGATAAGCGGCATCGCTTCCTATGTGCCCGATGATATCCTCGACAACGATATGCTGTCGAAGATGGTTGATACTAATGATGAATGGATCACTACCAGAGTCGGCATCAAGGAGAGGCGTGTCTTAAAAGAACCGGGAAAGGGCTCAAGTTTCATGGGCGTAAAGGCCGTGGAAAAACTCTTGAAGGAAACCGGCACTCCTCCCGAAGAGATTGACCTGCTTATCTGCGCCACTTCGAATCCCGACTATCGATTCCCCTCGACTGCTTCAATTATTGCTCACGACTGCGGGCTCACAAATTGCTATGCCTACGATATCCAGGCAGCTTGTGCCGGCTTTATCGTTTCCGCACAGGCAGCCAGAGCATATATTCAAGCCGGAATCTATAAGAAAATTATTGTGGTGTGTGCTGAAAAGATGACGAGCATGGTCGACTATGAAGACCGTGCCACCTGTCCCCTTTTCGGAGATGCTGCAGCTTGTGTGCTTATAGAACCTACAGAGGAGAACGTCGGAATTATTGATGGAGAATTCCATGTCGACGGCTCCGGACTCCCTCATCTCGTAATGAAAGCAGGAGGATCTGTAAAGCCGGCTTCCCACGAAACTGTGGCTGCACGTGAGCATTTCGTCTATCAGGAAGGAAGAGTGGTATATAAGCATGCCGTAAGGGATATGCTCCAGTCTACTCTCTCTGTAATGAAGAAAAACAACCTCTCTATCGAGGAAGTTGACTGGCTCGTGCCTCATCAGGCCAATCTAAGAATTATAGAGGCTGTGGCAGGAAGAACGAAGATCGACGACCGAAAGGTGCTTATCGATATCGAGAAATATGGAAACACTTCCGCTGCCACTATCCCTCTTTGTCTCGACGACTACAAATATCGTCTCAAGAAAGGCGACAAGATTCTTCTGACTGCTTTCGGCGCAGGGTTCACCTGGGGCGCAATGTATCTGATCTGGGCATTCGATACTCAACCCACAAAAGAGCAACTTAAGAGAGACAAGGAAGAGGAGAAGAAACGCCAGAAAGAGTTGAAACAACGTGAAAAGGAGGAGAAGTCAGGAAAAGAGGAGAAACCTGAAGATTCTAAAGAAAAATAAAGTAATAAGAGTTTAAAGAAATCCCAATACCCTCCCAATGCCGCGGAATCGACACATCGTAAGATGTGAAAGTTCCGCGGCTCCTTTTTCCAAACAGGCAGTTAAAACGGGCAGGATTTTTCCCAAAATCCTTTATTCAAACGGGCAGGATTTTTCCTAAATCCTTTATTCAAACGGGTAGAATTTTTCCCAAAATCCTTAATGCAAACGGGCAGGATTTTTCCAAAATCCTTAATATATGAGAACTTAAAGAAAAGTTCTTCCCATTTCCGGTCGCATCCCTACTTACAACTCAAAACTCACAACTTACAACTCAAAACTCACAACTCACAACTCAAAACTCACAACTCACAACTCAAAATTCACAACTCATTTACTTCTCGCTTTATATCTGTCTTTCGTCGATGGTGCCTTCCTCTATACCCTCCTTCTCTCTAAACTCCCAACTCACAACTTACAACTCCCAACTCAAAACTCCTCCCCGCCTCCCCACACTTTTTTCCCTCAAAATTTGCATAAGAATAAAAAAGGCCGTAAATTTGCAACGCAAAATAAGGGAGCAGATGCTTCATCCCTCCTATTCGCGAAAATAGCTCAGTTGGTAGAGCACGACCTTGCCAAGGTCGGGGTCGCGGG
>JAFLTQ010000028.1 GCA_022510385.1 Muribaculaceae bacterium | reverse complement strand
GATTTATTGCTACAACACCCACTTCTGCACCAAACATAGATAAAACTTGATTAACTTTATCAAGTCTAATAGTCTTTTTCCCTTGTTCCAAATCTCGAATAAAACGCAAACCGACTCCGGATTTTTGAGAAAGATCAACTTGAGTTAAATTGAACTGTTTTCTTTTCTCTTTAACGAAATTTGATATTCCAGATTTCTTCATAATTATACCATTTCAGGTACAAATATAATTAAATATTACAATTTTATAGCATTTAGGGTATAATTTAACTTCAAAACCATTAAACTATACCCTATTGAATATAAACACTACATCGGTTATTCCCGTGAGGGTGATAAATACTGGTATACCCAGGAAGACATCGACCGGTTCCTGCAACGCTTCCGCTTCTCCGACTTCACCTCCCATTCGGATTTACCTTTATAATTTTAAGGATATTTATTTTACGACTGCCTAAAGTTGGCATTCATTTACTTTATCTTTGCAAAAACATTGAAGTGATGAGTGAATCGAGTGCCAATATTATTGCTCCTTATATTCTTTCTGTAAGTCGCGCCACAGATATTCCGGCATTTTATTCTGAATGGTTCTTTAATCGTTTGAAGGAAGGATATTGCAAATGGAAGAATCCTTTCAGTGGGAAAGAAAATATTGTTTCTTTTAACAGTGTTCGATTTATAGTTTTCTGGTCAAAGAATCCGGCACCGTTGATTCCTAATTTGGATTTATTGAAAGAAAGAAATATAAATTTCTATATTCAATTCACTATTAATGATTATGAAGCTGAAAAGTTTGAACCTTCTGTTCCGGCACTATATGAAAGAATAGAAACCTTCAAATATATCTCAAAAAAATATGGAAAAGATTCAGTGATATGGAGATTTGATCCTCTTATCATTACTGATAAAATTGGAATTGCGGATTTAATAAAAAGAATAGAAAAGATTGGTAGCGAAATTCATTCATATACTAATAAATTAGTCTTCAGTTTTGCCGACATATCAACTTATGCAAAGGTCAAGAGTCGTTTAATCCAAAACAACATAAATTATCGGGAATGGGATAATGAAAGTATGACGCAATTTGCCAAAGAGATTAAGAACTTGAAGGGGAAGAAAGGTTGGAATCTTGAAATGGCAACATGTTCAGAAGCTATTAATTTAGCTCAGTATGGAATAATACATAACAGTTGCATAGATGCAGGTCAAATAGCAAAGATTGCATATAAAGATGAAATTTTAATGAATCATTTGGGCATCAAGATAGAAAAAGTGTCTGCCAATCTTTTTGGGGATAATATTCTACCGGATAATACTATCAGAATAAATGAAATGACATATGCAACACGGCCAAGTAAAAACAAAGACAAAGGCCAGAGAAAATTATGTGGATGTATTCCATCAAAAGATATCGGCCGTTATGATACCTGTCCTCATCAATGTGTCTATTGTTATGCTAACGCTACTCAACAATTAACTAATTATATAAATCATAATCCAAAATCAGAAATTATATAAATTGCCATGCTATGTTGAAAACTGATAATTTCCGATCAATATTAGAACGTGCAAAGAAACATTATAACGACTTAACCGATTCTAAGAAGAAAAGAATTAAGGAAGAGTAAGATCATGGGAAAGCTTTATTAGATTCAAATGATCAGATGAAGGCTTATATTGCACTTTACTGGGATATCCATCAAGCCAAACTTGAACGAGCATTTAAAAATATTCCGGGAACACTTCTTTTAAAAAATATTTCTGTTATTGACTGGGGATGTGGTCAAGGTTTAGCCAGTATTCTGTTCAATGACTTTATCATTGAAACTTATGGAAAAAACAAAATCAAGGATTTTACATTAATAGAACCTTCTCGACACTGTTTGTCTATGGCAACAACTTATCTTAATGATTGTACGGGAGATTTTACTGTTTATTTTATATCTGAAAAAGAAGAGGATATAGAAATAAACGATTTTATTTTAGAAGGAGAAACCATCGTGCACCTGCTCTCTAATGTTGTTGATATGCCGGAATTTGAGGGCAATCAGTTAATAGAGTTAATAAAGCAAAAAAGACAAAAGAAACATTTGTTGGTTTGTGTCAGCCCATTTTATCCTGAAGATGGTCGAGGAAAACGTATGGATGAATTCGGAGATAGACTCTCTGGATTCAAGACTATCTATTTATTTGAAAAGCATGTTGATGATTGGAATGAAAACTATAGCTGCCAGATCCGTATTTTCTCCAATATTTAACTCGCTTCATATAGTCTCAAGTAGTGTGGTTTGTTTGGCTAAAATTCAAAAGCCATTAGATAACTTATTGATTTATTGCATTTCAAAATTTCTTTAACGAAGATGAATACTAAAAAAAAGGTATTGAGCCTATTTTTTAGTATCGCCGAAATGATTTAGCGTACGTCAGCGGCTTTTGTGGAGTGTAGCGACGTAACAAGCCAGCTGGGTAGCGATTTACGAAGTAAAAAATCATGAGGCAATATTAGTATCGAGGATCTGAACTTAGAGAACGTCAGACGGCTTGTGCATAGCGAAGCGACGTAACAAGCTCAGTCAGGTATGCGTTGCCTTCGGGAAAACGCCCGACCGCAATAATTAACAAAAGAAAAAACTTACAGGGAAAATCATACAATTTCAAGTGTGGATTTCTCCTTAATTTTTTTTGTTAAAAAGTGCCGCTTAAACTTGTTCGCTTTGCTACTCAATTAAATAAAGTAATTATAGCAAAGAATTAAGACTAATTTCTGACGCAATAAGATTTTTGTTAGGATAATTAGAACTGAAGTAAAAAATATGGATAATAATAACTAATTTTGTTAATTCATTTAGCGGCGAATGTATTTTAATTCTTTACAAACTTTACGGGGATTTTTTGCATTAATGATTTTTTTCCATCATTTTAATTTCAAACAAAATGAAGGAGGAATGTTTGATGCGGGAGGAGATTTTGGAGTTGCATTTTTCTTTATATTAAGTGGTTTCGTCTTATCTAAAAGTTTTCTGCCAACAATCTCATTAAATCTAAAAAGAGCAAATTATATTAATTTCATAATAAAAAGGCTTTCAAAGATTTATCCTCTTCATATAATCTGTCTTTTATTTGCAATCATTTTAAAATTTTCAATATCAATATTTGATTGTGCAAATTTATTTTTGTTGCAAGCGTGGATACCCATAAAAAATTGGTATTTTTCTGGAAATGCAGTTGGATGGTGCTTATCCGATTTTCTATTCTTTTATGCCATATTCCCTTATGTGGGTCACCTGTACACTAAGTTTAAACAAAAATTTATTAATTATTTTTGTATAGTAACCATAATTTATATTTTTTTAATTCCTCTCGTGCCCGAGAATTTTGAAGATGGGATTATCTATATAAATCCATTGAGTCGATGTTTGGATTTCATGTTTGGTATGGTATTATGGGGGATATATAATTCAATCAAAGAAAAAAATATTGTTATTTCTTTTATAGATGTATTATTTATTACGGCATTATCATTAAGTATCTGGTATTTATATCCAAATAAATATAATCTAAGTTTATTATGGTGGCCTTCTGTTTCACTTATTATGCTTTATTCCATTACTTCTAATAACAAATTACTTTCATTTAAACCATTTGTTAAATTCGGGAATGTTAGTTTTAGTTTTTATTTAATTCATGTACTTGCAAAAAATTACTTAGATATTATTTTCAATAAATTTAATTTAACATTTATGAATCCTTACTTTAGACTAATTATATTCCTAATAATTACAATTATTGCGGCTTTTATAATCCATAGATATTTCGTATTACCAATGGAAAAATTTATAAGAGTTGCATTGAATAATAAGAATAGCCGACAAGTTCAAAAACAACAAATACCAAAAATTAATGAAGCATAAAATTTGATTCATTTATATGCTTTCTTCTAAATACATTAATCTTTGCTTATACAATTCATCTGAACATGCAAATCTTTTACCACGGCTCATCTGTGTTATTCCCAAAGTTCGACCTGTCTCAAACACTAAAATTATTACCTAATACAATCCAGTTATTTACACTTATAGCGGAATAGTTTCACAGGTCGGGATGGTTTAATCAATGGCAAGAATTTGGAATTAACTAACAAAAAATGATATAAGACTAATTTTTGGAAATTGATAAATATCATGTATCTTTGTCGTTGAAAAATTAAGGCAATATTGCCTCGCATTTTGAAAGGACAAAAATGGAAATAAAAAGGCCTCTCTACCTTGACAGATTAGTAAGCAGAATTGAAAATGGAATGATTAAGATTGTTACCGGAATGAGAAGGTCCGGTAAATCTTACTTGCTGAACAATCTGTTTTCGAATTATCTATTACAGCAGGGTGTCGGCCAAAACAATATAATTAAAATTCCCTTAGATAATTTTGAATTCCGTAAATTGAGAGATGGTGAAGTCCTATATAATGACATTAAAAATAAATTGGATCCATCCTCAACTAACTATATAATTATTGATGAGGTACAGATGGCTACCGATTTTGTCGATGTGCTGAATGGACTCAATTCTTTACCTAATGCCGATATTTATGTTTCAGGAAGTAATGCCAAACTGTTATCAAAAGATATTGTAACAGAGTTTAGAGGAAGAGGAGATGAGGTCAAAATATATCCTTTAAATTTTGGAGAATATTGGAGTGTCTATGAGGGAAATAAGTTCAGAGCTCTTGATGAATTTATGCTTTTTGGTTCTTTACCCCAGATTCTTGAAAGAAAGGATGAAGAACAGAAGACTCATTTTTTGAAGAATCTTTTATCCGAAACCTATATAAAAGATATATCTGAAAGGTATCATCCAAAAAATGAAAGTGATTTGACAGAACTTATTTCTGTTTTAGCATCTTCGGTGGGTAGTCTTACAAATCCCACCAATTTGATGAATACATTCAATTCAATCAAAGGAGCTAAAATGTCGTACAATACTATTAAGACCTATGTCGATTATTTCATTGATTCTTTTATAGTTGAAAAATCAAAACGTTTTGATATCAAAGGAAAGAAATTTATTGATACTCCGAATAAATACTATTTTTCTGACTTGGGAATAAGAAATGCTGTTTTGAATTTTACCCAAATGGATTTAGGTCATCAATTAGAAAACGTAATATATAACGAACTCAGGACAAGGGGTTATAATGTTGATGTAGGGATGGTATCCGTGAGATCAAATGATTCATCAGGCAAAATGTTGAGAACTAATCTTGAAGTTGATTTTATTTGTAATTTAGGCAATAGACGATATTATATTCAGTCGACCTATCAACTAATAGATGAATCAAAAGTGAAACAAGAAGAAAAATCTCTAAAACACATCAGTGATTCCTTCAAAAAAATTATAATAACTCATGACGATATACATATAAGAAGGACCGAGAGTGGAATTACCTATTTAAATATCTATGAATTTCTATTAAATCCTGCGTCTCTTGAACTATGATATCAAAAGATATCATATAATTCATGCCTTTGTATCTAACTGCATGCTATCCCAAACTTATCAACATCTAAAATATGCCATTAACTGTGCTATCCCTTCAATTAAAAAATGAGTAAATTTGCAAAATCAAATCAAAGTAGATATGTCAAATAAAGGAAAAAGAAATCTATTTCTGACTTTACTTATCTTTGAAGTAGTGATCTATTTTTGTCTTGCGGTTTTCAAAACAAGATACGACTTAGATGTGAAGTGGTGGATATTCTCTATTGCTGCTATTATTTTTGCTTTCCTTTTAGGAGCATATAGAAATTTCAGTCAGGCCGTGAAGGAAGATGAGAAATATGGTCCCATACAATAATTTGTTATCCCAATAGAAAGGTTGTTCAATAGATATCTAAAAAATAATTTATTCCGGAGTTTAAAAAAGGTCTTTAATACATCTTTTATTTAACCAATCCTATAATTCTGTAGGCGATTTTGGAAATCAAAAATATGTCGTTAATATTAAAGAGAATGATTAGTAACTGAAGGAATTTCAGTCAACTCAAAACAATGAATCTCAAAAGTTAATAAGCTTTTGAGATTCATTTCAATAACCATCGTTTTATATTTATTTGGCAAACAAGAAATGGAAAGGATGGGAAGATTCTACAAATTCTGATGTAACGTTACCTTCATAATTTTTCCCATCGGTTAATTTCAATATTCTTTCGCCTGAATTTTTGGAAAAATCTATTTCTTTAAGATTCACATGCATTACCGCCATTGGAACTGTTTTCTCAAAATAATATACCAAATTTTTCTGGTCACATACACTGCGCCAGCGTGTAGAGGAAATATGGGGACTATCAGGAGTAGAAATGCCGTAAGGTACTGAAACATTTCTAATCACAGAGAAAACAGTAGGAATTGCAATCTCGGCATCACCTGTCTGTGCCACTGCATTAATATAGAATGAAGCTCTTGCAAATCTGTCAGAAGAGCGATTTGTTCCCGGGAGCATATTTAAACCACCTACTTGTTTCCAATAGTCATTTACAGCAAGTTGAAGATTATAAGCCGGAGAATTAGTCAACACCTGATATTGTTTCCCTTCATAAATCGAAACATGACCATCCAGGTATTCTATTATAGCGCTGTTACCCGATGAATCTGAGATGGCCAGATGTAATCTTGATTTCACACCATTTGGAAGATCCGGCGCGTCAATTCTAAACTTATCTTTTTTCAATTCAGCCACAGCCTCTTCAACAGTGGCAAAATTATCCAACACATATTGTGTCCATATGCTCAATCCCAAAACAGGGCGCCTATCATTTTCCGTTTCATATATAGATTCAGGCAAAAATAACAGATTAGCCACAAGCCCTTTTTCATTCATGCCGTCACATATCCCTATGTCATATCCTGCGGCAACGACAGACCCATATTTCGAGGTCCAGTTTATTGTGGCTTCTGATTCAGCTCCTTTTCTTTCTATCCCACGAGGGAAAATATAAAGATTTGTTTGAGGGTCTTCCTTCCAGTCCATGGTTCTCCCGGTGGCAGTCATTCCTTCGGGACCTTCATACACGACTCTTGTACAAGCATTCGATTTCTCATACCCACCAATCACTAACATCAAGAGTACTATACAAATACAATATTTTTTCATATTTCTAAGATTTGTTTAACATATTTTTAACAATCATTCCTTTGAGTTGGTTCATCCTGAAATCTGTTTAAACAGTAAGCTTCTTTACAATAAAATCTTCCCGATCCTCACATTATTCTTACTCTTCATGGTCCGGCGTATATTCTTACTTTACAACGCATCTTAAAGGAGGTGGTGCCCAACTTTGCAAAATGTCTTGGTGTATTACTATCTTTCCTTGGCCTTTGAAAGAGGCAGTGGAAAGGGAAATAAAAGAGAGTCAGAAATAATAACACGATAGGAATATTTCAATAATTTTATTATTTTTGTTATACTAATTAAATAACTCCCAGTTTTTTGAAAAGATATCTTTCCTTTTTATTATTAATTTTCTTCCTTGCTGGGCCGTTTACCATGGTCGCGGCACAGACCGTTGAAATTGCGGGTAAAGTAAAAAACGGTAAAAATAAAAAACCGCTGGTGAATGTTGAGGTTTCTATACCGGATACTAATATCGGTACCGTAACAAATTCCGACGGTTTCTTTACTTTAAAATTTCCGGCAGACAAAATTCCCAACGGACTAAAAGTGGATTTAATTGGATTTGAGTCTGTGAATATTGCTTTGCCTAAAGATGAGGATGCAAGGAATAATCTTATGATATATTTAAATCCCTCCGGAAGAGTGCTTGAGGAGATTTTGGTGCTTGGAGGAGATCCTAAAGAAATCGTGGAAAAGGCATTGGAAAAAATTCCTAATAACTATTCACTTCAAGACAATATTTTCCAAGGATTCTATAGAGAAACAATTCAGAAAGGGAATCGGTATATAAGTATTTCCGAAGCAATGGTTGACTTACTGAAAAAACCTTACTCCTACCGAGACCCGCGAGGCGAAAAAGTAAGTATCAATAAGGGACGAAGGTTACTGAGCCCTAAGAGTTCTGACACTTTGTCAATAAAATTAATGGATGGGCCTTTAATTCCGATTAATTTTGATGCTGTGAAAAATGGCAATCATTTATTCAGGGCTGATGAAATAAACAATTTCAAATTCACAATGTTGCCGGCCACCACGATTGAGAATCGCCCTCATTATTCCATAGAATTTAACCCGATAGTTGAATTGCCCTATCCTCTCCATAGCGGAGTGTTTTATATAGATGCGGAATCTTTTACTATTTCAAGAGTGGAATATGAGGTAGATATGAGCGACAAAACGAAAGTTATCCAAAACATTCTTCAGAAAAAACCAAAGGGCCTGCGGTTCAATCCGATCGAAGTATCAGGGGTGGTGACATATAAAACTTCGGAAGGTAGATCTTACATCAATTATATATCCACAAAAATCAGATTTAAATGTGACTGGAAGAAACGCTTGTTCTCTTCCACCTATACCTCTGTAGCAGAAATGGTGATGGTGGATAGAAATGATTCTCCACAATCCAAATCTAAATTTGCAGAAAACTACGGTAGAAGAAAAATATTTTCTGACATGGTGGATAATTATTGGGAACCTGATTTCTGGAAAGACTATAATATCATCGAGCCATCTGAATCTCTTGAAAAAGCCGTGAAGAAGCTAAAGAAAAATAATTAAATTATTCTCTGATTTTTAATCAATTTCCAGACACTACCCTTGTATAATTTAGTTTTATTCCCGGTTTTTTGAATAAATAACATTAAATTTGGCAAAGCGCACTTGGGACATTATTAACTATGAAAAATCTTAAAATACCTTTCAAAAAGCCAAATCTCTTAATCCTAATAATATTTGCAATTTTAATCGGCATAGGGTGTGGAACTTTTTTTAGTGTAGGCTTTACCCGATGCTTTCTTACTTTTAATTCCATTTTCAGTAATTTCTTAGGATTCTGTGTTCCTTTAATTGTTCTTGGTTTCGTATCTGCTGCCATAGCTGACCTGGAAGCTAATGCAGGCAAGATGTTGCTGTTGGCCGTCATACTTTCCTACGGTTTGACATTGGGAGCCGGGATGCTTAGTTTCTTTACAAGCAACAGCATTTTCCCTACTTTTCTTGATTCCGACCTTGGTACCCAACTTTTGGAAGAGTCACAGGAACTGTCACCTTATTTCACTATTAATATGCCGCCACTCATGGAAATCATGACTGCCATGGTTTTCGCTTTTATTTTAGGATTGGGTGTAGCTCGAATTAAAACCGGTGGAAGTAAGCTCAAAAATATAATCATAGAATTTAGGAACATAGTGGAATGGGTGATTGCCAAGGTTATAATCCCTCTATTGCCACTTTATATTTTCGGAATATTTCTCAAGATGACAGTCACAGGAGAAATGAAGACCATAATGAGCGGATTTTACAAAATTATATTGCTGATTTTTGTACTTCATATTCTTTGGCTCGTATTTATCTATTTAGTGGCTGCATTATTTTCACGCAAAGAGAAAAATCCTTTCAAACTCCTCTGGATGATGTTGCCTGCTTATTTTACGGCTTTAGGCACTTCCTCATCGGCCGCTACCATACCTGTGACCCTTCGGCAGACCATTAAAATGGGAGTAAACGAAGATGTAGCCGGGTTTGCCATACCTCTTTGTGCCACCATAGATCTGTCAGGGAGCGCATTAAAAATTGTGGCTTGTGCCGTAGCACTTATAGTAATGAAAGGAATGCCTTATGATTTCGGAATGTTTGCATATTTCATAGCAATGATGGGAGTTGTTCTTATTGCGGCTCCCGGGGTGCCCGGAGGATCTATTATGGCATCTCTGGCTCTGCTTACCTCAATTCTTGGATTTTCAGAATATGATTGCGGACTGATGATTGCTTTATATATTGCCATGGATAGTTTTGGCACAGCATGTAATGTCACAGGCGACGGTGCAATAGCCATAGTAATCGACAGATTTTGCAAAAGAAACGATTCAAGGCCTACGGTATATGTTCAATAGGAATGGTAACTCCCATATCATAAAAATTGGAGAGCATACTCCCGAAACCTCTATAGATATCCTTTCATAAAAATAATAAAAATCACCCGGAAGCAGAGGGCTTTCGGGTGATTGGATTTTATAACCGGAGAATATTTCCGTCCTATATCAAATTAGAATCATTATCGTATAGCCTTGATTACGGCCGGAGTGAGAGAGGATGATGAAAGACGGATAAGGATTATACCCGGTTGCAGACCTGCAAGTGACGTCTCGGTAGAGACAATTGTCTGAAGGGCAAGTAACCGACCGTCAAGGCTGAAGACTTCAAGAGTAGCACCGATGGCGTCTTCCCCAACTTTGAGAGTGTGGGCGACACTGTCATAACTTAGCATTGTAGACTTCATCACCTTTGCGACACCGCTTTCAAATCCCCCCAAGGTAGTTTCGCCCATCAGATAGTTAAGATATGCTTCAAGCGCCGTGTATCCTTCGGCGTTAACGAGATTATTATCGGGGGTATTGGGGTCAAGACCGTTCTTGAGTTCCCATTCATCAGGCATTCCATCGCCATCGGTGTCAACCGGCACAGTGTAGTCTGAAGTGTAGGCGAAAAAGCCTTCAGCCTCAGTTTCCTTGTCTATTATGCCTGAACCGGCCCCGGCGAGGTTCCCTCCATTGGCCGCTTTCCCGGATTTTGCCTCTGCGGCAATGCGCTGTTCCACTTTGTCGCGGTTGATGGTGCCGGCCTTCTCTACTACGGTATTGAAAGCCGAAGCGGCATCTTCGAAGTCATAAATCATATAGTGTTCCGGCACATAATTACCGATTGTGCCGAGGGCACTATATTTATAATATGGAGTGGCAGTCACAATACGTTCGTCGGAACGAATATCCTCCTTTTTATAGTACTCTGCCACAACGGCTGTCCAGTTGTCGGCATTTGCCGCATCAAATCCTTCAGCAATATTGCCCTCGAGATACCACTTGGCAGGAGCCCATGACTTAGCTCCCTCGCGAGCGTAGCTTGAAGAGATGAATTCCACACTATTCTTATCAGAGTAAGGCCCCGGTTTGTAATAATTGCCGATGAAGTTACATTCATGAGCGGAATTCAGACCGTTATATTCAGAAATATCAGCAGTATTTTCACCACCATAGCAGTTGCCTCGCTTGCCGTAGTTGTAGTTGACATTATTGATATATTCCATGAACACCACGTTGTCTTCACCGCGGGCTCCGTTCAAACGAGGTGAACGAGAGTTGTTATGGGCAAGAAGATTGTGATGGTAGGTAGCCGGCGAACCGCCCCATTGTGAGCCGTAACCACGAGCTCCCTTGGAGTGACCCCCGTTGTAGAGACCTTCGTGAACCATGGAATATTGTACTGTCAGGAAGTGAGAGTCGGCTGTATTCATATTTTCCTCAACCGACCATCCGAATGAGCAATGGTCGAAGATGAAATTGGCACAATTTTCCACACCGCAGGCATTGTCCATAAGAACATCACCCGCAACGTTCTTCTGCCCGATACGGAAACGGAGATTACGCACTATGAAATTCTGAGAACCTCCGAAATTCACTTTGTTATGGGTGATTACAATACCCTCTCCGGGTGCACTCTGACCGGCAAGAGTCCAATTTGAACGGTTCACACGGAGTTCTGAAACAAGAGTGATATCGCCGCTTACTTCAAAGAGTATGGTAATAGGTTCACCTTTGTATTGTTCGAAAGCCCATCTAAGGGTGCCCGCAGAACCATCGTCGGCAAGCGACGTCACCTTAACTACTTTACCCCCACGACCTCCCGATGTGAATTTACCGAAACCTTCAGCTGTAGGGAAGGCCTTGATGCGCAATGCCGAGGTTGCGCTCACAGGAGCCGAAGTGACACCATGACGAGAAATGGCGCTTACGCTAAATTCTGACGCATCAGTCCCTTCGGGAAGGGTATAGAGGGTTTCAGATATAAGATCTGTCATCACACCGTTCCTATACACGATATAACCTACAGCCATATCATCACCTTCCCACGAGATGGCATCAGGCATAATGTTGAAGTTGGAAGGTGCAGCCGTTCCGCGAAGGATCTTCTTATAATCGAAAGGAACAGCCGATGCTTTTGAGAAGAGGAATTCCGGATTGATATATGCCTCTACCTCCGCATCAGTAGCCTGACGGCTGAAAGAGGCTCGAGAAACAGTATTGACTGCAACGCCATTTACATCTATGTTCTTATATTCGTAGAGCGATGAAGAGTTTTCCGAGCCGTTCCAGTCTTTCCATCCTTCGGCTTTGATATGGGAGCCAAGACGGCAACCAAGGAACATTGCTCCCGAGTTTTCTTTCCAAGGACGACCGAGATAGTAGGAAGAATTACCTACACCATCTTCAGCTATGACATCACAATTACTGAGGAAGAGTCCCGCATGGAAAGGCGAAAAACTTAATTCGGGATAAAAGGCGGAAGTCAGGGTGAGATAGCTGTCGGCCGGGGCCGTGATATATCCTCCGTTTGCCGACTTCACACATACTATTTTGCAATCTTCAAACCATTCGAGACCTCCGTCATAGATAAAGTCGGTAGCTCCGGAGATGGTACATCCCGTGAAATATCCACGGGCATTTCCCCCGGCTTTGTAGGTGTCTTGGAAACCTTCCAGACGACAGTTTTTGAAAACATGTGCGTCTCCTGCCGTATATAGGGTTTCTGCCTGAGCTCCGCTTCCGAATGTGTTGCGTATGGTAAGATTTTCAGCATAGAAACGGTCGGTGAAGACATTTAGAGCCGAGCAGTCGAGATAAGTTTTGTCTCCGCTGCCTCGGCCTATGCTTGAAGTAAGGATAGTCGTTGACGGGTCGGCACCTATGAGGGAAATAAACTTATTGTGGGCCTCCTTGGTGCCTACGTATATATTTTCCTCGTAAATGCCTGGAGCGATATAGATAATTCCGCGTTGACCTTCGGAGACTGCATCAACAGCTGCCTGAATGGAAGAGTAATCTCCGCTGCCATCGGGGTTCACATAAAGGAGTATCACGTCGGCGTCATCATCGGGCGAAGGAGCCTCAGACTCACTTCCGTATCCAAATTGAGAGAGATCTGTGATAACTCCTACATCAGCCAAAGGGTTGGCTTTTGCATAAGCGGCCTGCTCGGGAGTTATTTCAGAACCGAATATTTTGATTTTATGCACTCGGGCAGCCTGACGTTGGGCCAATGGATCAATTGCTTGCCAGTCGAAGGGTGCTTCCTGCACTTGATTTCCCTGCACTCCGTCTCCATCCCATATGCGCCAGCGAAGCGACACATCGGAAGCGTTGATTACGTTTTCCATGAAATACCCTTGATCGGAGAATACTGTCCAGCCCTGCTTCTGTTTCTCGGAACCCATCCATACAAGAGGTTTCCAGTCGCCATCACCTATCTTGATATCGCATTTGATACCACGACCCCAGGAAGTGTTTGACCACGACCATTGTACACGTTCAACAAAGGGAATGTGGTCGATCTCCATCCATCCGTGGAGGGATGTCACACCATCTTCAGAAGCATTTCGGCAGAATTGCACGAAACCGGCCTCACCATATATTGGTTTTGGGTTGCGTCCGGCATTCTCAGGATATTTGAGATTCTCTTCCAGATAGATTTTATGGCCTTCCACACTCCAGTTGTTGTAGGTGGAAGAGGAATTTCCGCTGGGAGATTGCCCTTCATAATATTGACGCGCGAAAGCGGCGGTTGTGCCGGCCATTCCGCCGTTTGAAGCCTTAGTGGCAAATGTGCAGTTATGAAAGAGTATGGGATATTTAATATCCTTGCCACCGTTTACTGGCACCTCCAGGATAGCGTTGATATATCTACCTGAAGAATACTCGGGACAATACATTCCCGAGCCGCTTGGCACCACGCCGCCCGTAGGCTCCCATACCACCGGCCAAGTATCGGGCCATGAGGTATCGGTAAAGTTGATGTCAATTATTTTCGGCGATGTAGCGTCGTTGCTCCAGCTTTCTACAACGCAGTCCGGATCATTGCTCTCGGCATAGGTCAATGGAGCGCCGGCAAGTAAGGCTACAGAAACTATCGCCAAAGAGTGGTGAAGTTGTTTCATGAATTTTAGTTAAGGTTAGATTTTAAAGGTTATCGTCCGGATTAGCTTCCGGTTATTGAGTTGTTATAATAGGTCGATTTATGGACTTTCCCGGTTTCTGCACTGATATCATAGCTTTTATAGGGGTCCTCCAGTGGTTCAAGCCGGTTGTCGGTTCGGTCATAATCACCGGTTTCAGCATTATATAGCCAAACGTATCCGTCTGAATCTATGAAGATTGAATAGTTTCCGTCCTGATCTGCAAGATAAATGTTTCTGCACGGGCCGATATTGTAGTAACGCTGAGAAGAACCGAAATCACCGTTTGATCCGTAATTGGTTCTCATAAAAATCGTATGGCCCTGACCGTCGATAATATATCCCTTGTAAACCGGGAAGATATTGCTTGAAGTGGTCACATTGTCAAAGAGAGGGAAGTATTTATTTCCATCCTCATCTTCTTCTCCATACATCTCGAAGAGACTTTCGATATTCGCCGGAGGATAGTTGTAATTATTTTGAGAAGCAAACGAATTGAGTATATCCTGGAGTTCGGCATCGGAATAGATTCCGGGATGGCTGTGATATTGCGATTCATTAGGTTCTTCTGTGCTCCAGTCGGTAATAATCAGCTTCAACCCCGGACCTATGCCCGGGATAAGGGTTATGTTGAGAGTCATCATTTCTCCGGCGTGGAGCGTATATTTATCCGATCCATCACTGTTGTCATAGTCGTTTCCGGGTTCACGCACAAATTCAACATCGGCAAATGTGCCAAAATAGGTGTCATAACCGGCATATTCAGCATTGTTGAGCTTGATCTTGAAATCCAGCGTGTTGAAATTCACTTCGGGGCAGATGTAGAACACGTCGGTGCCTACTGCATCATTGTCGATATAATAGGTTATGCCATCGTCAGGATTAGGCCTATCAGGCACTACATGTGGTCCGGATGTAGGATCCAATGGATAGAAAGTAGCTGTTGTCGGCATATTGATAAAGGTAACATCAGCTTTAAGATGCTTTTCTATCGATCCGTCTGTCTTGATCAAGCTGAGGGTCCCTATCTTTATCTTCGAAACAAGATGGAAAAATGTAAGATCTACATATTTACCGTGGTTTCTATATACATACGGACCCGATTTCGCTCCTATGAATTTCTCTAAGATCTTATTGTTGGAATATTCTTCGTAGCCGTTGCTTTCCGATGAATTCTTGAATTCTATTGGAAAAGAGACAGGCACTCCTTGCGAGGTATCCCACTCCGGTTCCCAAGGCAAAGTCCAGGCATAGAAAGTATGAGGAGAGGAGAGGTCTTGCCAGTTTAGTGGCTCATTTGTATCCTTTGAGTTCAAACGTCCTTCATAACCCGATGGCACCTCATATACTCCCAGTTCCTTAAACTGCTGATCTGAATTACAATCAAGCTGTATATAGAAGTCAACTCCGTAGTCGTTGGAATTGATATATATGGAGTCAAGTGTTCTTGTCTTCAATTGATTAGTTTCTTTAACAAATCCTCTGAACTCAATGGTTTTGCCGTGAAAATCGGGGTCGACACCGCTTATTTCTGACTGACAGGAAACCATATTGAGTGTCAGAAAGATAACCATGGCAACTATGACCGGGATTATACCGGTTTTCATCCTGCGTATGTTCATCAAAATAGCTTTCATATATGATATGTCAATCGAATGCTCCTCCGATATACTCCATGTCGGAGAATATATGGACAATTATGTTTTTATCTGAATAATTATCGTCCCAAGACTGCCCTGCGGGTACAATACCGGCAAAATTGCCGTACCAGTTATTCACGGTAGTAGACGGATACTGCAACTCGGTGCCATATGCTATTATGTTCCGGATATTATAGCTTGCCGACTGTCGGATTCTTCCTATGGCTCCTCCTGTACCATACGTCACATTTTCCTTTGGCTGAGTTGTGGCATATACAGAAACGGCACTACTACAGTCAACAACGGGTACATTTAATACCGTTCCCGCAATTCCTCCGATATAGGATACACTTGAAATGGCGTTACCGGCTGAGGGTTGCGACACTCCGGCTCTGACCGATCCGCTCACAACGCATGAATTGAGCACTGCATTTTCAGAACCTGTCGAAACTGCCAGCTGACCGGCTATCCCTCCTATATATGATGTCACACCGCTGCTCGAAGAGGAATTCACCCTGACATTAGGAAGAATGACTCCGGTAATATAACCCTGGGATTCGCCGACTACGCCTCCCAACGAAAATGCTCCTAACGGACCTATGCAATTGTTAGTGACGTTTATAACAGGTGAACCTTCCTGTGGCGAAACATCATAGACCTCACCCTCGCCTGCATTCTGCCCTAAAAATCCTCCGATGAGAACCGATGAATTGACAGGATATGACATACCGTTGCCGAATTCCGGCGTATTAGCTTCAAGCCCGGCTACCGTGATGTAAAAATTCCCTGCAATCGACACTCCATTTATAACTCCGGTGTTCGATCCTACCACTCCGCCGATATTGTGGGTTTCCTGTCCACCGGCATCCACTGTCTTAACATATACTTTCAAATCTACATTGGATATACGGACATTGGTTATGGTTGCGTTACTGCGATTCCACATACATAGAGCTCCGTTACGACTCATATCGTCGTTTTCATTACTATCCTCGTAAGACACTAACGATATATTAGCCCATTTCACTCCAAGATTCTGAATAGTGCCGTAATTATATCGGAAAAGAGGACTCCCCAGATTGCTGATATAATGATAGTCGCCATCGAAAACAGAACCTTCCTGATTGTTAGGCCTGAACGATTGATCATTGAACTCGCTATAATCTTTGAAGTTGAAGTTCACATTATGAAGAAGTTTGGTGCCTGTTGGAGTCTTTTCTATAATCTGTATGGTTTCAGCGTCATCTTCATAGAAATAATTATTTCCTTCATAGATGGCTTTAAGAAAATCTTCCACATCCACATCATAGGACGTCCCGCTTTCATCCCATCCTCCTGCCTGAGGAGGAATGTTGACGGTGATACCGGGAGATTTGGTTATTGTAAGAGTATAGGTCTGATTGGCTTTAAGGTCGGGCGGATTGTTGGTTATTCCTACTCCTCCCGATTCCGTCGGGACATTTGTATAGTCATATTCAAGATAACTGTAAGTGCTTCCTACTCCGGCGGGATAAACCAGAGTAAAGGATTCATAATATCCCGGCTCTAAGAAATAATTTGCTTGAGCTGTAACGATCGGATTCCCGTTTTCGTCGACTCCTTCGGTTTGAATGGAATTAGCCGAGATGTAAACCATATTTTGATATTGAGGGTTGCCTATCGCACAGAATTCAAAATTAAGATCGGGCCCGGTCGGATTTTCCAGATTGCTTAAGGAAATACGGAAAGCATTGTTAAAAGGAATAACGCTGCCGGATTCCGATTCTTTAACCTTATTAGTCGTGAACCAATAATTTTCAGCCACCATCGGTTCTAAATCCACAAGTGACAGATATGTGCAGATATGGCTAAACTGCATCCGTATCCCATAACCATATGGAATCTCGGTATCTGAACGAGCCATTAATGGATCCGACGATGGAGTGAGGTCGGAAAGCAAATAAGTTTCGGTAGGATTTTCACCGGTGAGCACACCGTTACTTTCACTTATAAAATAAGCTTTAAACTCCCCGTTTATGGCATTGGTAGGCCACGTTAGATTGGACCCGGCCACTGCGTTCCACATGAGACCGTTGTAAATCAAAGCTCCATAGCGGGTTATTGTTGGACCGGGCTCATATGTACCATCCTCCTGGAGATTCTGCGTTTGGAATGTGCCGAGCACATGGATTACATCTCCCTGACTAAACTTGGTCTTAACATTGTCATCCTCGCTGAATGCCCTCGACCCCGTTTCATAGGGAAGAAGGAAGTTAAATTCCAAAGGGAGCTCGTCGGAGAGAGACTCTTCGTTGCCGACTCCTATATTAAGTTCGTCAGTGCACGCAAAAAAGAGGAGCACTGCGATAAGTGTCATCAAACACCTGAGTAAATGTTTTATAAGTTTAGCCATCTTACTTGTCATTCCGTTGCTACGTCAGATGCATCGTTGTTTTCAAATGTGCAATTTCCCGTCGGGTCAACCCCCACTAATTTTTCTGATTCTTCAGGATTTGAGGTAGAGGCACACACCAATAAGCCGGAGAAAGTGCAGTCTCTCACAATTCCCGAATTCATAGTTCCGGAAACCATTCCGGCAGGTCCTCCGGGGTTAAGGAGTTTTCCGTCAATTATATTGCAGTTCACCACCGATCCTCCATTAATGGAGGTGGCCATTATTCCGGTAGCAGACTCAACGTTTACAGCATTGTTGATAAAAGGTTCGATAAAATCCAGATTCTGTAGGGAACCGTTATTCTGATTCGAAGTATTGACGCTCATTTCTCCGATGAATGTCTTTGTCAGCCCCATAATCTTATGATTGACAAACTTGCTGTCAACCAAAGTTGTACCCCTTCCGTCAAGGATGTCGAGCAACTTGAGAATTATCACACCTTCTGAAGGATTAACAGTTTCGCCTTCAGAATCTACGTATGGGAGGGGATTATATGACGTCAAATCTATATCCGAAAGCAGATAAAAATGCCAGGAAATGTTTCCGTCCGGATCCTGATATTTATCACCGTAACTTAACAAAGCATCAATTTTCTGATCATTTTTAGGATCCAACATATAGGCATTATAATCTCTTACCCAAGCTGCAAATTCGGTTAGGTTGTTTATTCCTCTTTTTCGTTCGTCAGTAAGATTAGTATCTTTCCCCCACGGGGTGATAGGATAAGGATTGACTGTCGGAACCAGCTCATTCATGGTGATTTCCATGGGATAACGCCAGCCGGCATCAACATATTTCGAATTTTGACCGCTTAATTTCAGACCGGAAACTCTTTGCAGGTGTCCCTCATTATCATATAGTTCGATATAGTCAACATAAGAACGATAACCGGCTTTCTTTATCCCTTGCTGACTGCCGACTGTCGGCACTACAACATACCAAGCTTCTTTCCCAACCGGGTTGGTTTGGGTAATACCGTAGTTGCCCCCCTTCCAAGCAACCCATTTTCTCGCATTGTCCGGAACCGGTATGTCGCTTGAGTTATAACTCAAGACCGGAGTACATGACCAAGGATCCGAACTCATGGTTATCTGAATACGTGTGAACGGCTCGCTCAACACAGCTGTGATTCTGCTGTATTGTATCTCATCGGTGTCTGCGGGGGGATTGTCGAATCCTTCTCCACGCATGATTATCAACTCAGCGAATGCATGGGTCATCTTTCCGAATAAAGCCATATCCTGACCGCCGTCGTTACCGGTAATTACCAATTCATAAGAGGCCAGCATATCAACACATCTCAAAGGGGCATCCTCACCATCTGCAGTTGTTCGGAGCAATAGACCGGGGTCTGAGATATCTGAAGTATAGGGGTAATAAATCAACGATTCAGCTCCATTCATATAAGTGGGGCTGAAAGTGGAACCTCCCTCTCCTATAAATCGCTCTCCGTCATAGATAAGCTCCTCATTATCGAAAGGACCATTCTCCTCCCTGAAATTTCCTCCGGAGGAAAATATACCGATTTTATCTCCGTCTTCGAATGAAACTATCGACCACTGGTCATCAATTGTCGTGGTTGATGCCCTGCTTACTGAGGCTTGGTTGGAGCCCTCGATATTGGCATACACCACCAGTGGAGACAGGGAGCTTTCCGGCCTTTCCCAACTTTGTTCATCATTACATGATATCAAGGTTGTTATCCAGCCAATCGAAATGAGTATCGAAATTATAGTTTTATTTATGCGCATTTACTTATTCAGAATTTTTAGTCTGATTAAAATGGAGTCGTGGAAGTTCCCGTAACGATATCATGTAACTCGGTAACGTTTACCGGCTTAGTCATACCATCTTTTGTAACATTCACTGTATATCCGTTAAAATTAAATTGAAAATCGGGTCTGTTGCCACCTACCGTCATTGTATTATATATTTTGTCATATTCAAGAGTCATGGATCTGAACACATCGAAATTCCATTTCTTTGTGGTGCCATCTTCAAGCGTCACCAAAGATCCGTAGCGAGTCAGTTGATATTCGTTATATGTTTTATAGTATGATATCATATTGTAAAACTCTGCAGGAAGATATAAACCGGCTTGATGCCCTTCAAGAGAGAATTCTCCTTTATCTACCCATTCCACAACCTGGACAGGAAGGAACGCAAGCTCCGGAGGATCCTCGGATACAAGTGTCCTGATTGTAAGGATATGCTCTTTAAGAAAGTACATCGTAACGGGATACGACAGTTCCGGGTCGTTCGGCTTGTTTGGATCGGGTATTAACATTGCATGAGGCAAGATGCCCGAAAATTCTTTTCCGCTGTTCAATTTTATTGTAAGACGGGGACGTTGCTCATTATCGAGAAGTCCTTGAGGAGGAACCACGAAATCTTGGGTAGTGTAAACCGTTATATTCGGATCATTAGAATCTGTAACCTTTGATTTCCAGTCTATACCGTTCCCCACAAAAATAAGGTCGGAGTAGGGATTAGAGTTATCTGTCGGTTCCGAAGTAAGTTCAAGAGTCCCGTCAAGACGATTGTAGGAAACGGGATTCTGATTGATTGACGAAATGCTTACCACTGCATTTTCAAGATTCAGGTCCTCGGGAAATATTTCATTGGTTTTATCAACTGTTATCTGAAGCCTTACTCTTGACATGTTGTGATGAAGGTCAAACATAACTGTGTTAGTGGTCTGGCGTCCAACAGTCTTGTCGCCCCATAAAAGGTCGTTAGTTCCGTTCACATCGTCAAATAAGCCTGCCCTGAAAGGATTATAGGATTCATCAAACATTACTGTATTCGCGTTTGACCCAAGCGAAGGATTCGGCGCCACATTATCAAGGTAAAAGATCGGAGTGGCTCCTCCACCTACCATATTCCATGTAAACATCTGATTAGGATCTCCTGTGCTTACCATTCCTATCGCTGGTGAACTTCCGGAATTGTTAAATGTCACCGGCAAAGTATTATAAGCAGAATTGGAGGTAGTGGGATAAGAAAGATAGAAAGTCCCGTCTTCCACCGGCCCCGATTCGATATAACTGCGTGAAGAGAGTGATCTCGCTATATCAGCAGCCACATAAATCCGGTTAGCCGGATCCATCTCCTCGTTTTCCACCAATTCGGAAGAACAGGATGTTACCGTTGGCACGAAAATACAGACTCCTAATGCCAGAATTGTGATAAAAATATGTCGATTAAAATGAAAAATCATCGGTGATAGTTTCTAACAGTTATTTATTCACCATATCCTTGTTCCGGCTGGCTAACAGTCATGTCTGTCAGGGCATCCGACCACGGAAGAACATTCGCCCCCACCAGAATTGTCTGATTGGTAGCTCTTGGCAAGTAGAGCTTCAGCTCCTGGAAAGTCCCTTGTGTAAGGCTGTAGTTACCGCTGTCGCCCGTAATCTGGTTGCCTGCGAAATAATAATATCTCATATTGCCTTCCGCATCCTGCAATGCAAAGCAAAGGAAATTACCATTGAATGTCTGGTTGGGGAACAACACGCTGAAATTATAGACTCTTACTTCGTCAGTATCGTCGCCATTATAAGATGGATAGTAGTTGCTTCTGATGTTTTCAAGAGTAATGATTTCTGCGTCATCATACTTATGGACATACATCTTGATATTCTGTTTTTTCGACGTGTTAGGTTGCACAAGAGGAGGATCCGTATCGGAACTCCGGTTTGTGCGCCACTCTATGCTGAAATCTGTTGAGGCGTTCATCACATATGCCCCCTTAAATGATCCAGCATTATAACCCGAATACCTAAAGTCAGCAGTGTTGTCTGTGTTGTCTTTGTAAACAGGCACATATATCGTGACTTTCAGATAAACCATAAGGTGGAAGAGATTGAAACGCAACCGGGTATTTAAAGCCGAGGAGGCATGATAAGCTCCCAGAATATCCGATTTGATGAAATTTGATTTATCGAAAGGATCGGTGTCACCGGTCTGATCAGCCTCAACATTCCATCTGACAATATTGTCTAATGGAAAATGGAAAGCATACAGGGAGAATGCATTGCCGACAGACCCGATGTTTCTTATGGTTCTCCAATCTATTGCCTTTCGTGGGCCACTGACACCGTCAATTCCTTCAATGGTAAGGTCTTCGGGTAGTTCAAAATTATATTCATAATCCCAATTGGCATTCTCGTTCTCAGAGTACTGATAGATATAGCAATAAGGTACTGCATCTGATGAAAAATCAGAAAAATTGGGATTTGTCGATTCTGACGGTCCCATCTGCGAGATGTAGAGCAGACTATTATCGTCGAAACCATTAAGGATAATGGGTTCTGCAATCAAATCATCACCATTGTCTGCATATGACGAAAAATCGTTATTTGCCGTTTTAGGTTGATGAGTGACGATTGAAATCGTCTTAACAACATCACTTTCATAATTTTCCGGAGTGTCGGCAAACTTATCGTTCGAACAACCCGCAAAAATCAATAAAGCAAATATGTAGAAGATTTTTTTCATTGTCTATCTATTGATTTTTTTCGCTTTTGGTCGCGAAAGGATTAGGATTGGGAGCGCTCCCTTCCGTTACCCATCCATTGATCGATTTTTGATTCCATGGAGCGATCTCCGCATATACGTCAATCTCGCCCTGTTCCATATTTACATTTATGTTTACGTTTGTATTTCTGAACAATGCCTTGAGATTCGGAATATAAACATCCGTGAAATCCGGAGCTTCTTTATAATCTTCAGAATCTATTAATAACAGTGTAAGATAGTACACCTGGTAGGAAGATATAGTATTGGTAATTGGATCAAGGAAGTTTTTACTTTCCGGCACATAGAACGGGCCTGCAGTATAAACTCCGGCTTCACCGGTCTCCCCGTCAAGCACTCCGGGCACCGAGAATGACTCCTGGGCTCCGACAAAAATATAATTTTGGGGAATATTAGTTGTCGTTTCCAATGGGAGAGAATAATCAGATATCCAACCATATTTCTCGTTGAAAGACAAGTTGGGATAATACCCCGGTTCTTGTTGAGAGAGTTTTGATATCTGAGCGAGCCAATCAACCCAGTAGAACGATCCGGTGACGTTGGGGATTGTTTTGGATTGGTCGGTTGATCCAACCTGGCCTAAAAGAAAATTCGATGAGCTGATGCTTTTTAAAGAAATTCCGTTCACCTCAACCGCATAATCTCTGCTGTTAGTGAAATTGAAACAGAATTTAGTGGCGACAGGCACCAGAAACATTTCGGCTGTGGAACGTAAACCCTCACCTTTTTCAGGGATTTCCGCAACAAAAACGTTATCGTAGACTGAAGAGTAAGGTAAATAGATGCTCCCGTTAGTATCAGCCGCATACTGTGGCGAAAAATAGACAGAATTCAACGCGGCCTCCAATTGGACGATATTCTCGTCGCCTGTTTTAAAACTATCAAAAAGGTCAGAGAGATTTGAAGGCCGACTCGTGTTGCCGTCGGCATACATGATATCTTGCACCCGATCTTCGTTTGCAAACAGATAGAATTTCTTATATCCGGAATTTGTGTAACAGGTGAAATCAAACGGGAAATTCGCTGCGGGGATTCCACCGGGTATATCAAATGTCACCAGTTGGTTTACTTCGATTGTATCGGCATCAGTGTCAATCATTATAATCCTCAAATTGTTAATCATCTCTGCAGTTGCAGCGGCACGTGATCCGGAAATCACATCAAGATGGATGATAAACAATTGTTTCCCATCCGAAAGATCGTAATCTAAACTGTCTCTCGAGCACGACATAATCCCGGTCATGCAAGTTAATATGACAGTAGATAATATGTAGCGGAAAATAATTTTCATTTCTGATAAATCTGAAATCAATTTCCTACACCATAGAAATGGAACTGTTGTGGTTTGCCGAATTAACACTGAATCTCTGATAATTAAGAGAGCAAATGACATCCTTCAAAGATGCCATAAGAAAAGATGAGATAGCCAATTATTTCATCAGGGCCATTTAATGTCATAGTCCTGCGATACTATTCGCCATTGCAGTATTCTTATCTGAGCGGTCAATACGCTGTTATCGTAGGGGGGCATTTCGGGATAGATTATCTCGTTAGGGTCGAACACCGGAGTCCCGAGGCCTGCGACGCTCGTGACGTTAGCCGCATAGATATGGTTTCTTACGACTCCGAAGTAGCCGGGGAAACCTTCGTTGCCAAGATGTCTGATGTCGAAATAGTAGTAAGTCCTACCTTCTTTCCAGAACAAGATGAAATTGGTTCGGTTTATAATGTAAGAGTTAACCTGCTCGGTTGTATAAACCGGTGAATTGGGATCATTCCCAAGAGTCCACGTCAATTCTTCGGCATCTTCTGTCAGCTGGGCGTAAACGAAATAGCTGCTCACATCGTCAGGAAGATCGTCGCCGTAGACATCTGTAGCCGAAAGCAATTGTAAGTCAGCAGGCGTTATCTGGGTATAAGTAGTCTGACCATTGGCGGTAGTTACATTATAGAGATTCAGGGAGTTTGCGATAGCATTAACAACGCCGGTGGGAGTGTAATAACGGTTTGCCCAAAGGGCCATTGAAATCGGCTCTCCACTCTGGTTTACTAATTGTGCAGCTAAAATCACTTTGGAAGAGTTCGGAGAACCTGTGCCATATTCAATCTGAGAGTATTCAGCGGCATTTTCCTGAATATATATATTTGCGGTCGTATTTGGGGCCGGGATACCATTGAACGAAGCGGGCATATAATTCTCTGCTTCCGGATCCGGAGTTCCTTGATAGGCTCCGAATAGAAAACCGAACTGGTCGGAGGGAGGGTTAACAGCCCAGAAAGAACGATGATAGTTGTCGCTATTCCATACTTCAAGATTTCCGAACAAATCGTCGGACCATTGCGGATTTATGTTTTTAATCAAACGTGATGCATTCGGCGTACTGGTTACATTCCATCCAAGGAATTTAACATACACTTCTTGATTCTGACCGCCAATGGAATAAGACTTATCGCTGGTCGGATAGATATATGTGCCGTCTGTCAGTGGATTCCCACCTTCAATGTTTATTGATAGATCGAGTCGAGCCAACACGCGTTCTACATAAATTATCAACGGATTTTGCTCTGCTTCGTCGGCAGTCGTTCCATAACAGTCGCTGTCAATAACCGTAGCATCTACTGTTGATCCATTATCGGCATATACCGAATTCGATATAACGAAGTTGCTTGCCGTGAGGCCTGTATAATGATCGGCTATGATTGATCTCAGTGTAGTTAGCGACGGGTTTCCTTGGAGAGACAATAACGATGAGGTCGGGTTAAGCACAGCCAATACCATGGCGGGAAGCTCGGCTGTCTGCGGCATATTGATTCCCAATGTAGCATTTACTATTTTCTCTACAGTCTGACCCGGGACGTTTCCGGTAGACTCATCGGCTTGTATGGGTTGCCAGTCGATATAGGAAAGATATGTTCCGCTTACACTTTCCTTATAGACGGGAGTCGCATTGCCTTCTACGTCAAAGAAATAAAATCTTATTGTATTAATGTTGTTCTCTTGGGCAGACCCATCCACATAGTCTGTGGCTCGCACACTGATCTTAGGGGTCACCAGAGAAATTGACAAGAAATTGCTTGATTCTCCAACCTGCTCTTCAGGAAAACTCTTATTTTCCGAAGAACAACTTGCCAGGATCAATCCTAAACAAGGAAGCAATATTGATTTTCTCATATTAAAGATTTTTATTTTCATAAGCACGTCTTAAAATTCATTAGTTGGTTAAAGTTCGAAAACTCCTGTTTGTCCTCCTACATTGTGTCAAATATATTATAAAATCCGGCTGGCTATCACCTATTTTATAAAAATGATAAGCAAGAAAAATAATAAATTTCTTGTAGACTTATTTAAGATTTAGTTATATTGCCACTTAGTTTATAAAAACCGCATTATAAGGATTTTAATATATATATTTTACAATTCTTACAAAAATAAAGAAAAGAAACAGCCTACACTTTAATTTTAACTATATTTAACACAAAGTGAATGAGTAACACTAACTTAATCAACCTATCCAACTTAAGATTTAGCTCTCCAAATATTAGAAATTTCAGTAATTTTGTAACTCTAATCCAGAATGAAATGACTAAAAATCAGAAAAGAAAATATTTTGCACTGTCCATGATGATATTAGGGACAGTTATTTTGATTGCAATAGCATTATGCAGAGTATTATACGGCATAAAATTAGGTACTTTTCAATATATCATAGTCCCATTGATAATTGGCTTCTTTTTTGTGGTTTATCGCAATTTCAGTCAGGCAGTGAAAGAAGACGAGAAATATGGTCCTTTGGAATGAAGAAAGAGGGTAAGTGTGGTTGAGACAGAAATCATCAACTATATCAAGAATTTAAAATGACTTTTGATCGGGAATCAAGACAATTTTGGATTCTTGGTCAGAATGGCACCGGGATAATAAAATTTCAGTATTTCCTCATAAGAGGCACCATTTGCTGCCATATTGGCTGCCCCTATCTGACATAGCCCAACGCCATGACCCCAACCCGCTCCACTCAATCTCAACTTGTCTCCCAAATCCTCAATATCAAAAGCTGATGAATAAAGATGGTTGGCAGAAAACAAGCGTCTTATCCATAACTCCTTCCCAATTTCCAGACAAGACTCAGTACCCTCCAATCTTATCAGATCGATACGTTTCGACGGACCCCGGTGAAGCGGAATCACCTTCAATAACTTTCCTATGCTCCTGCCGAATTTTTCTTTAAGGTTCTTTTCAATCTCTGTCTTGGCAATTTCTGTTTCCCATCTGTAGCCATAACCCGGAGTGGAGAGGTCATAATCTTTCAAAACCCCGGAAAGCAAAAGTCTCCGGCTCTGAAGAGGGAGGACTGACAGATCACACCAAGGGTCCCTTATACTGCTGATACAATCAGGTTCCAACGGTTGCCAGCAAGTGGAGAAAAGTTCGGTCACACCTCCGCAACATTTAGAAAAGCGGGCATCTATAATATTGCCCCTCTCGGAAATCAAGACCTCATCGGCAGTGGTGCGTATAGCCTGTAACGCAGTGGGATGCACCTTCTGAAGACCCTGATATCGCTGACAATGGTCATCCGAACAAACATCAAACCCCTGATGGCTGCCCGTGTCGTCCCAACCAATCAAACGGCCTTCTGCGTTTATCTTACCCTCGGAATCGCAAGGATGAAGATTCAAAATTTTTCCCACCACCCAGCTTCGAGAGATTACCGCATGAGCTTTAAGAAATTCAATAGGAGCTTCCGGATTCATTTCACTTCCCACCACACATTCGAGATAAGTTTCAACAGGAAGAGTATTGATCAAAGAAACATTATCCTCTCTATTGTCAGTCTTAAGAATCTCTACTTTTCCACTCAATCCTGCCCGAATGATCCTTTCCCAATGGAAACCATCCCCGATTAACATATTTTCCAACAGCGTGAATTCCCCCTCTTTCTTCAAGATGGGGTCACCGGCTGTCTTGATTCCAACTCTTATCTCCATTATCCCTTAAAAAAATTGCGATCTCTCTAACTAAATCTTTTCTATACATCAAAATTACTAATCTTTGCATTAATCAGTGGTTTCATAAGGATAAATTAACAGTCAACCGGAATGAATATGGGTCAAATTTAGTAATTTTGTGAGTATTCCTTTGTAATCTATAACCAGAATAATGAAGCCAATATAAAGACTGTTGCCAGCCTTTTAGGCCATAGCGGTTTAAAGCATACAGAAAAATACACCCGAGCCATTGACAGCCTCAAAGCCGAAGCCATCAACTCCCTCCCGGATTTCAAACTATAAACTCTCAAATTATCGAAAAACTTTATATTTTACGGAAAAATGAAACCCATTATACAACTTGCTCAGAATAAAGAATATAAAAGTTGGGTAAAAGAACTTAAGAAACGATACTTGACAGCTCGCCTGAAAGCGTCAGTCGAAGCAAACCGAACATTGTTGGAATATTATTGGAGTTTGGGTCGTGATATCGCTGACAGACAATATGCCAACACCTATGGTTCGGCATTTTATGCGACCTTAAGTCACGACTTGAGAATAGAGATGCCTGGTGAACAAGGTTTCTCCGAGATTAATATTCGCTACATGTATAGGTTCTATGAACTTTATTCCCAGCTATTTAGAAATCTTCTACACGGTGTAGAAGATTCGCACGTTTCAAATCATCCACACCTTGTGGACGATTTGAAATTATAAATCATCGCCAGGTTGCTGACGATTTGAGCTACGAAAATCATCAACAGGGTGATGACGAATTAAGTTTCCAAATTGATTCCAACGGAAATAAAAAGTTCTCTCCCTACAATTGAAGAGATAGAATCTTCATTGGAACAATTATCCGAAACCAACGATGAAATTTAAAATAAAAGATAATTTGGTAATTGCGATTACCGAATTTAAAAAAATGTCACATGGTTTAACGGGATCTGAAAGAGGCTCTTCCCCGTATGAATTAACTAAGAAACTCTTATAACCTAATCGACTATTAGGGATTTTCCTTCCAATAGAACATCCAAACTTATAATAATGACTCAACAAGAGGAAATAAAGACTCTGAAGGAGGAAATTGAAAGGCTAAAGGATTTGCTTCGAGCGAATGGAATCCCTGTGCCTGAAAAAGAATCTGCCAATCATTTGCCGTTCTCTCAAGAGCCAATGGGTAAAAAGCCTCAGTTTGCCTCCAATCATTCATTTGCTCACAGCAAAACTTCAGGAAGGAATTTCTGTTAGTATAGTGGTCAAAGAAAGAGGACACAATGAAAATGACCTTTCTTCCATAGGATTCAATATAATTCATAAGCCTGAACATAAACTTAATTGTTCCATTATCGACAATAAAACAACATGGTATGGTGATGTTAATTTGATTGGAAAATCCCAGGAAGACTCAAGCATAATCAGACTCGAGTCACCAGAATTAGTCTCATCTGTTTACGATTCCTTAACTCTGTGAAAACTCTCGTCAAAATGAATTTGTGTGTACAACTATTCGGAAATTTCGAATAGTTTAGGCTTAGGTGAAATTTAAATCGGTCGCCATGGCGGTCAAAATAGAAATTGATGGCAACTATACGGAAATCTAGGATAGCTCAAAGTAATTAGTTTTGAGGTTTTTGCTGACGAAATGGGAAAGATAAGTCAAAAATAGCGTTTTTTAAACCAACTCTTACGATTCAAATGCTAAATTTCAATTTTAATGAGCTAAGGTGCCACTTTTAGATTAAAAGTAATTATCTTTGTATTCCAAAAAGTTGCCATAAATGGCATTTTTTGGGAGTGCATATGATTATCAAAAGAGATTCTTATTTAAACCAGCTGATTGCCGGCAGGCATAACGGATTGATTAAAATAATTACCGGGTTGAGAAGATCGGGTAAATCTTACCTTTTGTTTAAATTGTTTGCCCAATATCTGGAAGAACAAGGAGTGTCGCAAGATCATATCATAAAGATAGATTTGGAGGATAGACGTAATGCGGAATTACGGAATCCTGACACACTTCTGGCTCACATAGATTCAAAGATTACAGATGACAAGATGTATTATATACTTCTTGATGAGGTGCAGCATGTGCCGGAGTTTGAAG
>JAFLTQ010000027.1 GCA_022510385.1 Muribaculaceae bacterium | reverse complement strand
TCTGGCTTCCTTGTTACCTCTGGCTTCCTTGTTACCTCTGGCTTCCTTGTTACCTTTGCGATCACCTTTACGACCCTTGTTTACATTCTCTTTTTGTGTTGTAGCTCCGGTCGTGGCGTCTGCTTGTGTTTGTGCATATATATCACCGCCTGCGATAAGAGCTGTTGCCAACATCATGCTTAATATTACTTTTTTCATCTTCATATCTTTGTTAGGTTTTGGATTACTAATTAATTTTTGTCTGCAGAGCTTTGTGCCTCATTCGCGACACATCAATATGACACATGAATGCAGATGACGTTTAATGGCAAATTTAATATTTGGGAAACCTTAACAAATTTCCTAAAAAAATAAAAAATCACATTAAGTGATTAAACCATAGAAAATAGAGGGGAATGTAATAAGTTATAAGCCTGCATACTTTTAAGCAGGCCGGAATGAATTAAGAACTGATATAACTTCCTCCACCTCTGAATCAGTCATAACAGGAGAAATAGGCAATGATAGCTCCTCCCTATGAATTTGTTCAGTCACCGGGAAAGAGAAGTCATTCCATTCCCGGTAGGCTATCTGTTTATGAGGAGGAATAGGATAATGGATAATCGTTTCTATTCCGTTTTCTTTTAAAAATTCCCGGAGCCTATCTCTGTTTTTAGAAAAGATAGGAAAAATATGAAAAACATTGTCTTCCTCTAAAGAGACTCCCGGTAATTTTATTTCTCTATTGTCAATCCCCTCGAAATATCTTTTTGCAATTTCTCTTCTTCTTTTATTGTCGGAATCAAGGGTTTTAAGTTTTTCATTTAAAACAGCTGCCTGAATTTCATCAATACGGGAATTTAGCCCCTTCATATTAAAAACATATTTTTTCTCGGAGCCATAGTTTCCAAGAGCCTTTACTGTTTCTGCCAGAATTTTATCATTAGTAGTAACTGCTCCTGCGTCTCCCAATGCGCCTAAATTTTTCCCGGGATAAAAACTATGGCCTGCGGCATCTCCCAATGCACCGGTACGTGTCCCTTTATACACTGCTCCGTGTGCCTGTGCATTATCTTCTATAAGCTTAAGGCCATATTGTTTACATATCTCTCCTATCTTGTCGGAGAAAGCATTTTGTCCGTATAAATTTACAATCATTATGGCCTTTGTAAGAGGAGAGATTTTTTCTTCAATCTTAGAATCGTCAATTTGGAGAGTAACTTTATTTGGTTCCACTAACACAGGTTTCAGTCCGGCTCTTGAAACAGCCAAAATAGATGCGATATAAGTGTTGGCCGGCACTATCACTTCATCTCCGGGTTTCATTACTCCCATTTCAATGTATGCCATAAAAATAAGAGTGAGAGCGTCGAGTCCGTTACCACAGGCCACAGCATATTTAGTACCTATAAAATCAGCATATGCCTGTTCAAAGTTTTCTGTTTCTTTCCCTTTAAGATACCATCCCGAATTCAAGACACGGTTAATGGCTTTCTCTATTCCCGAAGCATATCCGGCATTTATCTTCTCCAAATCCAAAAACTTCACCATATCCATCCCTCACTTTATAAATTAAGCTCATAGGTGTCATAACATATGGCACGTCCACCAAATCCTTGTTTCTGATATATCAAAGATTCATTAAGATATTTACCTGAGTCTTCGTTAGAGGTGCCCAAATCAATCCATTTAATTCCCCCTTCTAATTTTTCCTTTTCTATAAGGTGAGAGATAATCAAATCAACAGCCCCCATTCTCTTACCCTCAGATGTGGCAGAAATATATTGTGCATGAATGGTGGTGGGAGTGTAGTAACAAACCACTCCGGCCATCATTTTAATTCCATCTTCTTGATTATTAGAATTAAGATTTGCAACCCATAATTTAATTTGATTAGGAAATAAAGAGGCGAGCTTAATGATTTCATTAACATTATGTACGGGTTTTGCTCCATATCTTCCATTAAGATTCTCTTCCAAAATTCGCCAGAATCCTTCAAAATCAGTAGATTGCTTTACCACCAATCCATTTCTATCAGCTCTTCTTATTGCTTCTCTTCTATCTTTATTCATTCTAAGAAGAGAATTCAACATTATTGTAGAAGAAATATTTCTCACCGTCAATTGAGCATTTATTCGAAATAATGCATAAAGATCCTCTTCAGAAGGCAATCTGTGATAGATATGCGGAACAGGTTTGTAAACAAATTTTCGAATTCCTTCTCTTTTCAATTCTTCAGTAAGTGATTCAAAGACTTCAAGAATATTTTCGGCCGTGCATTTATCATTCATAATCAACCCTCCGTAGGTTAACCCTTGATGGGAATAGAGAGTATCATCCTTGCGATTAGCCGGAAGAAGAGAATAAAGTTTCCCTTTTCGATATATAAGGAAGGAATTGTCAATGAATCGGTCGGAATGATAATCCATATAGTCTCTATTGAAAAGGAAAGTTCCGTTTTTGGAACTTTCCACAAATTCATTCCAGACCAATTTTTGATCAGGGGTATATCTTTTTATTTCGATATTTCCTTCCACTTTAAGAAATCATCATAGTTGCGGATATAATCATCTTCATCGTAATATTCGGAGGCTAATACCATACAGACAGCTCCGGAAGAGAAATCCTCTTGTGTTGCCCAAAAACCGGGGGGAATCAATACTCCTATGAAGGGGTGATTCAGGAAGAAAGAGTTTTTGTTGACACCATCTGTCACATTCACCTGAAAGCTTCCGCTGGTTGCCACGATAAACTGATAGAGAGTCTTATGAGAATGTCCTCCTCTGTTTTCACCTCCGGGAACATCATAAATCCAGAACACCCTTTTAATTTCAAAAGGGACATCACGAAACTCCTCCACAACAGATAGATTCCCTCTGGGATCATAGACTCTTGAGAGCTCTATCAACGAAGGCTTTATGTCTGATTTAATATTCCCTTTGTCAGGATCCATTTCTAATTATTACTTCCCTTTAATTTTTATTTATCTCCTTTATGTTCAGGGGTATCATACCATTTAGAATACATCAGATAATTATGAGCAATTTTCTGATTCATCTCCTTGGCTTTTTCGGGTTCCACCATCTTTACGAATTTTGCGGGACATCCGGCCCATAATTCATGGTCGCCGATTTTTGTCTTTGCCAATACTACTGAACCGGCTGCAACTAAAGCTCCTTCTCCTACTTCAGCGTCATCCATAATTATGCTCCCCATTCCCAGGAGGGCATAATCCTTCACTTTAGCCCCATGGATGATAACATTATGTCCGATTGAAACGTCATCACCGATTTCTATCGTAGATTTCTGATATAGGGTGTGAAGAACACTTCCATCTTGTATATTCACCCTGTTCCCGATTCTTATGGAATTAACATCGCCTCTCAGCACAGTGGAATACCAGATGCTACATTCATCACCAATGATGACATCCCCGACAATTACTGCATTTTCAGCCACAAATGTGTCTTTACCTATCTCAGGGGTAAATCCCCTCACAGATCTAATTATAGCCATAAGTAGAACTATAAGATTTAAAGGTTCATGCTATCGGGGAAGTCTTATGGGAAAGCCATGCTTTATCTTCCTCATCAAGTAATGGAGAAAGACGGGCATACACTTTCTTATGGTAATCATTCACCCAAGCTATTTCATCAGGAGTCATGATGGAGAGATCCATCAAAGACTTGTCATAAGGGAACATGGTAAGAGTCTTGAATTGGAAGAATTGCCCGAAATCAGTTGTCTTCCATTTTTCAACAGCAATTAGATTTTCAGTTCTTATGCCATATTTGTCCTCGATATATATTCCCGGCTCATCGCTTGTCACCATCCCGGGTTCGAGATTGGTAGGATTTTCATTTAAGCGAATATTTTGAGGGCCTTCATGACAATTGATAAAGAAACCTACCCCGTGACCTGTGCCATGATAGTAAGCCTTACCATCAGCCCAAAGGAATTGGCGGGCGAGAACATCTAATTGGGCACCGCGGGTCCCTTCAGGGAATTTTGCGCATGCTAACGCGATATGGCCCTTCAAAACCAAGGTGAAATCACGTTTCTGTTCTGCAGTGGGCGTGCCGATAGCTACAGTCCTCGTGATATCCGTTGTGCCGAATGTATATTGACCGCCACTGTCAACCAAAAGAAGGCCATCCCCTTGAATAGTGAAATCAGTTTCTTCTGTAGCTTCATAATGCACGATAGCACCATGAGCGTTCCAGCCGATTATCGGATGGAAACTTTCATCCACACAAGAAGGATCAGCAAGACGAAGGGCACGTAGATAGTTACCCAAACCCACTTCAGTTAGTTTACCTCCGGGAGCATTCTCTTCTACATATTTAAAGAATTTTACCAAGGCCACGCCGTCTTTATCCATTGCAATGTCGATATTCTCAAGCATAGTAGGATTCTTGATACTCTTCAGACGGGCCACACCTGCACCACCAAAGACAGGAGTGCAGCCGATCTTGTCATAGACTCCTCTTGCAGTCTTTTGAGGATCAACGAGAAGACGGTTCACCTTTGGAAGAGATGACACGAAATCCAACACTGCATCATATGGTTTGAGCTCTATGTGGTATTTGTCAAGATGTTTTTTTACTTCATCGGTCACTTTCTCCTCATCCACAAAAAGAATTCTTCTTGCGTCATCTACATAGAGATAAGAAACGAAAATAGGAGAGTAGGCTATGTCGTTGGCGGTCCTAACGTTGGTAGCCCAGGCTATATCATCGAGGGCTGAAATCAGGATTGAATTTGCCAATTCTGCCTTCACCTCAGTCATCAGGTCATCCATTTTTGAATCAACATCTTGACCCACAATTTTTTCATCATGGACGAATAGAGGATTCAAAGGGCGTGAAGGACGATCTGGATAAATGTAATCAAAGAGGGGAAAATCGGAATTGAATTTTATCCCGTTATCATTACATTCCTGTTCGATTCTTTGAGCATAAGCCACGGAGAAAGTCATTCCATCGATACCCACAGTCCGGCCACTATTGACGTGTTCCACTACCCAGTCGATAAGATCGGTAGCTTCCGGGCCATCCTCCTTCATCATAGCAAAGCCTGTGCCTTTTAATTGTTCCTCGGCTTGGATGAAAAAACGAGAGTCGGTCCAAACGAGAGCATCGGTTTGAGTCACGACAGCTGTGCCGTTAGTGCCGTTTTCACTTGCAAACCCGGTGAGCCATTCTCTTCCACGCCAATGCTTTGGAGGCAATTCGCTCTGATGTGGATCGGTACCTGAGATGATAACGGCATCAATACCATTCTCTTTCATCACCTTCCTTAGGAGTTCAAGATATCCCTTGTTAACTTTTTCCATAGTTTTTTACTTTATTTGGTGTAAAGTTAATGATTTTAGTCAAAGAAAATCAAAAATGAAATTTAAAAATATGAGAAAGGCAACTTGATCAAAGCTGCCAACCACCTCCGAGAGCCTTATAAAGTTGAACCAATGCAAGATGTTCATCACGAATAGCGTTCATTTTTGCAATCTGAGCTTCAAAATATCTTCGCTGAGCATCGAGCACATCGATATAATTAATAGTTCCTCCTCTATATTGTTTCCATGTCAGCTCCTGATATTTATCGGCAGCTTCGAGCAATTCTGTATCTTTGATGACTGCTCTTCTGGCGGAATTATAACGGGAAAGGGCATTGTCAACCTCATTAAAGGCTTCCAGAACTTTATTCTCATATGTGAGTCTCGATTCATTATAAGCAGCGACAGCAGCCTTATATCGGTTTTTCCTTTTCCCGAAATCTACAAGGGGTGCCACAAAATTTTCTGCCACATAACTGAAGGGTGACCTGAAAAGATTCTTGAAATCATTATCCTCAACACCACCTGTCAACTCAATATTAAGAGAAGGAAATCTTTTAGCATAAGTGTATCCCACATTTGCAACCGCGGCTTGAAGGTTTTCTTCTGATGACTTTATATCCGGACGTCGCTCAAGCAGAGTGGATGGGATGCCGAGAGGAATGCGTTCAGGCAAAGTGTTGTCCTTAAGCATAGAAGCCCGTTTAACTTCTTCATCCGGCAACGACCCCATCAACAACAAAAGTTGATTTTCTGCGACTTTGATATTATGTTCGATATTGGGGATGAGAGCTGCTGCCGTGGCATATTGCACTTGGGCCTGCTGATAGACTGTTTCCGAAGTAAGACCCCCGGTGAAGCGAAGTTTGGCAAGCCTCACTCCCTCTTCACGGGTAACCATAGTGGATTTTACGATGGCGAGCTCATTGTCTAAAGCTACAAGGCGAAAATAAGCAGAGGCAGTTTCAGCCACGAGAACCATCCTCATAGCCCTTTCATCTTCCAAAGTGGCACGATAGTTGGCTTGTGCCTTCTTTTTATTCCAGCGGAGGCTGCCGAAGAGATCCACTTCCCAGCTGATAGTGGCTTTCACACCTATTTCCGGGTCAATAAGATCGAGTTCTTTATAATAACTGTTGGTCTCATGGTTCCAAGGCAGGCGGAATGAAAGCTCGGGTAAAAGAGCTGCTCGGTCTACCTTATATAAATATTGAGCCTGTTCTACCCTTTGTGCAGCCATCTGCAGACGTTTATTCTCAGCCAAGACTTTCCCTATGATATCTTTAAGATATTCATCCCCATAGAATTCCCACCATCCGAGGTCGGCTATGGTCAAAGAATCAAGAGAATACCCTGAATTATCCGCTTCGGGAAGTAGGATGTCGGCCTTGGGGAGTTTCTTGACTGCAGAACAATTTGCCAACCCCAGCAAAAGTATTATGAAAAAACAGTATTTACAGATATATTTCATTTTTTGACTTTTCTTGTTTTTACATAATCCTTAATCCTATATATCCAGACAAAAGAGAAAGGAACGAAAATAATTCCGGCAGTAATAGCTGTAATCATTCCGAAGAAAACTCCGGTACCTATACCCTGACGGCTCACAGAACCTGGTCCGGAAGCTATCACAAGAGGAATAAGACCTAAAATGAAAGCCAAGGAGGTCATCACAATTGGTCGGAAACGCAAATGAGCAGCGGTAAGAGCGGCCCCTACAACATCTTTTCCTTTATCCATCTCTTCTTTGGCGAATTCAACTATTAGGATAGCATTTCTGGCAGCAAGACCTATAAGCATTACGAGACCGATCTGGAAATAAATGTTATTCTCAAGCCCCATGAGCCATATTCCTACATATGCTCCGGCACAAGCGATTGGAAGTGTCAGCAAGACTGCAATAGGGATTGTCCAACTCTCATATTGAGCTGCAAGAAAGAGAAAAACAAATAAGAATGCCAATGCCAACACGAGTGCTGTCTTTCCACTGGCATGTTTCTCCTGATAGGAAAGACCGCTCCATTCAATTCTAATATTATCGGGGAGATGCTCACTGACAATCTCTTCAATGGCATTCATAGCTTGTCCGGAACTGTATCCATGAGCAGCTTCCCCGGTGAAAGGAGCGGATGTAAACATATTGAATCTTTTCACTGTGCCTGCTCCGGCTGTGTAATTTGTGTTACCGAGAGATGAAATCGGAATCATTTTCCCTCCTGTGCCTTTAACGTAGAACAGTCCGATATTCTCCTTTCTGGCTCGGTAGGGGGCCTCGGCCTGAATATATACTCTATATATTCGGTTGAAAAGATTGAAGTCGTTGACATAGACCGAACCTGTGAAAGTCTTCATTGTTGTGAAGATATCCGACATCTGGACTCCTTGTAAACGGGCTTTGTCCCTGTCAACATCGAAATAGAGTTGCGGGATATCGTTTTGCATCGAGGATGCCATACTTGACAATTCAGGTCTGAGTCTTGCATAATATAGCAATGTGTCGGCTGCTTTCTGCACATCGGAATAGGTCGCATCTCCACGAGCTTCCAATGCAAACTCAAAACCACCCGAAGCTCCAAGCCCCGGAATCACAGGTGGACGCGACAAGTAGACTTTACTTTCAGGATATTTTGAGAATTCTTTTTTTACTCTTTCCATGATTTCACCCATATTGGAACTTTTTCTGTCTCCCCAGGGCTTCAAGATTACAGTCAATTGACTTCTTGACTGGGATGTTCCAAGACGCGGGCTTGAACCGGTCACATTCAATACATACTCTACATCCGGATCGTTCATTAAAAAATCCATCGCCCGGTCAGTGACTCTACGCGTTCTCTCTATCGTAGCATCCTCGGGTAATTCCAGTTCAACTGTGAAATAACCTTGATCTTCCTGAGGTATGAAACTTTGAGGAAGGAAGCTGTGTAAAAGCCAGATGGCTATCAAAATCATACCAAAGGCTGCAATAACCCGTTTTGAACGAGTCAAAGCTTTTATTATCAGTTTGGCATAGATTCTATTACCTTTTGCAAGCCAAATATTGATTCTCTTAAAGATTCTTCTCTTCTTCTTGGTTTGCGGTCTTAGCATTAAGACACACATAACCGGACTAAGCGTTAAAGCTACAATTGTAGAGATAACTACAGATACTACAATAGTGATGGTAAACTGTCGGTAGAGCATTCCCGTGATACCGCCGAGGAAACTTACAGGCACAAAAACAGCACATAACACCAAAGACATGGCAATCAATGCTCCCCCCAAGTTACTCATTGCCTTCTTGGTAGCTTCGTAAGAGGATAATTTCTCCTGGCGCATCACCCTGTCGACATTCTCCACAACCACTATGGCATCATCAACCACAATACCAATTGCAAGAATTAACCCTAACAGTGTCAACATATTCAGTGAGAACCCAAAAAGGAGCATCACTCCGAATGTCCCTATCAATGAAATAGGGACTGCCACCATGGGAATAACTGTAGCACGCCAGCTCTGTAATGAGAAGAATACAACAATTATTACAAGTATGACTGCCTCAAAGAGGGTGCGATAGACGTGATAGATTGATTCGGATATATAAGTTGTGACATCAAACGGGATGTTGTATGTGATACCATCCGGAAAGTTGCGGCTTAATTCCTTCATCTCCTCTTTCACTCTCTTTGCCACGTCGATGGCATTAGCTCCTGGGAGAAGATTGATATTCATTACGGCTGCATTCTCTCCATTTACACCGCTCTCCGTATTGTAAGACTGAGCCTCAAGAGAGACCCTGGCAACATCCTTCAACCTTATTATAGACCCATCCGGATTTGCCCTTACTACAATCTGTTCAAATTCATCAACGGAACTTAACCGGCCCCGGGCCGTTATCGGAATAGTGACATCAACCCCTTCCATTGGTGCCTGCCCGAAAACACCGGCAGCTGACTCACGGTTCTGGTCTTGCAAGGCGTTCTGGAGGTCTTTAATGGTAATACCCATGTCGGCAAGTTTATCCGGCTGAACCCATATCTGCATGGCATAATACCGACTTCCCACATTGGTAACGCTCCCGACCCCCGGAATTCTCCTCAACATATCCAAAACATTGAGGGTGGAGTAGTTGGAAAGATACACTTCGTCGAATTTTGGATCCGAAGACAACAAAGTGATTGTCATAAGACGGCTTGAGGCCTGTTTTTCTATTGACAGACCATTTTTTACGACTTCAGCCGGCAAGCGTGCTTCCGCTTTTTTGACGCGATTCTGGATATCCACTGCAGCAATGTCGGGATCGGTGCCTATTTCAAATGTGACTGTGGCATTGTAACCTCCGGAGTTTGAGCTTGTGGATTCCATATAGATCATTCCTGGAGTCCCATTCAATTCCTGTTCAATTGGTGTTGCAACCGCCTGAGTGACGGTTTGGGCATCTGCTCCCGGATAACTTGCAGAAATCCTTACGGATGGAGGAACTATATCGGGATATTGGTCAACCGGCAATAAGGTGAGACCAATGATTCCTATAATCACTATGACTATAGAAATCACAATAGAGAATACGGGGCGATCTATGAAAAAGTCTGATTTCATTTTCCCGTTGAATCATTTGCTAAGACAACAGGTTTCACTTTCATTCCGGGATTCAATTTATGGAATCCTTCCACGACGATTTTCTCACCTGTGGCTAATCCTCTTTCAATTACTGTATTATTCCCGATTTCGGGACCAATCTCAACATATCTTCTTTCGACAATGCTGTCGGGCCTGACAACATAGATAAAGGCTCCGCCCTTTTCAATCTCAAGTGAACGTGAAGGTGCAACAACTGCATTCTCCCGGACGTCAAGGAGCATTTTTACTCTCGTGAATTGTCCGGGTAATAATTCCCGCTGATCATTAGGCATCTCAGCTCTGACAGAGAATGTGCCGGTTTGCGGGTCGACTTGCGGGTCGGCGAAATCCACGATGCCTTTATAAGGATATTCAGTTCCGTCAGCGAGAGTCACGGTAACGTATGAATCCCAATTTCTTGTTGAATCTTTCCTGCCGATGTTAACATTTCTTTCTTTAGAGCGCAGATAGTCGAGTGCCGTCATACTGAAGTCAATCCTCACAGTGTCGGTTTTTACAACAGTTGCAAGCAAAGACTTCCCTCCCGGGCCGACAAGGGTTCCTATATCTACATTTCTTTCAGAAATATAACCGGATATCGGGGATTTAACGGAAGTGTAGCCCAACACCATTTCAGCTTGTGTGAGATCAGCTTCTCCAATCACCACATCGGCATGTGAAGTTTCATAAGCTGCCACGGCATTGTCAAGATCAAGCTGACTTGCTGCATTCTCTTCATAAAGAGGCTTTATCCTGTTAAGATCTCGTTCCGCTTTAAGTGCTTGAGCCTTTGCTTTGTTAAGACGAGCCTTGGCACTTTCCACATTGGCTTTGTAGAGCAACGGGTCGATGATAAAGAGTGTCTGACCTTTTTCAACATAGGTTCCTTCGTCAAACAACATTTTTTCCAAATAACCTTCCACACGAGCTCTGACTTCCACAAATTGGTGAGCATTTACACGACCTACATATTCACCATAGATATTTACATTGTCGGTTTCGACTGTTTCCACCTCCACTACCGGATAATCCGGCTCAACCGGTTTGGGGAGACACAACCATACTATTCCTCCAATGACAACCACCCCGGCCAATATGAGGAAAAACCATTCATGCCAGGCAAGATGAATATGTTTCAGGTCTGCCGACATAGCTTTTATATCACTAAGCTTTAGGTCTTTGAGCTTCTGGAAGTTGATGTTGTTTGATAAGTGTTTTTGCATATCTTTTAGTCATCTGAAGACAACTATCATATCGACTCAGGATAAGTCCGGATCGTTATTATAGTAATGAATGCAAATCTAATAATAAATTATGAATATATGAAGATTGAGAGATGTGCCAAAGAACTGACTCCCAAATTTTAACATAAATTGGGAAACGCATTTGGAATATGTTTTTCATAATATAAGGAAGGAGACGAAAATGAATACTTGAAACAGAAATGAAAGAATAATTTGAAGATGGACTAATCTTTGGTAAATAAAAAAATAAAATTAGTAAACCAAAAAAGATTATCGGTTGTTTAAATTATATAATATCAAAAAATTAACTATTAAAAAAACAAAGATTATGGAAAATGTAGCACCTCTTAAAGGTATTAAAGTAGTAGATTTTACAGAAGTTCAGTCAGGACCTTCATGTACTCAGATGTTAGCATGGCTTGGAGCAGAAGTAATAAAAATTGAACGTCCGGGCGTTGGTGATGCCACCCGTAAGGAACTTCAATTTAATCCTGATCTTCCGTCATATTATTATCTTCAATTGAATTCGGACAAAAAGTCCTTGACATTGGATGCAAAGACTCCTGACGGTAAGGAGATATTGACTAAGCTTATAAAGGAAGCAGATATGTTTGTAGAAAACCTCCACCCGGGAGCAATGGATAAACTTGGTTTCAGCTGGGAAGCTGTTCATCAATTGAATCCACGTTGTATCTACGGTACAATTAAAGGATTCCCTGAGTCATCACAATATAAGGATCTAAAGGCATATGAACCAATTGCACAGGTGACAGGTGGCGCAGCTTCAACAACCGGTTGGTATGATGGCGAATACAATATCCCGACACAATCAGGAGCAGCCCTTGGAGACTCGAATACCGGTATGCACCTTTTGATTGGTCTTCTTGCAGCCCTTCAACAAAGGAATCAGACAGGCGAAGGTTGTTATGTATATCAATCAATGCACAATGCATGTTTGAATCTTTGCAGAATCAAGACACGTGACCAGCTCACTCTTGATAAGATTGGTTATCTTACCCAATTCCCGCAATATCCTAACGGTAAATTCGGTGACTGTGTGCCTCGTTCAGGAAACACTGAGGGTGGTGGAGTTCTTGGATGGACCTACAAATGTAAACCCGCAGGAGGTTATGACACGGAAGAGGATGCCAATAATTTCGTCTATATCATCCTTCAAAGAGGTGAGAAAGATTTTGAACTTGCTTGCAAAGCCCTCGGTTTTGAGGATTGGCTTACAAATCCTGACTTCAACACAGCTGATGCACGTGATCGTCACAAACAGGAGATTTGGCAACGTATAGGCGAATGGACAGCTGATAAGACTAAATTTGAGGTGACAGAGATACTTGGTAAGGCAGGAGTTCCTGTTGGTCCCGTACTCACTACAAAAGAAATTCTGACAGATGAGTCTCTCTATGATGGTAATACCCTCGTTAAGATCAATCAGGGTGGTGAAGTCGGAGAATTCGTAACAGTTGGATGTCCTTTCACATTGTCAAGCTATCAACCGACATATGGACCTGCTCCTACACTTGGTGGAAACAATGAGGAAGTATTGAGTTCTCTTGGATACACCGCAGACCAGATTGCTTCATTTGCCAAGAACGGTACGACCGAACCCCTTGCAAACGGACAGAAATAATTACTGAAATCTTCTAAAGAATTATATTTAAGAATGGCGCATAGAAAAATCTGAAAATCTGATCATCTATGCGTCATCCTTACAAAAACAAATTATAAAAAAACTACAGAATTATGGCAACTATCGATAAACAAAATAACCTGTCTTCAAGTCCGGATCCGAAGTTTCCGGAACAGGTAACCGGAATGTATATACTTGCACAGTCACTTAAAAGGTTGGGACTTGACACAGTGTATGGCCTTGTGGGTATCCCTGTAACCGAGGCTGCATACGCTTTTCAGGATGTAGGAGTTAAATTTGTTAGTTTCCGTTTTGAACAGCAAGCCGGTATGGCAGCTGCTACTCATGGTTTTCTTACCAAGCAACCCGGAGTGCTTTTAACAGTATCATCTTTAGGTTTCTTAAACGGTTTGACAGCCACCGCAAATGCCACCGTCAATTGTTATCCTATGATCCAGATTTCGGGAGCATCAGATCCTACAATGGTAGATATGAATATGGGTACATATGAGCAACTTGACCAATTCAACACGGCAAAGCCATTGGTAAAGGCAGCTTTCAGGTGTAGCCATGCCACCGACATTCCATCGGCTTTGGCAAGAGCTTACCGTGCGGCAGTCAGCGGACGTCCCGGTGGAGTTTATATTGACATGACAACACCGGCGCTTGCAGAAGTGATTGATGCTTCTGAAGCTCAGAAATTGTTCTATACTCCGATTGATCTATATTCCCCGGTAGCTCCGAATCCGGATTCTGTCAAGAATGCAGTTGATATATTGACATCTGCAAAGCGTCCTGCAATCCTTATCGGTAAGGGAGCGGCTTATGCTCAGGTTGAGGATAAGATTAAGAAATTGGTCGAAACATATAATATTCCATATCTGCCGATGTCTATGGCAAAAGGAGTTATGCCGGACAATGGACCTCTTTCTGCAATTTCCTGCCGTAGCGACATAATGGAAAAGGCTGATGTGGTTATGATATTGGGAGCACGTCTGAATTGGATGCTCTCTTTCGGAAAGGGTAAATGGAATCCTGATATGAAGTTTATCCAACTTGATGTAGAGCCACAGGAAATAGATGTGAATGTGCCTATTGCAGCTCCGGTTGTCGGTGATTTATCATTGTCACTTGACGCTTTGCTTGCTGAGCTTGAAGGCAAGAAAATGAGCACAGATCCTACTTGGTTGTCAACTCTTCAGACAGAGACCCAGGCAAAGAATGAAAAATTTGCCGAAAGACTCACAGATGCTGCAAAATTGTCACCAATGACTCATTGGAGCGCTCTTAGTGTAATCAAACCAATTCTGGAATCTAATCCTGATGTTATTTTGGTGAATGAAGGAGCAAACACTCTTGATGACACTCGAGATGCAGTTGATATGTTCTTGCCACGCCACAGGATTGACTGTGCTACATGGGCAATAATGGGTATGGGTATGGGCTCGGCAGTAGGAGCTGCTGTTGCTACCGGCAAGAAGGTTGTTGCTATTGAAGGCGACTCCGCTTTCGGATTCTCAGGCATGGATTTCTCAACCATTACCAGATTCCAACTCCCTGTGACAGTTGTAATTTTAAATAATGGTGGTATCTACAACCATATCGGAGTAAATCCAAGTACAGATCCTTCTATCGAAAAGGATCCGGCTCCAACTACCCTGGATTTTGACCGCTATGATATGATGGGAGAAGTATTTAATTGCGGACACTCCTATGTGACGACACCTGATGAACTGAAATCAGCTCTTGAGGCAGCTATTGCTTCCGGCAAACCGAATATTATCAATGTGCAGTTGGCTCCGGATGCAGGTAAGGAGAGCGGACACATAGGGTATCTAAATCCTACTCCTCTTATTGATTATACGGTATAAGATTATTGTTAGTGAAAATATAATTATAAAAATAAGTAAGAGCCTCGAAATCAATTCGGGGCTCTTTTTTGAGATATTGAAAATATTTTGTAAAAAAAATTACAAATTAAATAGCAAATAGAAAGGGAAAATAAAAATAATTATTATATTTGCCGATAAATCAATTAAATCATCTCTAAAAAAGAGGGATTTAGGCTAAACAGGAACAATAATCAACTAACACATTCATATATGGATATAGGTCACGTAATCATCTATGCCATCATCCCTATTTTGGTGGTGATGCTGGCAGGCTACATCTCCGGGAAGAGAGGAGCCTTTAATGGTGAGGACTCAAAGAAATTCAACAAGGTAGTGCTTGTATATGCATTGCCGGCAGCGCTCTTTGTGTCGATCGCCAAGTCAAACCGTCACATGCTTGTAGAGGACATCAAGCTGTCTATAGTTTCTGTGGTGGGAATTATGGCCTGTTTTATGGCGGTTTATTTTATCTTTTTATGGTGTTTCCGGAAGAACCAGCCCAATCCCCAGTCATGTGCGGCAGTAAGCGCATTGATAAGCGGCTCACCGACAATCGGATTCTTGGGTTTTGCAGTTCTTGAGCCGATTTTTGATGCTACAATCGGTCTTACAAAGGTTGCACTTGTGGTTGCAATTATCGGTATCGTGGTGAATGCAATAGGTATTCCGGTAGGTCTATCCCTACTGAATTCCGGTATTGCAAAAGCGGATCCCAGTCATAAAGGTCAAGCCTGGTGGAAACCAGTAGTACATGCTTTGGCACAACCTGTAGCATGGGCTCCGATTTTGGCAACTATCTGGGTTATTATCGGAATTCCATGGCCGGATTGGGCAAGCCCCTCTTTCGATCTTATCAAGGGTGCGAATGCTTCTATGGCTGTATTCTCTGCCGGTATCACACTTTCTTCATTGAAGATAACTATCAACTGGCAGGCAATTCTCGGTTCGATCCTCAAGATGATTATGATGCCGGCTGTGATTCTTATTCTCTGCCTGCTCTTCAAGATGGATTATTACAATATCCTGATGACAGTTGTTGCTTGTGCCCTTCCGCCGGCATTCTCCGGAATTATTATTGCCGACGAATATGATGTATATACAGCTATCGGTACAAGTTCTTTGACGCTCTCGGTAATATTATTCATGGGATTCTGCCCGCTGTGGATCATAATCTCCAAAGCGTGTATGGAGGCGCATCTATTTGGATGGCACGGCCTTATCCCGACCTAATTAATTAATCACTTAAGTTATTAAAGAGGGTGTGTCTACGACATACCCTCTGATTATGTCAAATGCGTAAATATCTTTTAACCCTAATTCTAACCATTACATTTTCTTTTGCTTACGGCGAGAACCCCAAGCGGGAGTTCCGTGGAGCATGGCTACATGTGATCGGGCAGTCGCAATGGCAGAACAAGAATGTGGCCCAACAAAAGAAGTATATTGAGGAGCAGCTTGACAAACTTCTTGAAGCCGGTTGCAATGCAGTCATATTTCAGGTGAGACCTACGGCTGATGCGCTCTATATCTCAGATATAGAGCCTTGGAGCTCTTGGCTCACAGGAAAGCGAGGGAAGGCTCCTTCGCCACTGTGGGACCCTATGGAGTTTGCGATTAATGAGGCTCATAAGCGTGGAATGGAATTTCATGCATGGCTGAATCCATATCGGGTCACATCCAATACCAAGGAAACATTACCTGCCTCACATCTTGTTAATAAGGAGCCTCACAGATTTATTAAATTCAACGGCCAAATCTTTTTTGATCCTGCTTATCCGGAAAATCGTGATCATATCAGTAACGTGGTGAAAGACATTGTGAAACGTTATGATGTTGATGGAATTCACATAGATGATTATTTCTATCCTTATCCCGTCAATGGAAAAAAATTTCAGAATGATGATGAAAGTTATAAGAAATTTGGGAAGGGGATGGAACGAAATGCCTGGCGCCGTCATAATGTGGATCTTTTGATTGAACAGCTTCGCACCACAATTAAGGATGAGAAAGATTGGGTGAGATTCGGAGTCAGTCCTTTCGGAATATGGAGGAATAAGAAAAATGATCCTCGGGGCAGCGAGAGCTCCGGACTCCAGAATTATGACGATCTCTATGCCGATGTCTTGTTGTGGGCAAATAACGGATGGATAGATTATCTTGCTCCTCAACTTTACTGGCCACTCGACCTTGCGGCCGCTCCAAGTCGTCATCTTGCTAAATGGTGGAACGATAATGCCAATGGCGTGGATGTATATATAGGTCAGGATGTTCAACGCACAATGACAAATGCTGACCCGGGTAACAATGACTCAAATGAACTTGACACAAAAGTGAGAATGTCTCGGGAGTTGCCGAATGTGAAAGGGAATATATGGTGGCACGGATATTGGGTTACCGATAATCTGAAAGGGGTGGCAGATTCTCTTGCATTGAAATATCAGAGCACTATCGCGTTGCCGCCCGCATACCGGGAGAACCAAGGAAAACCGGAGGGGGTTAAAAATTTAAGGCTTGTTAAAGAGAAGGGACAAGTTTTCCTAAGCTGGGATAAACCGGCGGCTCGGAAACCAAAGTCAACGGATCCGGTTAGATTTGTAGTTTACCAATTCTTCCCGGGAGAAGAGATTAATATAGAAGATTCAGAGACTATTATAGCAATGACTCCCCTTAACATGGTATTGATAGAGGATAGTTCAGCGGGACCGTCGGCAGAAGGGTCCACCTTCATAGTGACAGCGCTCGATCGCCTCAACCGTGAATCAGAGCCTGCAATCGTTAAATGGAAATAAAAAAAGAGACTCCCTGGTGGTGGGTCCCCACTCTCTATGTGGCAGAAGGGCTCCCTTATTTTGCTGTCAACACATTGACGGTTATAATGTACACCAATATGGGAGTAAGCCTGCGTGACATGACTTTTTTCACCGGCTGGCTCTATCTACCGTGGGTCATCAAACCATTCTGGAGCCCCTTTGTCGATCTTTTTAAGACTAAACGATGGTGGATTCTGACCATGCAGATGACAATAGCTATTATGATGGCCGGAATTGCTTTGTTTATACCGGGACGTCACTTTTTCACCATTACATTAATCTTCTTTTGGTTGAGTGCCTTCTTCTCAGCAACCCATGATATTTCTGCGGATGGTCTTTATCTTATCGGGCTCGATTCCCATCAGCAAGCTGCTTTTGTGGGAGTGAGATCCACTTTCTATCGCATAGCCAGCATAGCCGGCCAAGGTGGACTTGTGCTTCTTGCCGGATATCTTGAGACAACTTTACAAAACATACCTTTGGCGTGGTCATACGTGTTCGGGCTTTTGTCTGCCATATTTTTTATTTTCACGCTCTATCATTTATGGTCGTTGCCACGAACCGGAAAAGACAGACCCATAGAAGGGGTGGACAGAAAAAATATAATAAAGGATTTCTTCAGGACTTTTATTACATTTTTTAGAAAGAAACATATAGTTATAGCACTGTTGTTTATGCTGCTCTATCGTTTCCCGGAGGCTTTATGTTTGAAAATTATCCAACCATTCTTCCTTGCTTCGAGGGAAATAGGAGGATTAGGACTCACAACGGCACAAGCCGGATTAGTGAATGGAACAATAGGGGTTGTAGGTCTACTTATAGGTGGGATTGTAGGAGGTGTAGCCATCTCACGCGGGGGTTTAAAGAAACTTCTTTTCCCCATGGCAGCATCCCTAACATTGCCTTGCATATTCTATTGTTTTTTGGCAATGTGGCAACCCACAAATTTTCTTATAATATCAGGAGCGATTTTTATTGAACAGTTCGGATATGGGTTTGGTTTCTCCGCTTATATGCTTTATCTGTTGTATTTCAGTAGGGGAGAGGCGGCCACCTCCCACTATGCTTTTTGTACAGCCTTCATGGCAATAGGAATGATGTTGCCGGGAATGGGGGCAGGTTGGATTTTTGAGTATTTTGAGAAATTTGAATTCTTTGCTTCAAGTTTTAATCAAGGATATATTAATTTCTTTTGGCTTGTGGTACTTTCTTCGCTTCTGACATTCCTGGTGTGTGGATTGTTAAAGATAGATCCGGAATTTGGGAAAAAGAAGAGGGAAGAGTAAGAATTTTAATAAGCCGGGCATCATACCGGGGTAAAGTCGGGAATAAATACTTTGCATTAATAGGAGAAGGGCCCATATTTATTGAAGTTAAAATAAAAGGGTGAACCATTTATTCTTATGGTCCACCCTTGTTTTATTTTTGGAATTATGTGTTTACCAAACGTTATAATGAATATTTTCAGATTTGAATTTATCTTTTGGTTCAGGATTTTCTGCCGGATAACCCATAGTAATAACGTTAAGCGGGATAATATTTTCAGGGAGATTCAACACTTTAACGACCCCCGGAATTATTTCCTGATTGGGATAAACACCACACCAAACAGCTCCCAGACCATATGCATGTGCAGCCAAGAGAATATTTTCTGTAACAGCTGAACAGTCTTGAACCCAATATTCTCTTCCGGGACCTTCCATAGCTTTGCTCATATCTCCGCACACTATGATAGCAGCTGTTGCGGTCTTAAGATTAAACCAAGGTTTTACTTCATTCAAAGAGTCTAATATTGCTTTGTCATCAACCACTACAAAAGCCCATGGTTGAGCGTTGACTGCTGATGGAGCTGCCATGCCGGCCTTTAACAAATTGTCGATAATATCCTTATCGATCTTCTGATCTGTGAATTGACGTATACTGGTGCGAGTCAGGATATTCTCCATTACTATTTTTGTGGTATCCACATCGCATTTTTCACCACCTGCAGCCGAGCCTTTGCTGCCATCACATGAACTTGCCATCATAGTCATAATTATGGCTGTTGAAATTAATAAATGTTTAATTTTCATAGATATAATATTTTATGGCAAATTTAAAAAATTATTTTTAATTTAAATATTCGATAGACAAAAAAACTAAAACAAACCCCTATAACAACTCTAACAACTCTAACAACTTTAAAAACTCTAACAACTCTGAAACCTCCTCTTCTCAGAATTTTTTTAGCTCCTGATAGAGTCTATGCACCGGAAGGCCCATTACGTTATAAAAGCTTCCATCGATTTCTGCTACCGCGACTGCCCCGATCCACTCCTGAATTCCGTAAGCTCCCGCTTTATCAAAGGGATGAAACACATCAATATAATATTCTATTTCTTCATCTGTCAGTTCGGCAAAGGTCACGAGCGACTCAGAAGAGAATGAAATTCGTTTGTATCTGGTGGCAATAGTCACCCCTGTAGTAACTTTATGGGTTTTCCCGGAAAGAAATCTCAACATTTCGTGCGCCTCTTTTTTATCTTTAGGCTTGCCGAGAATCTTATCATCACAAATCACCACAGTGTCAGCAGTGATAATCACTTCATCATCCCCAATTCTTTTAAGAAATTCATCAGCCTTCTTGTCTGCAATGAATTGAGACACTTTCTCCGGCTTCATGTCGGAGGGAAAACTTTCATCTAAACCGTCAATATTTACTACTGAGAAAGGGATATTGAGAAGTTTTAATATCTCTCTTCTTCGAGGAGACTTACTTGCGAGTAATATATGATATTTATTAAGATCCATAAAGAGTGTTTTAAGTCGATTAATATGAAAGGATATATTCGGAAACGGATTCATAAATATTCCTTAAATATTTTTTATCCGAAAGCATATTTAAATGATCATTAATAATTTCTTTGTTTTTTCTTTTTGCCGGTCCAGTTTGCGCCTCTTGTGGAGAAACCTTTTCGAGTTTATTAAAGGTTTGACGTAATAATGGTAATAGAGTATTGAACTCTAAGCCGGAATCTTCCAAAAGTTCTGAGGCAGCCATAGCCATAGCATTTGTGAAATTACATGCAAACACGGCAGCCAAATGTAACTTTTTCCTTGTTTCTGAATCCACATTAGAAACATTGTCTGTGAATGATCGTGCAAGTTGTCTCAATTTTTCTGCGACGTTTTCGGAGGGAGCCTCGATAAAAACCGGGATGTCGGAATATTTCAGTGAGACATCTTTGGTGAAAGTCTGAAGAGGGTAAAAGACGCCATAATTCCTAAATCTATTTCTAAAAATATCCATTGGGACAGATCCGGCGGTATGGACTATAATAGCATCTGAAGGAGCAATTTTGAGAGCTACCTCTTTAATTGCATTATCTGAAACTGCGATTATGATTATTTCATGATTATCTGAAATTCCTGAAAGCGTATGCGGGTCTATGATACTCACTCGATGTTTCTCTTTTAAAGCATTATACAAGTGAGTCGCCACATTCCCTTTCCCAATAATAGCTATATCGTTTAGTTTCATCATAGTGGTTATTTATTGTTATCGGATCAAGAAGGCTTTCTAAAACTTATATGGAATCCATAAACTTTTCAAAATCGGGCAGATTTATCATACCCATCGTCAATCTCAGATTTATTTCCACACAAGCGTTAATTCTTCCTTGATTATCAGCAAGCATATCTATTCCGAGGGGGCCGTTATAGGAAGAGGAAAAAATCTTGTCAATTAAATCTTTTTGCAAAGATATCAATGAAGAATTAAAAGCCGGGGCATTCTCTTTTATTTTTTTCAGTATTATATCCTGATTCCCGGGTAAATTTCCATGATACTTACCTCGCGAAGAGGTATTGAAAAGTGATAACCCCAAATAATGCACATGACCCTTGTCAATCCACCATTCTGTGGCAAAGTCGAGACATTTTTCCCAAGCAGGTTCAGCAATGACACTACCTTGTTTCTTTATGACGCCATGTACCCATTCCATAAGCCCTTCTCGAGATATATGCGATGTACAGACGATTCCCCTGCCGGAAGAGCTCCAGGGGGCTTTAAAAAAGGCTTGAGGAGTTGTCTGCAGAAATTTATCTACCTCGGATTCTTCAAACAATTCCAATCCGTATTTATTTGGAGTTTCCAAAGTGAGTTGGGGTGTAAGTTCCTTATAAAAAGAATCTTGAATCAGACTTTCCATCTCTTTTCTGAAGAGGATAGCTGTTCTCCTATGGGACAAGATTCTAAGATTATCCAGATAGTCATCAGATGGAAGCAAACGGTGTGGGATCCCCGAATTCTTTAATTGATCATAAATTGCGAAATCCCAGCCCCAGGGAATTATTTGTGACAGTTTGTGGGAAATAGAATCTATTTGATTTAGATGAATCAAAGATATATCCTTTTCCTCAATTAGATTTGAGAAGGGGAGAGAATTAGTCTCATTTAAATTCAAGTCGTCGGGAATAATAATAAAATCGCTGTTGCGGGCATATAAAGCGGGCAACAGCGATAATCTTCTTTTAATTTTTACTACTTCGGCCGGTGGAGTGTAAGAACCTTTCCCAACGGCTAAAGCGAGATCATGTTCGGGATTGAAAATTAAGAGTCTGTTCCTATACATAAATTATGGAACGGGCTAAACAGCCCTCTTGCCATCCCTTAATTGAATCAATCGCTCAAGCGGTCTTTCTCTTTGGATGGATTTGAGAAATATAATTTATGCTCAAGATATTCCTGAGTTGCAATCAGGGTAGGTTTCGGAAGTTTCTCGTAAAATTTAGAGATTTCAATTTGCTCTCTGTTTTCAGAGATTTCTTCAAGATTATCAGATGAAGCGAATTCCTGAAGCTTTTTCTCGAGCTCCTTTTTCATTTCCACAGCGATTTGATTAGCTCGCTTACCGATTATACATACCGTTTCGTAGACATTCCCGGTTTGTTCAGCCATTTCAATCATATCCCGGGTCACGGTGTTCAGTGGTGCGTTAGTCTTTTTGTAATCCACGATATTCTATTTATTGAAGTTGTATGTATTGAAAATATATTTACAATAATTTGAGGATAAAATTATTCAGCTGCATGTCTGCGCGCTATTTCGTAGATATTGTCAGCCTCTTTGCGATTTTTGGTGTCAGGATAGTTATTTGTGAAAGAGAAATATTCATCCACGACATCACGATATCGTTCCCCCTTTTTCTCGTCGACACTAAGTCTGGCCTCCTGATATTTAGATTTTAGAATCAAGAGTTCAAAATCTTCACGATATTTAGAAACCGGAAAATCCTTGAGAGCATTTTGAGCAGTTATAATAGCCGCATTATAATTATTCCCCATAAAATTCCCGAGATTATAATAAAGCTGAGCATTCTGAAGCTCTTTAAGAGTTAGCTTGTCTCTCATCTCGTTGATAGCATTTTGTGCTATCGAAATTCTGTCGCTGTCCGGGTAATAGTCGATAAACCCCTGCAATTCTTCAATCGCCTTTTTAGTTGGGCTTTGGTCGAGCTGCGGGTCGGGGGAATCAAGATAATAACCGTAACCGGAATAGAAACGGGCCAATTCAGTGAATTTCCCTCTTGGATAACGTGAGTAATATGTTTTAAAATAGAGGCTCGAATTAAGGTAATCCTTATTTTCGAAATTCGCCATTGCAAGAAGGAAAAGGGCCTCCTCGCCATCTGCAGTTCCTCTTAAAGGAGTGTAGATGGTTTCCAAAACTGTAGCAGCTTGATTGAACCTTCTGTCGTCGAAGGCTCTTTTTGCGTAGTCGAACTTATAATTTACGTCTTTGCTTTTCAATACTTTGTTATATTCCCCACAAGAGCAAAGCGATAAAAGTATTGTAAGCAAAAATAAGAATCTATACATTCTAAACTGTCTATTTGGATAAACGGTCTATTTGGCGACGGTCTATTTGGGGTGCAAAGTTACAAAAATTCAGGGTAATGAACAATTTTAAACCTTGTTTTTTGGAGAAAATTATGCATTTTATAAATTTTATGATGATATGGGAAATAGAAACCCGATTTTGATATATGAGTTATGGGGAAAGATAGCTCCATTATGGATTTGGCAGATGTTGAGTCAGGGATTCCGGTAGGGATTTAACCAGGTGTTTGCCTGTGGATCTTGCAGCGGGTTGTTAGGCTTTACTTATTTGAGAAAAGCCGATACGGAAGAAACGTTGGCGAAAGTCCCATTCTTTCCATATTTCATTGTTACAAACCACAATATCCATGTCAAGAGGCACTTCTCCTCTTTCCCGACATTTAGAATTCCTTCCCATTTCACGCTCCTTTTCTTTCAGAATATCATCCAATTCTTCTCCGTTTCCTTCATAATATCCTCTTATAACTGCGTTTAGATAAGACTTCCCCATATTGTTTGCACATGGAGTCTCATAAATGTCTGAACATTCGGTCTGCATTAGAAAGCTTTTGAGCCAATCAATTGCATGCCTTATTGTTGCTTCTCGGTCGCCACAATTTGAACCGATACTTATAACAACAGAAATCATTTCTTTAGAGTTATTAGAGTCACTTCCGGGTAAGCTGAGAGCAACCTGGCCGGCATTCCGACAGCTCCGCCTCCGATATTGACATAAATTGAAGTGGGTTCTCCATTTATATTATTTCGGTCATATCTCCCTCCCCATTGTTCATATCTATATTGAGCAGGCGACCATTTCCAATTCCCCAATTTAATCAATGTCTGCATAGCGTGGGTATGACCCGACAGAGTCAAGTCTATATTTGTGGTTTTGGATACCTCCCGGTTCCAATGTTCCGGATTATGACTTAAGAGAAGTTTGAAAGTGGAGTCATTTTGATGTATAGCGGCATTTCCGTTAGAAGTAATTGCCAGTTCCAGGTCTCCATATTTAGGGAACGGTGGCTCTCCCCAATTTTCAACTCCTATAAGAAGGATACTGTCATTGCCGGAGTGAATGAATTCACTTTCATTATTGAGCATTTTCCATCCCATTCTGCGTTGATATTCCTTAAGTTTGAGGAGATTTTTCTCTTTTTCTCTCCCGCTTGGCCAATCAACATAATCCCCGTAGTCGTGATTTCCAAGAATGGAATAAACTCCATCTTTTGCTTGCAAGTCTGACAATACATTAACAAATGGGAGCAACTCGTGACTTTCACGATTGACTAAATCACCTGTAAACAGTATCAAGTCGGGTTGCAAGGAATTAACGGTATCTACAAGATTCTTTAAGAAAGTCGTATCATTCCCCCATGTTCCTACATGAAGGTCGCTGATATGTACTATTTTATAACCATTAAATTCTTGAGGAAGCTTTCGCGATTGGAATTCCAAAGTGTTAACTACGATATGTCTCCGGGTATATCCGGCTCCTATCCACATTATCGCCATAAAAACGACCCCTGCAAAGATTCCGAGAAGTCGGAAGGGGTAATATTTTAGTTTAGTGTGGAATGCAATCGTAACAAAGCGTCCCAAAAGAGAGCAAAGAAGATAAAAAACTTTGGCAATATAAATGGTGAGATATGTGAAAAGCATCCACATAACACCCGAAATGCTTGATGAGACATCCCTCCTTGGCAAGGAAATCGCAACAATCAGAAGAGCATAGCAAAGGGCTGCAGATATCCAATATCCCAACATCCCCTTTTTCTTTCCTACCTGCCTTGCATCAAAACTGATATAAAGGTCGATCAGGAAAGAGAGAATAAATAGAAAAATAATAGAAAGAACAGGAATCCTCATAGGGCTTATTCAATCCCTCCAAGGAGAGCTTTAAGCTTATTTTTCAATGGATTAGCATACATTGTGAGCATGATTTGCCACATATATTCTCTCTCATCCGGGGTGATGTCCCGGAGGTCGATCTTATCAAGTTGGCTATTCATATAGGCGATAGTCTCCTCTTTTTTCTCCGGGGTATATTTTGAAGCAAACCTGTTGGTGGAATGAAGAATATCGAATGCTACATAATTGATTTCAAAAATCATATAGCTTCTATGAATTGCCTGGTCGATAAGGCAACCCACATGATGCGCAGCTCTGTTATTATCGCCGAATTCTCCGATTTCATCAAGCTTAGTGTTGATTCTTGGGGTGAGTTGGAAATGCACTTTCCCTTTGAATTGCAATAATCCTGTCTCCATTGAGAAGAGGTCGTCTCGCTGGCTTTTCTTAAACTCCGGATCTCGTTTCTTCAAGAGGAATTCACGAGCTTTGAGATAATCGTTGGGATCGAATTCGTAGCTGATAGAGACGGGCATTAGATTTATCTTCTTAAGCCTGTCCATAAAGCCTCCCTCACCCGACATTGCCAACATTTTAAGGAGTGATTCCTGAGTTTTATCACTGCTGTCTTTCGACCGTCCCTCCCTTTGAGCAATCCAGACAGATTCACGTTTATCAAGTATGCAATGATGGATATAGGCAGATAATTTTTTTGCAGCCATCAATCCTTCTCGCAATCCTGTATTTCTTTTCACTATGAAACTTTTATTGAGGCGCACGAGATCGGTAATCCAGTCGAAAATCAAAAGATTGTTGCCGATAGCCACCTCCGAAGTCGGGAGTCCTTGTCTGAGAAAAGCCAGATTAAGAAAGGAGGCATCCAATACTATATCGCGATGATTAGTGATAAAAGTATAGTTGGTTGTCGGATTCAGATATTTCACCCCTCCTAAAGAGATTCCGGAAGTGGTGGTCTTTGCCAGCATTTCTAAAAAAGGGAACATCACTTGATGCTGGAAATCATAGGTGTTGTCTATTTTCAGCAGCTCTTCAATCAAAGGAGGGACATCTTGAGGGGGCATCGTGTAGTTGATTACATGATGGAACCCCGGCTCCTTGATTAGTTTTTCCATTCGTGAATGGAACTCCGAGTCTGAATAAGGAGCTATATCACTGAAATCATATTCTTGCTCTTTCATATCAAAGCTTCAAAGTTTTCGGCTTATCCGGCAAATTTAACTCATTTAATTCATTTATCCCCCTTTTGCAGATATTGTTTTTATTGTAAAGAGCGATAATCTCTCCATTTTTCAATTAAATTTTGCATATCGGCGGGTATTGGAGCCTCGAAATTCATTTCTTCTCCCGTTTGGGGATGACGAAATCCCAAAGTCCGGGCATGTAAGGCTTGACGGGGACAAGCCTCTTTGCAATTGTTTATAAACTGACGGTATTTTGAAAATGTGGTTCCACGAAGAATCTCATCACCTCCATATCGTTCATCATTAAAGAGTGGATGCCCTTTATATTTCATATGAACCCTAATCTGATGAGTTCTGCCGGTTTCAAGACGGCATCTTACCAATGAAACATAACCGAAGCTTTCTATTTCCTCATAATGTGTGACGGCATGTTTCCCGATTCCCGGATCTGTCATAACAGCCATCTGTAATTTATTCTTGGGGTTGCGGGCTATGTCTCCTACGATAGTGCCTTTCTTTTCGGGAAATTCTCCCCAAATCATGGCTATATATTCTCTTCTTGTGGTCTTGTTGAAGAATTGTAACCCTAAGTCTGTCTTAGCTTCAGGAGTCTTGGCCACAACGAGCAAACCGCTTGTGTCTTTATCAATTCTATGCACAAGCCCCATGCGAGGGTCGTTGACATCATAATCGGGATTATCTTTAAAGTGCCATGCCAAGGCATTGACCAAAGTGCCGCTGTAATTGCCATGACCGGGATGAACAACTAATCCTGCAGGTTTATTGACCACCAACAAGTATTCATCTTCATAAAGAATATCAAGGGGTATATTTTCGGGAATTATCTCAAGTTCATAGCGTGGCCGGTCCATCACTATGCTCACAACATCTCCCGGCTTTATCTTATAACTTGACTTAGCGGGCTTACCGTTTACAATGATACATCCGGCATCGGCAGCCTGCTGGATCCTGTTGCGCGAGGTTTTTTCCATTCGGTCAACCAAAAATTTATCTACGCGCAAAGGAGTCTGACCTTTATCGGCTACAAATCTGAAATGTTCGAAGAGTTCACGGCCATCTTCAGAGACATAGGAGGGTTCTTCTAAACTATCCTCTGCCGGATCCTCAGACATATTCTCTTCAGGATTCCCTTCAGGGTTATTTTGAAGATTCTCTTTGGCAGATTCCTCTTTCTCTTTGTTTTCTATAGAAATCATTGCACAAAAACAGGATCTTCATCAAAGTTATCATCGTTGGAGAAATCACTTCCATCTTCCTCAACCTCAGTGACATATTGCATGTATTCCTCCTCAAGAAGGGAGTCGGCTACACGGTTAAGTTGCCCGTCGCATACTTCGACAGTTATTAGCGTATTTACAGGCACTTTCTGCATCTTGCCAATAGTTTTACCATTGGCCATAAGCCGGATTATACGGTCGTTTTCTCCGGGCACTCTCACAACGTTAACTTTTCTGAATCCGAGTTCTTCCAATTTTGCCAAACCTTGACGCAATGAGTACCCCTTTAGCGCCTCTCCCGGAGATGTATTGTCTGAATCTATAATATATTCCCGCGGATGCACTGCGTTGATATATAGGAAAACCTTCCTGCCGGGTTTAACTTTTGAACCCGGTTTCGGAAACTGCTCCACCACATATCCGGGCATAATTTCTTCATTATATACCGAATCACGAATGTCTGTGCGGAATCCTGCGGAATGGAGTTTGTTAATTGCATTTGTAAATGACATATTTTCCACTCCCGGCACTGTTTCCCATTCTCCATGGCGAGTGAATATATTCAGCCATAAATATAATATCACAAGTCCGATAATAGCCACAACTCCTATAATCATAATATTGGCTATTACCGGATGATTTCTTAGACTCCATTTTGAATTCATATCCCAAAATTACCGAAATTTTCTATAAAAGTTCCCAATCTATCTCTATTTTATTCTGTTTGTTCCGATACTTTTAAACTTCCTTTCATTTTGGACGTGAGTGCATATGAATCCCATTACTTTTTTATGTCTTCACAAAATCCCGATTTTTGAATAAACCTCTATGTGGGTGCTAAAAAGGAATCGACACTTAATATTTTGAAGCCTGGTAATACAGATAAAGCCCGATAATAAGATAAATGACGTTTGGGATTTGCATTGCGATAAATGGGGTGGTGGCACCTGAAATTGCAAAAGAACTTGTGATAGAACTGAAAAGGATATAACTGAAACTAAGAGCAAGACCAATCCCGATATTAAGTCCCATCCCGCCTTTCACTTTTCTAGAAGATAGCGACATGCCTATCAGGGTGAGAATAAAAGCTGCCGCCACGGATGCATACCTTCCCTCTTTTTCTATTTCAAAAGCTTTTATATTAGCCACTCCTCTCATTTTTTGTTTGCGTATATATTCCGAGAGCTGAGGAGTGGTCAAAGTTTCCTGATCATTGGAAGAGATCATAAAATCTCTTGGCTCGAATGGTATTATGGTGTCTAAAGTACGTCCATGAATAATTGATTCGTCCATTCCATCGAAAGTACGCGTCATATAATCATTTAGAATCCAATGATACATACGAGTTGTGTCATAACGAGCTGTATTGGCTGTGGTGCGTGAAATTAATCTTTTGCCATCGAATTGGTAGAGGGAGAAACGATATCCGGTCTTGTTACGATCTTCGAACCTCCCAAAATAAGCAACTACATCAGGAGAGATTTTCAACTGGATATTAGTGTTTTGTTCCACCTTCTTATTCTTCACATATTTGTTGGTGTAATCTATCCTTTTCTGGTTGGTTGGCGGCACAAGGTAATTTTCTGCAACAAATGTCAAGGCAGCAATAACGGCTGCTCCTATCATATATGGCCGTAGTAGGCGATGGAAACTTATCCCGCTTGAAAGAATGGCAATAATCTCAGAATTAGAGGCTAATTTTGTGGTGAAGAAAATTACGGATATAAATACAAAGAGAGGAGATAACTGAAGGGCGAAATAGGGAAGGAATGAGAGGAAATAATCAAAAACAGTTTCTTCTATTGGAGCGGTGAGAAACGCATCAAGTTTCTCAGTGACGTCAAACATTGCTATAATAGCCAGAAAGAGAACTGTTGAGAGAAAGAATGTGCCGAGAAATTTTTTCAGTATATAAATATCAATAATATAGAGCTTAAAAGGATTCCCCATTCTCCATTTAGGCAGCTTTATGGCTTTTAATGATATTTCTAATTTCTTTTTCAAGGATTCTTTCTGCTTCTTTTGATATTTCTAATAAAGGGTATTGGTTAATACCGAAGATTGTTTTTTTTCAAATATTAAATCAATGTTTCAAATGTAATATCTGAATCTCTTTTATCTACAATCTCCGAGTCACTCTTTCCGTCATTTCATTTTTCCAATCTTTAAAATCACCTGATAAAATATGTTTGCGTGCTTCTCTTACGAGCCACAGATAGAAACCGAGATTATGGATGGAAGCTATTTGCATTGCCAACAATTCTCCGGTAACGAAAAGGTGTCTCAGATATGCCTTGGAATAGACATGATCAACCCATGTGGGGCCATCGGGATCGAGTTCGGAGAAATCATCCGCCCATTTTCTGTTTCTCATATTCATGACGCCGTTGGCAGTGAAAAGCATTCCGTTTCTTCCGTTGCGTGTAGGCATAACGCAATCCATCATGTCGACACCCCTATCGATTGCTTCCAGAATATTCGCCGGTGTCCCGACTCCCATGAGATAGCGAGGTTTGTCTGCCGGTAGAATATCGTTGACAATTTCAATCATTTCATACATTTTCTCAGCGGGCTCTCCTACGGCGAGTCCTCCGATGGCATTTCCCGGTGCACCTAATGAAGCCACATGGCGAGCTGCTTCCCTTCGAAGTTCAGGATAAACACACCCTTGCACTATGGGGAAAAATGCTTGACTATGACCATAAAGGGGCTCAGTGGAAAGATAATGTTCCCATCCTCTTTCAAGCCATCCTTTAGTGAGATCTAATGATTTGCGAGCATAAGAAAAATCAGAAGTTCCGGGTGGACACTCGTCCAGAGCCATCATTATATCAGAACCGATGATTCTTTGTGTATCAACCACATTTTCGGGGGTGAAAAGATGTCTGGAACCATCTATATGGCTTTGAAATTTAGCCCCTTCCTCACTTAATTTTCTACATGAGGCCAGCGAGAAGACTTGAAATCCCCCGGAATCAGTCAATATCGGGCGATCCCATCCCATAAATTTGTGTAATCCTCCGGCTTTTCTCAAAATGTCAACCCCGGGACGAAGATAAAGATGATAGGTGTTGCCTAAGATTATTTTGGCATCAATATCTTCACGTAGTTCCCGTTGATGAATTCCTTTGACACTCGCTATAGTGCCGACCGGCATGAATATAGGAGTTGGAATCACACCATGGTCTGTTATGATTTCACCGGCTCTTGTTTCCGAATCAGGAGTGGTTGCTTGAAGTAGGAATTCCATTTATATTAATTTAAGAGGATGGGTCAAAAATTTGAAACATCCTCTTTTATTTGAAACATCCTTGTTAGGTTTGAAGTATTAACGTCACCTTTCTTGGAGTTCTTTCTTTCCTTTCCGAGCTCTATTTCTATATTTATTATTTCGTTAAGTAGGTATAGTCGACCTCCGGAGTTACATTCAGATATGAAGGCATAACCATTCCGCTGGATGCTCCTATATAAGTTGGATCTGAGATATAGAAAGTTTTTCCGTTACTCTGATAAGATACTCCTCCTTTAGGATTTTTAAGAGTCACTGTTGCAGCTTCATGACCCGGGAAAGAAACCAACTGAGCATCACGCCCTAAGGCATTATATAGGAAATATGTATAGAATATGGCTCTGTCTTCACAGTCATTTTTGGGATAGAAGAGAGTCTCCTCCAAGAAATAAGGCTTTTCAAAGCCATGATAGTTGTCATCGGTGGCATATTGGAAAGCATTCTGGGTGAAATGTAAGAGCGCCTCCACGCCTTCATCACCCTCCATATTCCCTAATTGATCTTTTACTTGTTGAGTCAGCTTCTTTCTAAGTTCCGGTTGGAGGTTTGATTTGGCATAATCTTCAATAGGCATCTGCGGATACTTGTAAAGGATAGGGATGAGATTCTCGTTCATTTCGCCCGTGAGGTGCAAAGGTCCGTATTCAAGATCGAATTGCTTGGGTTTATTAGGGATGTTAAGCTCTCCAAGCACAAGGTCGAATGTGTTGCCGGTGTCTACACCTGATGGCAGTTGGCAAGTCATTACCTTTTCTTGGAAAATAGTTGACACATCTTTCCCTTCCGGTGGGAATATATAGAATTTTTTCCCTTGCAGATTGAGGTAGCTTTTCCCGTAGACAGTTTGTTTGAAAGGAATCAAAACGAGTGGACTCCCTTTAGTCGTGACAGCGATACGAGCATCATATCCCAGATTTACGAGAAGATAATGCACTAACGACATTTGAGAAGATTTACTTACATTTGGGAATTTAGCATTTGCGTAACTTTCCAGATATTTAAAAGTAAGGTAATCGTTTAAGCCGATTTTCTGAATCTGTTTTTTGATCGCCGGGATCAATTTTTCAGCAACTTTCTCTGCTTCAAGATTTTTCCATTGATTAGAGAAATCAGAAGGATTGGAGAGGTTATTACTGAGTTTATAATCGATATCTATGAGATCCATTGGGACATCATAAAAGGCGAATTGGAAATTGTTTTTACCGACAGAGGGGACACTTGGAGTAGAAGGCCTCACTGAGGGAGTTGAAGGAGTTGAGGGAGTTGTCGGAGTTTTTGGAGCCGGCGTGTTAGGAGTCGAAGGTTGAGATGGGGTCGTCGTAGAGGGCTTCTGTTCCGGCTTAGTTTCCGGTTTCTGCTCAGGTTTTACCTCCGGCTTTGTTTCCGGTTTCTGCTCAGGTTTTACCTCCGGCTTTGTTTCCGGTTTCTGCTCAG
>JAFLTQ010000026.1 GCA_022510385.1 Muribaculaceae bacterium | reverse complement strand
CTTCCTCTCAGAACCCCTACGCATCGTCGCCTAGGTGGGCCGTTACCCCGCCTACTAGCTAATGCGCCGCATGCCCATCCCTGTCCGGATCGCTCCTTTCCTCCCCCGGGGATGCCCCCGGAGAATTTACGCGGGATTAGCCCGGTTTTCACCGGGTTGTCCCCCTGACAGGGGCAGGTTGCATACGTGTTACTCACCCGTGCGCCGGTCGCCGGCAGAGGAGTGCAAGCACTCCTCCCCGCTGCCCCTCGACTTGCATGTGTTAAGCCTGCCGCTAGCGTTCATCCTGAGCCAGGATCAAACTCTCCGCTGTTTTTTATCTTTTTTCTAAGATCTTTCGGTTGTTGTGCCTCCGGGCCCGCGGCGTCTTTACAATCGCCTGACCCTTCGGACATCTTTTGTCTGTCCGGCCGTCGTCTGTTTTCCAGGATTGACGGGAAACTTGTTTTGTTTCCCTTGTTTTGCTGCTCTCGGGATAAGCCTTTTATTCAGGCAAATCCCTGTCCTGTGGCATCATTTCATTGTTCTCTCTGCTGTCCGGTCCGGAGCTTTCACCCTCCGAAAGTTTGCGACAGCGGATGCAAAATTACTGCAAAAACTTTCCGCGTGCAAGTTAGTTTATCATAAAGATACTAACAAACCATCAAAGGAGGTCGCAACATCGTATTTTTCAGGCAAATAAAAATTTGTTAATAAATATTAATAACTATTAATTATTAGATTTTACTTCCCACAACTGGATAGGAACTTAGGGAATTTTTTGATCAGCCAAGACAAACAAAGACACCCAAAGACAAACCTTATCAGCTAAAGACAAACCACAATCACCCAAAGACAAACCAACCTAAACACCCGAAGACAAACCTTATCAGCCGAAAACAAACCTAAAAAAGACAAACCACAAGCACCCAAAGACAAACCTAAACAGCTAAAGACAAACAAATTCACCCGAAGACAAACCTACAAAGACAAACCTAATCAGCTAAAGACAAACCTAATCACCGAAGACAAACAAAATCTGAAAAAAACTTAGGATCAATTTCTACATTATTGCTATGATTTATCCCTTTAACAAAATTCGAGAGGTTGGCTCTAAGTGGAATTTTAAGTAAATTTGCCCTATAAACTTACCTAACGTTGCGAATAGACAAGAAATATCATATAATTGTGGAGGATGAAACCACATTGGAAAAAAGAATAAATTTCTCCCTCAGATTTCCAATGTTGATTCTTCTGATTATAGCATTTATAGTAATAGCGGGTGCATTAGGAATGTTTATAATGGCAACTACGCCACTAAAAGACTATTTACCCGGCTATTTGAAAGAGTCAGAAAGGACAGCCACAGAGGAGGAACATCTCAGGCTTGACTCATTAGTTCACGTTTATGAGGTGAATGAGGCATATATAAACGGGATTCTGAGTGCTTTAAAGCCACAAGAGGAAAGCGAGAGAGATTATGATCAAAGAAGAGGAACTCCCTTGAATTTAGACTCTTTGCTTCCGATGAGCCCGGAAGAGAAGAAATTTGTGGAAGATATTCGGGAAAGAGACAAATATAATATAGGAAACAGTAGCCAAATATCGACCCAAACCATTCTGTTTGGGAATGTAAACAAATCAGCTGTAATAAAAGAAGCGACACGCGGCCAATTAAAAGCAGAGTTTGTATTACCGATTGGTGCGCCTGTTTCGACAATAGCGGAGGGTAAAGTTATTTCCGTGACACCCTCTCCGAGGAATTCCGGAGGTTATGAAATAATCATACAACATCCCAAAGGATTCCTTAGTAAAACATCAAGATTAAAAAATATAATTGTAAGTCCGGGCGACCGAGTGGCGTCGGGACAAATAATAGCCACGCAACAGGGAGGTGAAGGAATGAAAAATCATCAGATTACCTTGGAATTATGGCATGACGGGGATCCTGTGGTGCCATCCAGATATATAGGCGTTGGCAGTTAACGACCTTATTTTATAAGCGACTAAGGGAAGAATAAGGAAAAGAAGGAAAAACAAGCAAGAGAAAAGACCCGTTATGAAACGAATAGCAATCTTAGGGAGCACAGGGAGTATAGGCACACAAACTTTAGACATCATAACAACTTATCCCGAGAAGTTTGAAGCAGTGTTGCTTACCGCCAACCATAATTGGGAGCTCTTGGTGGACCAAGCTAAGAGGTTCAGGCCTAAGAGTGTAGTCATAGCAGATGAAAGCCATTATAAAAAAGTTAAGGAATCACTCGCAGGACTCGAAATAGAAGTCAAGAGCGGAGCGAATGCAATAGCTGAAGCCGTGAAATCTCCGGAAATCGACATGGTAGTGACAGCCATGGTAGGTTACAGTGGTCTTCTTCCCACCATAAATGCGATAGAAGCAGGGAAAACAATAGCATTGGCCAATAAAGAAACTTTAGTAGTTGCCGGAGAGCTAATAACCGGTTTGGCAAGAGATCATCAAGTTTCGATCCTGCCTGTAGACAGCGAACATTCTGCAATTTTTCAATGCCTACAGGGAGAAGACAGGAATTCGATGAGGAGGATATTGCTGACGGCGAGTGGGGGTCCATTTAGGAAATTAAGCATAAAGGAATTAGAGAAAGTCACTGTTACAGAGGCTTTAAATCACCCCAACTGGGATATGGGAGCAAAAGTGACTATTGATTCAGCATCTATGATGAATAAAGGATTCGAGATGATCGAAGCCCGCTGGCTTTTCGATTGCAGTCCTGAAAATATAAAGATATTGGTGCATCCCCAAAGCATCGTACATTCGATGGTGGAATTCCATGATGGTTCTATTAAAGCTCAAATAGGAATTCCTGACATGCATATTCCAATTCAATATGCCTTGAGTTATCCGGAAAGATTGCGAAATGACAATTATATTTTGAATTGGGATAAGATGAGAAAACTCACATTTGAAGAGCCCGACTATAACAAATTTCCATTGTTATCACTTGCATTTGAGGCGATAAAGCAAGGGGGCAACATGCCATGCATACTTAATGCAGCCAATGAAGTGGCAGTCAAGGCTTTTTTAAATGGAGAAATTTCCTTTACAGAAATGCCTCGGCTTGCAGAATTTGCAATGGAAAGAGTTCCTTTCATAGCCCATCCGGATCTCCAAGATTTAATTGAAACCAATGAGTTGGGGGTGGAGACAACAAGGAAAAGAATCTTAATTACAACACATTGACATTTTATGCGTTCTTTATAAGGGTTCAAAAAAGATAAGAGTTCTGACACTATCGACAGGAACAACAAGAAAGAACCTACACGCAAGAAAATATAGTAAAAGAAATAGAAAAACTTGATGGATACATTTCTAATAAAAGCGACACAACTCATATTGGCATTTGCCATCCTGGTGATAATCCATGAATTCGGTCATTTTTTATTTGCGAGACTTTTTGGGGTTAAGGTTGAGAAATTCTATATATTTTTCGATCCGTGGACTGAATTATTTAAATGGAAACCCAAGAAATATATAGGAGGGTTAGGTAGTCACAAGAACATATCCGAGAGGCCGGAACTTAGTAAAGAGGAGCAGCTTGAATATGAGAAGAAATGTGAGGAAGAGGAATCAAAGAATCCGCAGCAAAAGAAGAAATCATTTTGGGGTAACACAGAATATGGGATCGGCTGGTTACCCTTGGGAGGTTACTGCAAGATTTCGGGTATGATCGACGAGTCGATGGACACCGAACAGATGAAAAAGCCGCCCCAGCCATGGGAATTTCGGTCGAAACCGGCCTGGCAACGTCTTTTAATAATGATAGCAGGCGTTCTCTTCAATTTCCTATTGGCAATACTAATATATGCCGGAATAGTATATGCCACAGGAGAGAAATATGTGCCATTCGAAGAGGCTAAATTAGGAATGGCATATTCCGGAGAAGCACAAAAAATCGGATTTCATGATGGTGATATTCCGCTATATGCAGATGGAGAGCCCCTTGTGAATCCCAATGATGCGAGGATGAAAATCATTCAGGCATCGACTGTGACAGTGTTGCGAAACGGGAAAGACACTGTTGATATAGCGATACCGGAGACATTTATTTTCGCACTTGACCGAGAAGCAAAGAGTGATACGGCCACAATAGCATTGATGACCTATAGAATTCCGACAAGAATCACCCAAGTTGTTGCCGGAGAGGGAGCCGCGAAAGCAGGGGTAAAAGTCGGTGATGAAGTAATCGCCATAGATTCGGTAGCGACCCCGAGTTTAGACAGGTTTCTATCTACTTTGCAAGGGCATGAAAATGAGACTATAAATCTCACCGTTTTGAGAAAAAACGAGGCTAAAGCAGACACATTAGTTTTACCGGTAGAGTTATCGGAAAATTCTAAAATGGGGGTAGGTCTTGAAATAGATCCATCAGCCTTTTATAATGCGAAAGAGATTAAATACTCCCTTCTTCAATCCGTGCCTAAAGGGATAAGCATGGGGACAGAACGACTTACCTCTTACGCCCAGAGCATGAAACTTGTTTTCACAAAAGAGGGAGCCAAAAGTGTTGGAGGTTTCGGTTCAATAGGTGCCATATTCCCTGAGAAATGGGATTGGATAGCTTTCTGGAATATAGCTGCCTTTCTGTCGGTGGCCTTAGCTTTTATGAATATCTTGCCCATACCGGCACTCGATGGAGGTCATGTCCTTTTCCTTCTTTATGAGGTTGTGACGCGCCGGAAGCCATCAGAAAAATTCCTTGAATATGCCCAGATGGTTGGTATGAGTCTACTCATCATTCTTTTAATTTATGCCAATGGCATGGATATCCTTCGGCTGTTTAAGTGAAAAGAGAATACAGTTAGAGCCTATTAACGGGAAAAATAAAATTTGATGAAAAAAATAAAATTAAAACCGGGCAAAGAAGAATCTGTAAAGCGACATCATCCCTGGATCTTTTCAGGAGCGATAGCCACAATAGAAGAGCCTATTGAGGAAGGGGAACCCGTAGAAGTATTGACATCGAAAGGAGACAAAATAGCCAGCGGACATTATCAGATTGGAAGCATCGCAGTGAGATTGCTCGAATTCGGAGACAAGGAAATAACGGAAGATTTATATTCCCGGCGGCTCCAGTCAGCGTTTGAGATGAGAAAGGCTTTAAATCTGATAAGGCCTGATAACAATTGCTATAGATTAGTGCATGGCGAAGGAGATTTTCTCCCCGGACTGGTGGTAGATATATACGGAGACACAGCTGTGGTTCAAGCCCATTCACCGGGAATGCATCTTGAACGTATGAAGATTGCGGATGCGTTGATCACACTTCCTCACGCCAATATAAGGAATGTTTATTACAAAAGCGACACAACCTTACCCTACAAAGCACATCTTGATCCGACAAATGAATATCTTATCGGGAAATATGACGGATGTATAGCACTTGAGAATGGTCTGCAATTCAATATCGACTGGCTTAAAGGGCAGAAAACCGGTTTTTTTATTGATCAAAGAGAAAACAGAAGGCTGCTTGAGAGTTATTCAGGGGGCAGAGAAGTTTTAAATATGTTCTGCTACACGGGCGGGTTCTCCGTTTATGCCTTGCGAGGGAACGCCAAGAGGGTTGTTTCAGTTGATTCCTCTTCCAAAGCCATAGAACTAACAGAAGCCAATGTAAACATAAACTTCCCGGAAGATTCAAGACATTCGGCAATAGCAGAGGATGCGTTCAAATATCTGGATTCTGTTGAAAAAGGAGAATTTGATCTTTTAGTTTTGGATCCCCCTGCCTTTGCGAAGCACAGGAACGCATTAAAGAATGGATTGATAGGGTATCGAAAATTAAATTTGAAAGGTTTTGAAAAAATAAGGAAAGGTGGGATAATGTTTACATTCTCATGTTCCCAGGTAGTGACTAAAGAGATGTTTCGTCTGGCAGTTTTCACGGCAGCGGCCCAATCCGGGCGTAAAGTCAGGATACTGCATCAACTCACGCAACCGGCAGACCATCCCGTGGATATTTCTCATCCTGAGGGAGAATATCTGAAAGGTCTTGTTCTATATGTTGAATAAACAGAATTTGTTGTAGGGAAAAATTTAAAATAAAAAATATGAAATATATCGCGAGTTTTATGATAGCTATGTCTATTGGAATAAATGCCGGCGCCGTAGTCGACAAGAATTTTGATTATCATGTCGACAGGTTTGCCGATATTGAAGTGTTACGTTATGAAGTGCCGGAATTTGATCGTCTTACCCCTCAACAGAGGATAATGATCTATTATCTTTCTCAAGCAGCGCAAGCCGGAAGAGATATTATATGGGATCAAAACGGGAAATATAACCTACAAATAAGGAAACTTTTAGAGGAAATCTATAAAAACAACTCAGGAGATAAGAATTCGAAAGATTACAAAGCTTTTGAGAAATATCTCAAGCAGGTGTGGTTTGGCAACGGGATACATCATCATTATTCCACTGATAAATTTACCCCGGAATTCAGTGAGGCATTCTTTATAGCAGAAGTAAACAAGTTGCCGGAATCATCCTTACCTTTGCAAAAAGGAGAGACGAGAGAAGAATTAATTTCAGTCTTGACACCTGTGATTTTCGATCCCACCGTGATGCCCAAAAGGGTTTTTCAAGATGGATCTAAGGATGTCATAACAAATTCTGCATCCAATCTGTATGGAGAAGGAGTGACACAAGCAGAAGTAGAGGCCTATTATAACAGCATTAAAAATCCTAATGACACCACTCCTATTTCCTATGGTCTCAACTCAAGAGTGGTCAAGGAGAACGGAAAGATTAAAGAGGAGCATTATCATGTCAACGGCTTGTATGGACCTGCAATAGCACAAATCATCTATTGGCTTGACAAGGCGAAAAACGTTGCGGAAAATGAGGCACAAGCAGCCTATATAACCAAACTGATTGACTATTATATCACAGGCGACCTCAAACTCTTTGATGAATACTCAATTTTATGGGTAGAAGACACCGATAGCGACGTTGACTTTGTCAACGGCTTCATTGAAAGCTACGGGGATCCCCTCGGTATGACAGGTTCATGGGAATCTTATGTAAATTTCAAGAACCAGGCATCCACCAAACGTACTGAAACCATAGCATCCAATGCCCAATGGTTTGAAGACAATTCACCTGTCGACAAACGTTTCAAGAAGGGGGAAGTAAAAGGCGTATCTGCCAAGGTTATCAATGCAGCCATGTTGGCAGGAGATGCTTTCCCCTCGACTGCAATAGGCATCAATCTCCCGAATGCCAACTGGATACGTGCGGCACACGGCTCTAAATCGGTGACACTTGAAAATATTACCGAAGCCTACGATATGGCATCACATGGCAACGGTTTTAATGAAGAATTTGTTATTGATGCTCCAACATCTAAATTAATGGAAGACTATCTCTACATAACAGATATGCTTCACACCGACCTACATGAATGTCTCGGGCATGCATCCGGTCAATTGTTACCGGGAGTGGATCCCGATGCACTCAAAGAGAATGGGTCAGCACTCGAAGAGGCACGCGCAGATCTATTTGCCCTATATTATCTCCCCGACCAAAAACTAATAGAACTCGGCATTCTTGATAATCCCGATGCTTATAAGGCTGAGTATTATAAATATATGCTTAATGGTCTGATGACTCAGCTCAACCGTATTGAGCCGGGCAAAGATATAGAAGAGGCCCACATGAGAAACCGCCAATTGATAGCAGCATGGATTCTCGAACATGGAAAGAAAGACAAGGTGGTGGAATTAGTCAAGAAAAAAGGTAAGACCTACATCAAGATTAATGACTATAAAAAGATGAGAGGCCTTATCGGAGAACTATTGGCAGAGATTCAAAGAATAAAGAGTGAAGGAGATTATGAAGCCGGCGTTGCCCTAATCAATAAGTATGCGGTTAAAGTAGATCCTAAACTTCATCAGGAAGTTCTTGAGAGGTTTGCAACACTCGATATACCGCCCTATCGTGGATTTATCAATCCGGTATTAGTTCCTGTAACAGATGACAAAGGAGAAATTGTTGACGTTACACTGACTTATGGAGAAACATATCCAGAGCAGATGTTGCGTTTGAGCAATGATTTCCGCACTCTCGGATATTAATGGATAAGATTCTTATCAAAAGAATATTGCCGGAAGTATTCAAAGGAATGGAAGGAAGCTCCCGGATACGCGACTCGCGTATCTGGGATGCAGCTCCCTTCACTTTTGAGAGAGGTTGCAGAATATGTCTGCAAGCGGAATCAGGAGCCGGGAAATCTTCTCTCCTGAGTTTTATTTATGGCAATCGCTCAGACTATTCGGGAGATATATTCTTTGATGATAAAAATATCCGAAAGATTTCTATTCAGGAATGGTGTAGAATAAGGAAAACCGAGATAGCACTCTTGCCTCAAGATATGAGGCTCTTCCCTGAAATTTCCGTAATAGAGAATATTAGACTTAAGAATAATCTCACTAACTGTAAAACAGAAAGAGAGATTATGGAAATGCTTGAGCTCCTGGGTATTGCCGACAAAAAAGATGTTCCGGTGAGTTTATTAAGTATCGGTCAACAGCAGAGAGTGGCGATAGTTAGAACTCTTTGTCAACCCTTTGATTTTATCTTCTTAGATGAACCCGTCAGCCATCTTGATGACACCAACAACCGGATAGTCTCCAATCTCATAGAAAACGAAGCTCACAAAAGAGAAGCCGGTGTGATCACCACTTCAGTCGGCAATCAACTTAAGCTGAACAACATGGAAAATGTCAACCTATGAAAAGGGAACGATTTGTAAATATCGGTCTGACGCGTCTTTTGAGACGTAATATTTCAAAGGGTCAATTGTTCGGTTATGCCATTGCTAATCTTGTGGGCCTTACAATAATTCTTTCGGGCATACTCTTTTATTGCGACAGCCATCATCATCTGAAAAGTTCCGACAAATTCTTTTCCGATGATTATATTGTGGTATCTAAAAAAGTGAAGGGCATTAATCTTTCTCCGGTGGCTTTTACAGAAGAGGAGATAGAGGATATTGCGTCACAACCTTGGGTTAAGAAAATCGGGAGATTCACATCGGGAGATTATTCGGTTTCAGCCTCTGTCAATATGGGAGGACGCGGGATGTCAACCTATTTGTTTTTTGAATCTGTCCCCGATGATTTTTTCGATGAATTACCATCGGAGTGGAGCTTTCTTCCGGGACAAAAATTTGTACCAATCGTTTTAAATAAAGATTATCTTGCACTCTATAATTTTGGTTTCGCCCTGCCGCAAGGTTTGCCACAATTGAGCGAAGAAATGATAGGGAATGTCCCGCTCCGGCTTGTAATCAGGGGTGAAAATGATGTCACAGAAATCTTTGATGCGGCAGTTGTAGGATTTTCTTCGCGTCTGAATACTATAGCAGTTCCGCAAGAATTCATGGACTGGGCAAATTCTCATTTCTCCTCCGGGGAAAACCGAGATGCTTCGCGATTGATACTTAAGATAGACAGATTAAATCCGGGAGATTCGGAGCAATATCTAACTTCACACGGTCTTGAAATAGGAGGAGACAAAAAAAGCGATTCGAAAGTATCGGAATTCATGGGATTGGTTTCCGGAGTGGTCACGGCCACGGGCTTAGTAATCTCGCTTCTTGCCCTGTTTATTATGCTCCTAAGTATATCATTATTATTGCAAAAGAGCCGAGTAGTCATACGAAATATAATGTTATTAGGTTACTCCCCCTCTACCCTATCCCTCTTCTATCAAAAAAGGGTTCTGATTTTAAATTCTTTGATCACCGCAGTAGCAGTAGGACTAACCTGCATATGCCGGCTTATATGGCATAAGACGCTGCTATCGCTGGGTCTTGGCAATGGCAACGTCTTATTTATGATCGGGATGGCTCTTGTTTATCTTTTGGGCATCTCTTTGATAAATTCTTTAGTCATCAGAAATCATATCCTCAAAATCTGGAAAGCGTGAGGAAAAGAGCGGTTATTTAGCTGCTCCTTTAGCTGCTTCACGAAAAGCATCCATAATTTTTGTCGGCATAAAATAGTGATATGCACCCAAGGAATAGCCGCCCTCATCGGTATGTTCAGAAGTAGGTTCCCAATAGAAAACACCGGGGCAATTTCCGTGAGTATCATTTTTAGCCGCTTTAATTAGTCGTGAAATGAAATCATAGCTTTCTTCAGGAGTCCAAACAGCAGCACCGGTTTCTACTATATAAACCTTGCACTTAAATTCATCAGCAAGAGCATTGATATTATCAACTATATCTGTGACAGCCTCTTTAGCGGTCTGGTCTCTCTTACTCCAATAAGGATACACGCTCATCCCAATTGCATCGAATTTACCTCCAAGGCGTTTCATAGCATTAAGGACATAGGTGTAAAGAAACCTATTATAACCGTCGTCAAGGTGAGTGATAACTATAGCATTGGGATATACCTCTTTGACGGCATCATAACCGGCATTCGACAGCTCTACATAAGTTTCCATATGGTCGGGGATACGGGCATAAGGCCAGACCATACCGTTAGTTGTTTCATTACCTACCTGCACCCATTTGACATTTATGCCATTATCTTTTAGAAGTTGTAACGTGCTTCTTGTATGGTCAGCAAGTTTCCCCTTTATATCTACGATTTCCAGTCCCAACCATTCCTTAGGGCTATTGTTATGCCCCGGGTCAGCCCATGTGTCGCTATAATGGAAATCGATCATAATTTCCATCCCCTGCGCCTGTGCCCTGCGAGCCATTTCAAGCACGTGGCGGGGAGTATTGAAACCATTCTCGCTGTTTACCCATACTTTCAACCTGATAGCATTCAGCCCATAATATTTCATCAGGGATGTATTTTCCATAGGCTGTTTTAAATCATTATAATTCACAATTCCACGAGCCTCTTGCTCAGGAGTGCCGCTTATATCCGCTCCAAGCCAAAAGGGTTCTTCAGCCCTTGACATATTGAAAAGTGACAACACACATCCGACAGCTAAAATTAATGTTTTTTTCATGTCGATAAGTTTTTATGATATTTAATCCTTTGTTAATAAAGCAAATTTAAATATTCTTTCTTCAATGCAAAAATCTTTTGCCAATAATGAGTGAAAAGCCTCTGAAAATTAATTATATTTGCGTTAGATTTAAGAGCACATTCACTAATAAAATTATGAGACCAAACCAATACTTCGCCGCTTTTTTGTTGGCTACAACAGCAATATTCACCTCCAAGGCCGAGTCTCCCGCATGGCTGACGACCCCTGCAATTTCTCCGGATGGGCAAAAGATTGCATTCGGCTATAAAGGGGAAATATTCACAGTGCCTGTTAATGGAGGGGTTGCCCTTCAAATCACATCAAATAAAGCCTACGATTCACGACCGGTGTGGACACCTGACGGGAAAAGGATAGTTTTCCTCAGTAACCGTGAAGGTTCGGATGACATCTATATAACTCCGGCCGAAGGTGGCACACCAACACGACTGACCACACATAGCGGCAATGAGACTCCATTGGCATTTCTGAATGATTCCATTCTTCTCTTTAATGCCTCCATTCTGCCCGGGAATAAAACTGCAAGAGCACCATTTTTCTCACAGATTTATGAACTGAACGTAAATAAGAAAGGGGTCAGGCCCTCTCTCTTCCTTTCACTCCCGGTAAATAATCTGGATGTCAATGCATCAGGAGAAATCATCTACCAAGACAAAAAAAGTTATGAAGATGTTCTACGCAAACATGAGCGTTCAGCAGGAACTTCAGATATATGGGTCTATAAAGATAATAAATTCAATCAGTTAACTCATTTTGACGGTTCCGATCAGTCTCCTGTATGGGGAACCGGCAATACTTTCTACTATCTGTCGGAAAAAGATGGAACCCTAAATATATATGAAGCGACAATAGGGAGTGACAAAGAGAGACAACTTACAAAATATGAGAAACATCCGGTCAGGTCCCTTTCAGCATCAAACACCGGTAAACTGGCATACTCATGGGATGGACATATCTACACACTATCCCCGGGTCAACAGCCACAAATGGTAGAAATTCAAATCAATGCTGATTTATATGACGGGGATTTGGTGAAAAATTATGTGAATAGCGGTGTCAGCAACATCGCTGTATCTCCCGAAGGTAATGAAGTTGCTCTAATAATTCGGGGAGATCTTTACGTCACAAACTCAAAATATAAGACAACCAAAAGAATCACCAACACGCCGGCTCAGGAAAGAGTTGCATCTTTCTCAGATGATGGTCGCACAATCGTTTTCGATAGCGATGTAGACGGAATATGGCAGCTCTTCACAGCTAAGATAAAAAATAAGGATGAAAAAGAATTTGCCTACGCCACAGATATAGAGATAGAGCCGCTATATAAGTGTGAGACTTCTGCGATGCAGCCACAATTTTCACCCGATGGCAAAAAGGTAGCTTTCCTTGAAGACAGAAGTGCCATCAAAGTAATTGATGTTGAAACTAAAAAGGTTGTCACAGCATTAGACCCACAATATAATTATTCCTATTCCGATGGTGACATCTCTTTTGAATGGAGTCCGGACAGCGAATGGCTGGTGACAAGCTATATGGGTCCGATGGGATGGAACAATATGGATATAGCAGCGGTGAAAGCAGATGGTACCCAAGTTGTAGACCTGACTGAAAGCGGATTCAATGACTACAATCCCAAATGGGTGATGGATGGTAAAGGAGTGATATATTCTACCGGGAAATATGGGATGAAAGCCACGGGGTCATGGGGGAATCAGGATGACATTCTACTGATGGCCCTTGATGGTGACGCCTGGGATCAATTTAACTTTACAGAGGAAGAATCCGACCTATTCGAAAAAGAGAAAAAAGATAAAGAGGAGGCAGAAGAAGATAGCAAAACAGAAAAAAATAAGAAGAAAAGCAAAGATAAAAAAGAGGAGAAAAAAGCCTCGACCCCTCTTGATTTCACAAACCGGAGATATCGCACCAAACGGCTTACCGACACTTCTGCAAGTATCATAGATTATTACCTTTCACCCAAAGGGGATAAACTCTATTATTTTGCCGAGAGTCCTGACGGAGATTACAATCTTTTCGAACGCGACCTGAAAAAGGGAGACACAAAAGTTTTGGCAGAAGGATTGTATGGCATGATAGTTGCTGACAGGAAAGGTGAAAACATATTCCTCCTTTCGGCAGGGGGAGTAAAAAAATTAGGCCTTCCTGACGGTAAGATTGAAATGGTGGAGTTTGAAGCCCCGTATGACCGTCAACCCTCACTGGAACGTCAATATATATTCGACCATATGGCAAAACAGGTGGAAGATAAATTTTATGACAAGAATCTACATGGCGTAGACTGGAAATATTATACTAACCATTACAGACAGTTCCTGCCATATATATCGAACAATAGAGACTTTGCAACATTATTGAGCGAAACTCTTGGAGAATTAAATGCTTCTCACACAGGGGGACGCTCCTACTCACCGGGAGCACCTTTGGCGACTTCCTCCTTAGGAGCTTTTTATGATGACTCCTACGAAGGGGCAGGTCTCAAAATAGCAGAGATATTCCCAAGAGGACCTTTGGCAAACAAGAGTGCGGACATCAAGCCGGGTGATATAATTACTTCAATCGACGGAATTGAGCTCCTCCCTCAAATGGATTATTTCCCTCTTCTTGAAGGGAAAGCGGGTAAAAAAGTGAGATTAGGCATCAAGACTTCCGACGGATCTTCAAAGTTCATTTCAGTGAGACCCCTCTCTCCCGGTGCACAATCAAATATGGCGTATCAAAGATGGGTTGAGAGAAATGAGCAGATAGCCGATTCACTCTCCGGTGGGAAAGTCGGATATGTTCACGTGCAAGGAATGGACACAAGAAGCTTTCAAAATGTTTATGAAAGACTTCTCGGGAAATACAGGAATTATGATGCAGTGGTTGTCGACACTCGATTTAATGGAGGAGGATGGTTACATAATGACCTTGCCCTTCTCTTGAGCGGCAAAAAATATGTCACCTTCTCACCACGAGGCGAAGAAATCGGCATCGAACCTTTCTCTCAATGGACCAAACCAAGCGTGATGCTTGTCAATGAAGCAAATTATAGCGATGCCCATGGATCACCCTTTACCTATCAGACACTCGGATTAGGAGAGGTGGTCGGTGCGCCGGTGCCCGGCACCATGACAGCCGTTTGGTGGGAAAATCAAATTGATCCTTCTATCGTTTTCGGCATACCTCAAGTGACCAACCGCGCAAATGACGGCACCATTCTCGAAAACACTCAGTTGAACCCGGACATTGTCATCTATAATGAACCCGGAGATGTTGAAGCAGGCAGGGATGCCCAACTGGAGGGAGCTGTCAGACAACTTATGACTAAAATTAAAAAATAAAGCACAAAAATAATCCTAATGCAATTCACCCATCTACACGTACATTCTCAATATAGTCTTCTTGATGGTAAAGCCTCCATTCCGGAATTAGTGGATAAAGCCATTGCCGACGGAATGAAAGGCCTCGCATTGACCGATCATGGGAACATGTTTGGTATTAAAGAATTTTTCAATTATGTGAAGAAAAAAAATTCAAAGCTTCCTGAAGGAGAAAAATTCAAACCTATTTTAGGATGTGAGATGTATGTTGCTAAAGATCGACTGACCGATCGGAAGGACAAAAAGGATAATGGTTTCCATCTTATAGTTTTGGCAAAAAATGAGAAAGGGTACCATAATCTCATAAAACTTGTAAGCAAAGCATGGACTGAGGGAGTATACTATCATCCGCGCACTGACCGATATGAACTCGAAAAACATCACGAAGGGTTGATTGTCTGTTCCGCATGCTTAGGCGGTGAAGTGCCTCAATTAATACTACATGAAGATATAGAGGGAGCGGAAGAGTTAGTGGTTTGGTTTAAAAAGGTGTTTGGAGAAGACTATTACCTCGAGCTCCAAAGGCACGAAACTTTCAAAGAGAATTCCAACCGCGATGTCTTTCCGGAACAACAAAAGGTAAACAAAGTGCTTCTTGAATTTGCCAAGAAACATGGCATAAAAGTAGTGGCAACAAACGATGTTCATTTCACATATGAAGAAGATGCAGAGGCTCACGACCGCCTCATCTGCGTCTCTACCCAAAAAAAATTTAATGAACAACGGATGCATTATACGAAGCAGGAATGGCTAAAAAGCCCTCAAGAGATGTCAGAAATTTTCTCTGATATTCCTGAAGCCCTCGAGAACACTCAAGAGATTTTGGATAAGGTTGAATTCTATTCCATAGATCACGGACCTATCATGCCAGAATTTGACATACCTATAGAATTTGGGACAGAAGCTGATTATAGGCAAAAATTCAGTCATGAAGACCTCTTCAATGAATTCACACGTGACGAAAACGGCAATGTGGTTTTATCGCAGGAAGAGGCAGAAAAGAAAATCAAGACCCTTGGTGGATATGAAAAATTATATCGGATAAAATTGGAAGCCGATTATCTTGCGAAACTCACCTGGGAGGGAGCAAAAAGATTATACGGCGACCCGGTGCCTCAGGATGTAGAAGAGAGGATACGTTTTGAACTCCATATAATGAAAACTATGGGATTTCCCGGATATTTCCTTATTGTTCAAGACTTTATAAATGTAGCAAGGAAAGAACTCGGGGTAAGCGTAGGCCCCGGCAGAGGTTCGGCGGCAGGATCTGCAGCTGCATATTGTCTCGGGATAACTCAGATTGACCCTATTAAATATGACTTACTGTTTGAACGTTTCCTGAATCCTGACAGAATCTCCTTGCCCGATATAGATGTGGATTTCGATGACGATGGAAGGTATGCCGTGCTCGATTATGTTACAAAAAAATATGGGGAAGAGAAGGTAGCCCATATCATAACTTATCAGACAATGGCAACCAAGATGGCTATAAGAGATGTGGCCAAAGTGCTTGACCTTCCTATAGATGAATCCAACCGACTTTCAAGATTAGTGCCCGACCGTCTCCCTGATGTGGATGGAAAGACGCCAAAAATCAATTTTAAGAATTGTCTGGCTTACTGTAAAGAATTTGAAAAGGAGACACGGAATGAAAATCCCGTAGTCAGAGAAGTAATGAAATATGCAGCTCAATTGGAAGGTAATGTCAGAGGCACCGGCATACATGCGTGCGGTGTCATTATTGGCAGAGATGACATCACCGATTGGGTGCCGATCTCAATGGTGGCGGATGCCGACGGTTCAAAAGTAATATCCACGCAATATGAGGGTAGTGTCATAGAGGAAACCGGTCTTATAAAAATGGATTTCCTCGGTTTGAAAACACTCTCCATCATAAAAGAGGCCTTGGCAAACATCAAAAGGACACAGGGAATTGACCTTGATATCGACAACATTCCATTGGACGACCCTGAGACTTTCAAGCTCTATTGCGAAGGGCGCACTACCTCTACTTTCCAGTTTGAATCAGTAGGGATGCAAAATTCTCTTAGAGATCTGAAACCATCGAAATTTGAAGATCTTATTGCGATGAATGCCCTCTACAGGCCGGGACCGATGGATTATATCCCCTCTTTCGTCAGACGTAAACATGGGGAGGAACCAATCACTTACGATATCCCTATAATGGAGAAATATCTTCATGAGACATATGGAATCACGGTGTATCAGGAACAGGTGATGCTCCTTTCCCGTCTGCTTGCCAACTTCACACGAGGAGAAAGCGACATGCTTCGTAAGGCAATGGGGAAAAAGCAGATCGACAAGATGCTCCAACTGAAAGAAAAATTTATGCGCGAGGGGCAGAATAACGGTTATCAGGCCGAAGTGTTGGAAAAAATTTGGGCTGACTGGGAGAAATTTGCATCATACGCCTTCAATAAGAGCCACGCCACCTGCTACACATGGGTGGCTTATCAGACTGCTTATCTTAAAGCTCACTACCCTGCTGAATATATGGCCGGTGTTTTGAGCCGCAATATGGGATCAGCCGAAAAACTCAAGAAGATAATGGATGAATGTATCCGTATGGGTATAAATGTAAAGGGTCCGGATATCAATGAGTCGGGAGAAAAATTCAGTGTCAATAAAAACGGTGAGATCAGGTTTGGACTCAGTGCTGTGAAAAGTGTTGGAGCCAATGCTGTCAATGCCATTATCAAGGAAAGAGAGAATGGTGCATATAAAGATATCTATGATTTCGTGGAGCGTGTGAATCTTACAAGCTGCAACCGTGGAGCCATTGAAAATCTTGCCTTGGCGGGAGCTTTCGACTCAATGGATTATCCTCGGGAAATGTTTGTGGAGCCCGTTTTCGAATCGACCTTCACTGATGTCTTGGTGAAATATGGCCAGACAATCCAAAATGACAAAAATTCCCTGAACGCCAGTCTTTTTGGCGATTTGGAACCACTTGATACGCCAAAACCGGAATTTCCTAAATTTATTCCATGGAATAGGCTGAAACTACTTGAAGAGGAAAAGAAACTTGTCACTGTGTATCTTTCCGCTCATCCACTAGACCCCTATTATATGGAAGTGAATTTCGGCTGCAGTTGCTCATGCAGTGATTTCGATGAATTAAAAGAAGCCGGCAATGTATATCTACTCGGAGGTGTCGTCACTGCCACAGATATGGGATTGAGTCAAAAGGGGAATCCCTGGTTCAGCTTCAGAATAGAAGATTTTTCAGGAAGCCAAACTTTCAGAGTTTTTGGGAGAGATGTCGAAAGGTTTAAAAATCGAATTCAACCCAATGATTTTGTCAGAGTCAGGGTCAGGGTCTCTGCAAGCACATATCGAGCCGGTCAGCTCGACATAAGAGTTGAAGATATTGAATTTCTTCAAGATATTACTAAATCAACTGCGAATGCTATAAGAATTTATCTTGACAGAAATTTCAATCATCCCGATTTCTTCAATGAATTGATGGCTTTTGAAGCAAAAGAGCGGCCGGGAGACCTCTATATGAGAATTTTTGACCGAGAGAAAAATCAAGTAATTAATATTCATTCACGAAAAAAATTTCCTATAACTAAAGAATTTGTAGAATTTCTTGAAAGATGGGGAATCAAATTTGATGTTATAAACGTTTAATATTATAGAAGGAGAAATACTCCATATAAAACCACTAAAGACTTTTAACTTTTAAACTTTTATAAACTCTACAAATATGGCACTACAATTTACAGATCAGACTGCTCGTGAAGCAATTGAGTCGGGCAAAATCACAGTGATAGATTTCTGGGCTACGTGGTGTGGTCCATGTATCAAGCTTGGTCCCATTATTGAGGAACTTGCCGAGAAGTATCCCGATATCACTATCGGTAAACTAAACATAGATGAAAATGACGAGATAGCAAGCGAACAAAGGGTGCGCAACATTCCTACCGTTCTCTTTTTCAAAAACGGAGAATTGAAAGAACGCAGCGTAGGTCTCGTTTCACTTCAGGTGCTTGAAGACAAGCTTAATCAAGTGATTGCAGAATAATTTTCCAATTTAAAAACCTGCAAAAAGAAACTGAAAGGGAAGTCACGGAGGATTCAATCTTCCAACTTCCCTTTCAAATTTTATAATAATAAAATTTTATGATTTGGATAGCGATTCACTTATCGGTCTCTTAAACCGGGGACACGCCCAAACTTTATAAAGGTTCTACGATAATAGGGCGTTGTCATTTCTGACAATATCACTCCTTTTGATCCGGAAGCATGCACAAATTTTTCCTTGTCGATCATAATCCCAACATGGGAAACCCTCTTTTTATCCGTTCCTGTTGCAAAAAATACCAAGTCGCCGGCCTTTATTTCATTCTCATTTATTTTATCACAAAATTCAGCCTGTTCCGTAGATACTCTGGGCAATTTTATTCCCGCTACATCACGATATATGACCACAACCATCCCCGAACAATCGGTTGCCCTACCCTTCTCTGAACATCCATAACCGTAAGGAGTTCCTATCCACGTCTTTGCCTCATCTACTATCCGCTTTCCAATGGTTTGCTGTTTCCCCTTCTTATCTTTTTTCTTTGTCGGAGTAACATCCAAAACATCTTCCATTATTACATAAGAATCCTTCTGAGCCTTCTTATGACTTTTACATCCGCTAAGAGCAATCGGAAGCATACAAACCAACGCTCCTATGAAAAGTGTTTTTATTTTTCTCTTATTCAAAATACCCTTATTCACTAACTATTTCACCATGATATTGCAAAGTTAATCACATTCTTCAAAAAGAAAAATATCTCTTTTTAATGAAGAGAAATAAAATTTTATTAAATTAACTTAAAAATTTATCTAATGTAAAATAACGAACCGATATTTGCATTGTCTATATATAAAAATGAAAAAAATATAGAGTTAACCTAACATATACGGTTATGAATAAGAAAAGAATTTTTAGTTACACTTTTAGTCTTGCATTAGCCTCCTTGGCTTTTACCTCTTGCATGGAAAGCAGGGGTTCGATGCGTGAAAATGCCACGCTTCAAGAGCAACAGGAAGTGGCGGGAGAGATACCGCAAGGTCAATTCATACGCACTGCAGCTCATCCGGGTTCGTTCGAGACAGATTTCACAGTGGCAGCTGAAAGCACTGTAAACGAAGTTGTGTGCATAAAAAGTTTTGCATCCCCACGTCGAAATCAATATAATAATGGTGGAGGTTATGATCCATTCGGTCTTTTCGATTTCTTCTTCGGGCCACAAGGCAACCAACAACAGCGCCGTCAGCAACCGCAGCAAAGAAGCAACGAACCGGTTCAGACAGGTCTTGGTTCAGGTGTAATCCTTTCGGAAGATGGTTATATAGTCACAAACAATCACGTGATTGACGGAGCGGATAAACTCGAAGTATTGCTGAATGACAATTCAACCTATGAGGCAACCGTGGTTGGCACGGACGAAGCGACAGACTTAGCACTTATAAAAATTGATGCCAAGGGTCTATCACCAATAACCTTCGGTGATAGTGAGGCTGTAAAGATCGGCGAATGGGTTCTTGCAGTGGGTAATCCTTTCGGTTTCAATTCCACAGTAACCGCCGGCATTGTCAGCGCCAAGGCACGTTCCTTGAGCAATACATCACGCAACGGCAGAATGGGCATAGAATCATTCATTCAGACAGATGCGGCCCTGAATCCGGGAAATTCCGGTGGAGCGCTGGTCAATCTAAAAGGAGAGCTTATAGGAATTAACTCAGCCATCTATTCCAATACGGGGAGCTACTCAGGATTCTCATTTGCTATACCTACTTCCATCGTTAAGAAAGTTATGGTAGACCTTATGCAATATGGCACTGTGCAAAGAGCTGTTCTTGGTTGTGCCGTCACAGAGCTTGATGCAAAATTAGCTAAAGAGAAAGATATAACTGCAGTCAAGTCAGGCTTGCTTGTAAGAGAAGTCAACGACCGTAGCACTGCTATGGAACTCGGGCTAAAGGAAAATGATGTTATAACCGCTATCAACGGAGTGGATGTTCAATCGTTCCCGCAGCTTGTGGAGCAACTCAGTAAATATCGTCCGGGCGACCAAATCTCGGTGACCTATTATCGCAACAATAAGAAAGAGACAAAATCGGCCACCTTACGCAATACTCAAGGTAGCACTCAGATAACTAAGAAAGGAGAATTCTCCGATATGGGGTGTGCGTTTATGAAAGTTGGCGATGACACCAAGAAGAAACTTGGAATCTCTAACGGAGTCAGTGTCGCCGGAATCAAGAAGGGTCCTTTCAAGGATGCCGGTGTCAAAGATGGATTCATTATCACCGAAATAAATGGATATGCCGTAAATTCAGTTGATGATGTTGAAAAAATCTACAATCAGATTGTGAAGAGTGACGAAGAAGATAAAGTAATGTTCTTGACAGGGTTATATCCTTCAGGCAGGAAATATTATTACGCAGTTAATCTTCAGCCTGAATAATTGAATCCTATAGTAATTTTAGAGCCATTTTACAATCGGTTTCTAAAAAGAAAAACAGATAAATAAGAATCGAGGAAAATTTTTTTAGAAAATTTTCCTCAATTTTTCTATGTTAATATAAAATAAAATAGTAACTTTGCCGTTTTGGATACGAACCTCTATTTTTAAGGGGACTACAGGTATTAATTGCGCAATTTTTTTTAAAATCATTTTATGAGACAACTAAAGATTACTCCGGGCAATATCACGGCTCGTGGCACTCGTTCTATCGAAAAATATTTGCAAGAAATAGGGCATTGCGACCTTATCAGCGCAAATGAAGAGGTTGAGCTCACACAAAAGATTAAAAAAGGAGATGTTGAAGCAAGGAATAAGCTTGTGATGGCAAATCTGCGTTTCGTTGTTTCTGTAGCAAAACAATATCAGAATCAAGGGTTGAGCCTCGAAGACTTGATCGACGAAGGAAATATCGGTCTTATCAGAGCAGCTGAAAAATTTGACGAGACACGCGGCTTTAAGTTCATATCCTATGCTGTATGGTGGATTCGACAAAGCATTTTATCCGCCCTCGAAGAGCAGACTCGTATCGTCAGGCTTCCTCAAAATCAGGTGGGAATTCAAAAGAAAATTTCTCAGGCCAACATGGAATTTGAACAAAAACATGGACGCCTCCCCTCTTCTGATGAGCTTAGCGACATTCTCGATCTTCCGGCAAATAAAATTGAGGAGCTTATTAAGGTATCAGGGAAACATATCTCTGTAGATGCTCCGTTTGCTGACGGCGAAGATGGATCTTTGCTTGACGTGCTCCCTAATAATGACAGCCCTCGTGCCGATTCCGTGCTTAACAAGGAAAGTCTATCCAAGGAAATTGACCGTGCTCTTATGCAACTTTTCGACCGGGAACGCGAAATCCTAAAAATGTTCTTTGGCATCGGATGTCAGGAAATGTCGCTGGAAGAAATTGGCGATAAATTCGACCTGACACGTGAACGTGTAAGACAAATAAAAGAAAAAGCTATCAAACGCCTTAAAGGCCAGAAAAGTAAACTCCTGCGAAGTTATCTCGGCGAATAATCCCGCATATTGATTTTTTCTATATTTAATCTTTTTGGAGATCTTCTTCTTTTTGATCTTTTCTTTTACTATGAAATTGCTTAAGAATGAGGCAATTAAAAATAATAAAATCAATTACTAATCGGGAGAGCGCATCTCTCGATAAGTATCTTCAAGAAATAGGACGTGAAGATTTGCTAACTCCCACTGAGGAAGTTGAGTTGGCTCAACGAATCAGACAAGGGGATCATGCAGCTCTTGAGAAGCTGACAAGAGCAAATCTTCGCTTTGTCGTATCTGTGGCCAAGCAATATCAGAACCAAGGTCTCAGCCTTCCCGACCTTATCAATGAGGGGAATTTAGGTTTGATAAGAGCCGCCCAGAAATTCGATGAAACCCGCGGTTTCAAATTTATCTCCTACGCAGTCTGGTGGATACGCCAAAGCATACTTCAGGCGCTTGCAGAGCAGAGCCGTATAGTCAGGCTACCGCTGAATCAAGTAGGGTCGCTTAATAAAATCTCTAAAGAGCTCTCTAAGTTCGAGCAGGAGAACGAACGTCGTCCCTCTGCGGAAGAGTTGGCAGAAAGATTGGGAATGCCGGTGGATAAAGTGGCAGACACTCTGAAAGTTTCAGGGCGTCATATATCCATGGATGCGCCGTTTCAGGAGGGTGAAGATAATTCCTTGCTCGATATCCTGACAAACGATGAGAGTCCGTTAGCCGACCACACCCTGAATCAGGAAAGCCTTTCTAAAGAAATAGACAGGACTTTAAAACAGCTTTATGAAAGAGAGCGAGAAATCATAAAAATGTTTTTCGGAATCGGTTACCCGGAAATGACTCTCGAAGAAATCGGAGAAAAATTCGGTTTGACACGAGAACGTGTGAGACAAATAAAAGAGAAAGCCATCAAACGCTTGAAAAGTCATAAAAGCGATATTTTAAAAAGCTATCTTGGAGAATAATCTTTAATTATAAAACTATCTGACTAATAATGAACGCTCAATATAATCCCAAGGATGTAGAGAATAAATGGTATGATTATTGGATGACATATGGACTTTTTCATTCTGAGCCGGATGAGAGAGAGCCTTTCTGTATCGTGATACCCCCACCGAACGTAACCGGCGTTCTTCACATGGGTCACATGCTCAATAATACAATCCAGGATATATTGACACGTCGGGCAAGAATGTTGGGCAAGAATGCTTTGTGGGTACCGGGGACGGATCATGCAGCGATATCCACAGAAGCAAAGGTAGTGGCAAAACTCGCTCAAGATGGCATAAAAAAGAATGACTTGACAAGAGAGGAATTTCTCAATCATGCCTGGGATTGGACTAACAAATATGGAGGTATTATCCTTCAACAGCTCAGAAAATTAGGAGCTTCTTGCGATTGGGAAAGGACCGCTTTCACTATGGATGAAATCAGGTCGAAGAGCGTTATCCATGTTTTCAACGATTTATATGAGCGAGGTCTTATTTATCGTGGTGTCAGAATGGTTAACTGGGATCCTAAGGCTCTGACCGCCCTCTCAGATGAAGAGGTGATTTATAAGGAGGAAAACAGCAAACTTTTCTATCTTAAATATTTGGTGGATGGTGAGGATGGGAAATATATCGTCGTAGCTACCACCCGTCCTGAAACTATTCTTGGAGATACGGCAGTTTGTGTAAACCCTAATGATGAACGCTATCAATGGCTCAAGGGTAAAAGGGTGATCGTGCCTTTGGTAGGAAGAAGTGTGCCGGTGATAATGGATGATTATGTGGAGATGGAATTCGGAACCGGCTGTCTTAAAGTCACTCCTGCCCATGATGTCAATGACTACATGCTTGGAGATAAATATCAGCTCGAAAGCATCGATATCTTCAACGATAACGGCACTATATCCGAAAAGGGAGGCATGTATGTTGGAATGGATCGTTTCGATGTGAGAAAGAAAATTTCAGAAGATCTCAAAGAAAAGGGTCTACTTGAAAAAGTTGAAGATTATGTAAATAAAGTAGGCCATTCCGAAAGGACGGATGCAGTGATAGAGCCGAAACTCTCCATGCAATGGTTTGTAAAAATGGAGGGACTCGCTAAACCGGCACTGGCAGCAGTGGAAAATGGAGATATAAAATTTGTGCCGGATAAATTCCGAAACACCTACCGTTACTGGATGTCGAATATCAAAGACTGGTGTATCTCGCGTCAGTTATGGTGGGGTCATCAGATACCGGCATGGTATCTACCTGACGGTGGTTATGTTGTGGCGGAGAATGAAGAGGAGGCTCTCTTGAAAGCAATAGAAAAATCCGGAAATTCTAAGCTCGTTCTTTCTGACCTTCGTAGAGATCCTGATTGTCTGGACACATGGTTTTCTTCCTGGCTTTGGCCCCTTTCACTCTTTAACGGTATTCTTGATCCTGACAACAAAGAATTTAAATACTACTACCCTACCACCGATTTGGTGACTGCTCCTGATATTATATTTTTCTGGGTAGCAAGGATGATTATTGCCGGATATGCTTTTGCAGATAACAAACCCTTCTCAAACGTTTATTTCACCGGTATAGTTAGAGATAAGATAGGGAGGAAGATGTCTAAATCTCTTGGCAATTCTCCCGACCCACTTGATCTTATAGAAACATTCGGGGCAGACGGCGTGCGCATGGGCCTAATGTTAGGAGCTCCGGCAGGTCATGATATAATGTATGATGATTCTCTTTGTGAGCAAGGAAGGAATTTCTGTAATAAAATATGGAACGCTTTCAGACTTGTGAAAGGTTGGGAAGTAGACTCTGAAAAACTTCAACCCGAAGCATCAAAAATAGCTGTTGAATGGTTTGATGCATTGCTCTCGAAATGTCTTGAAGAGACGGTTGATTCAATGGGTAAATTCAGAATTTCAGAGGCTCTTATGGTGACTTATAAGCTCTTCTGGGATGAATTTTCGGCCTGGTATCTCGAAATCATAAAACCTGCTTATGGTAGTCCGATAGATAAGAAAACTTATGATGCCACTCTCGGCTTCTTTGATGTTTTGTTGAAACTTCTTCATCCATTCATGCCTTTCATCACTGAAGAATTATGGCAGAATCTTGAGGAGCGTAAAGAGGGAGAAAGCATCATGGTGACTTTACTGCCTTCACCTATTAACTTCGATGAGAAGATAATAAGGGAGTTTGATGTACTTAAGGAAACGGTTGCCGGCATCCGCACTATCAGAAAACAAAAGAATATCCCACAAAAAGAGGCTCTCCAGCTTTTAGTGAAAGGGAATCACAATGGAGACATGAATCCGGTGTTGGAAAAGATTGCCAATATCTCTTCAATTCTTATGAGTGACGAGAAACCGGCAGGTTCAACCTCTTTCATAGTAGGAGCCACAGAATATAGCGTCCCGATTCAACAGTCAATAAATGTAGACGAAGAATTAAAGACTCTGCAAAAGGATCTCGATTACTACAATCGTTTCCTTGAAAGCGTAAGAAAGAAACTGGCTAACGAAAAATTTGTGGCGAATGCCCCGGAACAGGTAGTGGCTTTGGAAAGAAAGAAAGAGGCTGATGCCCTTGAAAAAATCAATACAATCAACGCCTCTATCCAAGCCCTCAAAGGAATGAACTAATATTTAATATCCTTATAACAGAGCATCTACCCTACCTTAATTTCGGGCATATCTCTTAAGAGGAGTCCATTTTAGAGAGGATTTGCAAATTTCTGAGGATTTGCAAATTTAGCCATCCTTGTAAAGAGAGGGAATTCAAGAATTAGTTGATTTCCGAAAGTTTTTGTTTTGAATGAGAAGTCAGAATTCCTTTAAGGCAATTTCTTTTCATTCGGCATAATTCATACACCTATGGCTTTTACATTAAGGAATCTGCTTTGAGGGCATGGATGAATATAAAAATTTGAAGGGGAAGGAGAGCTTGGGAAGAAAACAATTAATGTATGAAGAAGATTTTATTATTAATATTATTTATTGGTGTTGTTTATTTAGCAAAGGCTCAGAAAGTTTATGACACTCATAATGAATCACGGGCTGATGTTAAAGTTTTTGTGACCGACAAGGATTATCGTGCTGACTTGATAGTCTACACCACGAATGTTGATCATCGAGCCAAGGGTAATAAAGGTATCTGGTTTATAGAACATACTGAGTCAAGGGCAGACAAGAAAATCTGTTTTGTCAATACCGAGTCAAGAGCAGATTTAAAAGTCTATTTCACCAACACCGAAAGCCGAGCCGGATGGAGGAACCAGAGTAAGAAGAAACTTTTTGAATAGGGAATCATTATGGAGAGATTCAAAGATAAAGTTGTGATTGTTACCGGGGGAGCCAAAGGTATAGGCAAAAGGATCGCAGAGAGATTTCAAGAAGAGGGAGCATTTGTAGAAATAATCGACAAGGAGGATGGAGACTGGTTTATAGGCGACATCGCTGATCCGGATGTACTTAAAGATTTTGCACATAAAGTAATCAAGAAACATGGCCATGTCGACATTCTAATTAATAATGCTTTGCCCTTGATGAAAGGAATTGACGATTGCACATGGGAAGAGTTTCTATATGCACAGAAAGTAGGAGTTGCAGCTCCCTTTTATCTTGCAAAATTATTCAAGGATTATTTTCCGAAGGATTCTTCCATCATTAATATATCATCCTCAAGAGATAGAATGAGTCAGCCACAGACTGAAAGTTACACGGCAGCCAAAGGAGGGATTTCAGCATTAACTCATGCATTGGCAATGTCATTGGCCCCGAAAATAAGAGTTAATTCTGTTTCTCCCGGCTGGATAGATACAATCAATTATGAGTCTTCGGAAGAAGATAAGATACAGCAACCCGTGGGTAGAATAGGAAATCCTAACGATATTGCCTCAATGGTCTTATTCCTCTGTTCCGAAGAAGCGGGTTTTATAACAGGAGAGAATATTGTGATAGACGGAGGAATGACCCACCTGATGATTTACCACGGTGATAATGGCTGGAAACTCGACAAATAATATGAGTAAGGTACAGAATCTGATTTTCGACTTTGATGGCACATTGGCAGACACTTCCAAACTGATAGTGGCTACCATGCAAAAATCAATAGAGGAATTGGGACTTCCGACTCGAACTGAAGATGAGATTAAAGCCACCATCGGAATTAGGCTTGAAGAGATTCCCTCCTATTTGTGGCCTGATATTGATGGTTTGGGCGAGAAAGTAGCTGCCGTTTATAGAAGAAATTTCGAGTTGCTAAAGGATAAAATCTCCGTTGAATTGTTCCACGGTGTCAAGGAGACTCTGCAAAATTTGAGTGACAAAGGTATAAAAATGGCTATAGCAACCAGCCGAAGTCTTCATTCAGTAGAACAACTGTCGGAACAATTAGGAATCAGGAAATACTTTGATTATCTTTTGGGAGGCGACAGTGTATGCCAAGGCAAACCAAATCCGGAATCAATCTATAAGATATTGAACAGCATTGGAGGTGAGGCTGAAAAGAGCATGATGATTGGGGATATGTCGGTGGATATAATGATGGGGAAGAATGCGGGAACCAAGACTTGTGGTGTAACTTACGGAAATGGGAAGTCAACGGAATTGAAAAAAGCTGGAGCCGATTTCATTATTAATTCATTTTTAGAATTGCCGGGAACTTTAGAATAGAGAAAAAGATATGCCCATATGGAATCCGTGGCATGGTTGCCACAAAATTAGTGCCGGATGCAAGCATTGTTACGTTTTTCGTGAGGATGCGGCTTTTGGCAGTGAGATTCCAACAAATGAGGTAAGGAAGACTTCATCTTTTTGTCTGCCGGTAAAAAGAGACAGAAAAAAGAATTGGAAATTTCCTTCCGGAACAGAATTCGCACTTTGTTTCACTTCAGATCTTTTGATTGAGGAAGCAGATGACTGGAGATCTGAAATATGGGATATGATAAGGATTAGGGATGATTGTTCTTTCTATTTTTTTACGAAAAGGATAGACAGGCTTGAGAAATGTCTCCCTCAGGATTGGGGTGAAGGATGGGATCATGTGGCCATAGGGTGTACGGTGGAAAACCAAGACCGAGCTGATTATCGAATGCCAATATTCCTTTCTTTGCCGAACAAACATAGAATGGTGATTGTGGCACCGATGATTGAACGGATAGATATTCAAAAATACCTTGACCCGAATTTGATAGAGGAAGTGAGCGCCGGAGGGGAATCAGGGAAATATGCCAGACCCCTTGATTTCAATTGGGTGCTGAATCTGAGGGAACAATGTGTTAAAGCGAATGTTCCGTTCAACTTTCATCAGACCGGTTCCTATATAATTAAAGAGGGCAAACTTTATCATATTCGAAGGGAATTCCAACACTCTCAGGCACACAAGGCCAAAGTGGATTTCCGACCCGGAAGATGAGGAGAGAATCTATATCCTTCAACTCCGGAGCGGGAAAATATATGGAACCGTCTCAGGGAATATGGACAAGTAAGAGGATATTTTCAATATGCCACATGATGTGAGCGTCTACTACAAATATAAGCCGGGCAAGCGGCATATTCAATCTGATCCATATGCAAGATTACCATTTTATGAATATGCCATTGATGAGATATTTTTTAATTAATTTTTTTATTATATTTGCACTAACAATTTTGTTAATCAATTTTGTTATTATCGAATTTTATGGATAAAAATCTTCAATCTGAATCTCAAAACACTGAACAAAAGATAATTGAAGCTGCTGAAGAAGAGTTCTTGTTAAAAGGATTTGACGGAGCAAGGACTACGTCTATTGCCGCGAAGGCCGGGGTCACCCATGCAATGTTTCATTATTATTTCAGGACTAAGGAAAAGATTTTTGAAAAAATCATTTCCCAAAAACTTGAACTGCTTACAGGGTTAATCATGGATTCCATATCCATGGAAAATCTAAGTCTTGAGGAAAAACTAAATAGAATAATAGGGAGCCATATCGATTTTGTTTCGGAAAATCCTCAATTACCGGGATTTCTGGTTAGAGAAATTTTCAACAATCCGGAGCGTTTTGAAATTTTAAAGACCCGCTTTCAATCTTTCGCTCCCCTATTGATTCAAAATCTTCAAAAAGACCTGGATAAGGGTTATGAGGAGGGGAAATATAAAAAAACAGATGCTCGGATGTTACTTATCGATATTATATCGCTAAATATTTTCCCATATATGGCAGCCTCTTTAATCAATGCAATTCTTTCGGGATATATGAATGACAAGGAAAAGTTCAAGGAATTGCGGAAGAAAGAAAACTTCGAAACAATAATGAGAAAAATAAAGGTATGAGATGAAAAAAGTTTTCTTGATATTAATCATTACTTCACTGTCAATTTTCAATCTCAAATCACAACTGACTTTGGAACGTTGTCAGGAACTGGCAAGAGAAAATTATCCTGCCATAAAGAAATACGGTCTGTTAGAGAAATCTTTGGAGATAGACTTGAGTGATATTAACAAGTCATGGTTGCCATCCATTTCACTATATGGACAGGGAACCATTCAAAATATTACCCCCAGTTTTCCAAATGCATTAGAGGATGTTTTGGCACAAATGGGTCAAGAAATCAAAGGTCTGGGAAAATTGCAATATAAAATAGGCGTTGACCTGGCCCAACCTATTTGGGACGGAGGGGCTTCAAAAGCAAAAAGGGATCTGGCAAGGTCGCAAGATGAAATGCAAAAAGCAGCTCTTGAGGTAGAATTGTATGCTTTACGGCAAAAAGTAGAAAACATCTATTTTGCTATTTTACTTACAAATGAACAAATAAATCAAAGCCGGATGACTCTTGAATTGCTCAATGCCAATCTATCATTGCTTGAATCAATGTATAAGAACGGCACGGCTATGAGAAGTGATTTGGATATGGTGAAGGCTCAGGCATTGACCTTGAAACAAACCATCACCCAGGCTGAAACCAGCGTATCATCGTTCAGGAAATTATTAGGAATCTATTTAGGTGAAGATGTTTCAAATGAAACACTTGTCACGCCAAATGCCAACCTTCCTAATTCTTTAAGTTCTGAAAGACCTGAATTAAAGCTGTTTGAATCCAGATTTCTAACGTCTGAATCATCAAGAAATCTTATTAATGCCTCGTTAATGCCGAAGATAGGACTATTTGCTCAGGCATATTACGGATATCCCGGTTTCGATTATTTCAAGAGCATGATTAACAGAGATTTGTCCTTTAATATTTTAGCAGGTGTCAAGGCTTCTTGGAACATAGATTCATTCTATACTAAAAAGAATAACCTTAACAAGATAGACTTGGATTTGAATAACATAGAAATCGAAAGAGAAATATTCCTTTTCAATTCCCGGCTTCAGACTGAAAAAGATTTGGAAGCAATAGAGGGTCTTAAAAAAGTCATGAAAGATGACTCCGAAATTATAGAACTAAGACAGAACGTAAGAAAAGCTGCAGAATCTCAGCTAAGAAACGGAATAATAGATGCAACCGCCTTACTCTCTAAAATCACAGATGAGAATATTGCCCGACTTACTGCCAAACTTCATGAAATTCAATATATCCAACAAATTTACAATCTTAAGAACACTCTCAACAAATGAAAAAGATATTATTATTTCTCCCGCTTCTACTAACTTTATTCTCCTGTCATAAGAAAGAGAGCTATGATGCCACGGGTATTTTTGAGGCAACAACTGTAACGGTTTCAGCAGAAACGGCCGGTAAAATTGAAACAATGCCTATTGTAGAGGGTGACTCGGTCATAAAAGGGGAACTGATTGCACAGTTAGACACCACAATGTTTTCAATCCAGTTAAAACAGCTTATGAGCCAACGGAAGTCAACGGAAAGCAGTTCACCGGATATTTCTGCACAAGCTGCTGCATTGAGAAGTCAGATTGCACACCAACAGCAGGAATGCGAAAGATTCGGACGACTGCTTGAAGATGGAGCGACCACTCAAAAGACATATGACGATGCAACTGCCTACCTGAAAACCTTGCAAGGACAACTCGAGGCTTTATTGTCATCTCTTAACAAAAGCAAGACATCTATCAACGATAATTCTGAGGCTATATATTTCCAGGCAGAGCAAATAAGGGAACAGATAGAGAAATGCATGATAAAATCACCTTTGTCCGGTACAGTTTTGATAAAGTATGCGGAACCGGGAGAGTATGCTACTCCGGGTAAACCGCTTTACAAGATTGCTGACATGGAGAATATCTATCTACGCTGCTATTTCACTGCTTCGCAGCTTGCAGACATAAAAATAGGTCAGGAAGTAACGGTTATTGCCGATTTTGGAGGGAACGAGCAATATGATTATCCCGGAACAATTACATGGATTGCGGCAGAAAGCGAGTTTACACCAAAATCCATTCAGACCAAGGATTCAAGAGCGAACCTTGTATATGCAGCGAAAGTTGCAGTGAAAAACGATGGAAGACTAAAAATTGGACAATATGGCGAAGTACGCCTATGAACAATACGATTGAAATAAGCAATCTTTCGAAAAGCTACGGTAAGCTTGTAGCCTTAGATGACATCTCGTTTTCCATAAAGAGTGGTGAGCTGTTCGGATTGCTGGGACCGGACGGAGCTGGGAAAACCACTCTTTTCAAGATATTATCAACGTTGATGTTGCCCGACAAAGGCACGGCTTCAATGTGCGGTCTTGACGTAGAGAAGGATTACAGGAAGATTCGACTCCGCATAGGATATATGCCGGAAAAATTCTCATTGTATCAGGATATGACCGTAATGGAGAACCTCCGCTTTTACGCTTCGCTTTTCGGGGTTTCTATAAAGGATAATTTCGATCTGATTGCACCTATTTTCGGACAGCTGGAAAAATTTCCCAACCGCTTTGCGGGAAACCTCTCGGGGGGCATGAAACAGAAGCTCGCACTAAGTTGTGCACTGATTCATCGCCCTGACATTCTACTCCTTGACGAACCCACAACCGGAGTTGATGCGGTTTCGCGTGATGAGTTTTGGCAAATGCTCGGAGGGCTTAAGGAGAAGGGAATAACAATTCTTGTTTCTACATCCTATATGGACGAAGCCACACGGTGCGAACGGCTCGCTATGATTAATTCCGGTCGCATCCTGAAAATAGGGACTCCGACGGAATTGGTGGCAGGCTTGGATGAAAATCTATATAATGCCGTGGCAAAAGATATGTTCAAACTTCTCACAACTCTTCAGAAAATACCTGAAGTGCTAAATTGCTATACTTTCGGAGCTACGCTTCATGTGGTTGGGAATAATGATTTCAATGCAGATAAAGTGACCGCACAATTGGTATCTGAAGGAATTCCAGATGCTAAAATATATCCGGCCAAAGGTGACATCGAAGACTTGTTTATCAAACTGATGGAGAATAATGACAATGAATAAAACGGAAGATGAAATAAATAAACCAAACTCCGACATTGTTATTTCGGCGAAAGACCTTACAAAATGTTTCGGTTCTTTTACCGCGGTCGACCATATCACGTTCGAGGTGAAGAAAGGAGAGATTTTCGGGTTCCTTGGAGCGAACGGTGCCGGGAAAACAACTGCTATCCGGATGCTTTGCGGTCTCAGCAAACCATCGGCCGGTGAAGCGTGGGTAGCAGGTTATAATGTCGAGACTAACCCCGAACAGGTTAAGTCAAGAATAGGATATATGAGCCAGTCATTCTCGCTTTATGAAGTGCTGACCGTCAGTCAGAATATAGAACTTTTTGCAACTATCTACGGTATGACTCCACAAGCCATAAAAGAGGGGATGAAGGAGATTTTTCAGGCCCTTGACATGGAGAAAGAGAAGAACACTGTGGTAAAGTCCATGCCGATAGGATGGAAACAGAAAGTGGCGTTTGCAGCAGCCACAATCCACAATCCGGAAATTGTGTTTCTTGACGAACCCACGGGAGGTGTTGATCCTGTAACACGGAGAAAATTTTGGGAACAGATTTACCGTGTTTCATCGGAGGGCATGACAGTTTTCGTTACAACTCACTATTTGGATGAGGCTGAATACTGCAATCGGGTATCGATTATGGTTGACGGAAAGATAGCTGCACTCGACACTCCAGAAGGATTAAAGAAAGATTATGATTGTCAAACTATGGATGAGGTATTCCGAAAGATAGCCCTTACCGCAAAACGCACAGATTGATGGGAATTTTCAGGTCTTTGGTAGTTAAGGAAACCCTGCATGTGACTCGTGACAAACGCACCGTCCTTATCACATTACTCATGCCGCTTGTCCTCCTTGTGCTTTTCGGATTCGCTATTTCAACTGAAGTAAACAATATCCGGGTAGTTGCCATTGTCGATAAACACACTCAAGAAACACGTCAGATGCTTCAGCAACTTATTGTCAATGAATATTTGACTTTTGAGGGTATGACTTCCCATTCCGAAGTAGAACACCTGTTGAAAACGGGAAAGGCTGATGCAGCCGTTTATCTTCATGATGATAACGGCAAGATAAGTTCGCAGATAGTAGTCGATGCCTCCAATCCCAATCTTGCCCAAACATATTCTGTATATATCCAAGGTGCCATGTCCGGTAACCTTGAGGGGCCGGTATTGACACATACCTTGTATAATCCTCAACTCAAGAGTGCTTACAATTTTGTGCCCGGAGTGATGGGAATGATCTTTATACTTGTTTGTGCCATTATGACTTCGGTTTCCATAGTCAGCGAAAAGCAGTCCGGCACCATGTCCCTGCTTATTGTCTCACCGATTAAACCCCGTACAATTATATTCGGTAAACTGGTTCCATACTTTATATTGTCGTGTATCCTTTTGGCTATCATGCTGACAATGTCTTATACCTTGTTGGGTTTACCATTCTCTGCCAATTTCCTCAATGTTGTTTTTATAACTTTGGTTTATATAACACTTGCGTTATCTATTGGTCTGCTTGTTTCGACTCTGGTTGATACTCAAGTTTCGGCGTTGCTGGTTTCGGCAGTTATCTTCATGCTTCCGGTGATATTGTTATCAGGGATGATATTCCCAATCGACAATATGCCCCGTGTCTTGCAATGGTTCTCATGTATAATCCCTGCAAGATGGTATATAGCAGCCATGCGCAAACTTATGGTGCAGAATCTTGCATTGAGTTACGTTTGGACAGAACTTGTGATACTCGCCGGAATGACAGTAATTGTGCTTGGAGTGGCTGTGAAAAAGTTTAACAATATCAGATAAGCGGTTATGAA
>JAFLTQ010000025.1:32264-35218 GCA_022510385.1 Muribaculaceae bacterium | reverse complement strand
CCTACCGGATCCATCGTTACTACTATCTTCGGATAATGATCTTTTATTGCCTTCAAATTCCCGAATTCTCTCTTGATGGTATCCTCTGTGCTCAGCAGATAAGCCACCTGTATATATATTCTTTCATTATTTTTTGTTGCCACAAAATCAACTTCTCCTGCTCTCAATATTCCTACCGAAACATCCCATCCTCTTACAAGAAGATGATGGTAGACTACATTCTCAATTACTTTCTCGATGCTTCCCCTGATGTTAAATCCGGTCAAAAGATTTCTTAATCCAAGGTCGGAAAAATAATATTTGTGGATTTGTTCAAAGAGTTTCTTACCATGAATATCATATCGGTTCACCTCTTTTGCCAACATCGCTCCACATATAAATCTCAGATAATCCGAAATCAGACTATCGGATATCTTTTCTCCCTGACTCTTCATAAATTTTGAAATCCCGTTGGAAGAAATCAGTTTCCCGATATTATCCGCAATAAAATGTGAAAGATTATCCAAAAAGGAGAAGTTACGAATCTTTTCTCTCAACACAATGTCTCGCATCAATACTGTATTATACACCCCTTGTAGATAATCCCTGACTTCGGCCTCGTCAGAAATGTCACATTTGGCAAGTCCCGGTAGCCCTCCAACTCTGAGATATTTCAGCAAAGTTTCTTCTGAATCTTCCAATCCATGGAAGTGGAGGAATTCTTCATAACTTAAACTGTAGATCGGAATTTCAAGGTATCTTCCTGCAAGCCTTGTGCTCAATTCCGAAGAAAACATATATGCATTCGATCCCGTAATCACTATCTGACACCGTTCTTCGGCATAAAGACTTCTAAGGGCTGTTTCATACCCTTCTATATCCTGCACTTCATCAATCAACAGATAGTTTTCTTTATCTCTTGGTAATTTTTCATCTACAAAGGCATATAAATCCTCAGAAGTTTTTATTTTTCCAAAGTCATTCAGTTCTTTATTTATATAAGCAACACAGGCTGAAGGGCGACTCTCTTCTATCCGGTTTTTCAAAATTCTAAGCATAAAACTTTTTCCGACTCGTCGCTGTCCGATCAGCACGAGTATCATCCCCTTATTCAGTCGCGATAAGATACGGTTTAAATAATTCGGCCGTTCAATTAGGTTCATAAGATCTCCATTTTTTGCAAATCTATATAATTATACCTCGAAAAACAAACAAAAATTGCAATTTTTCCAACTTATACCTCGAAAAACTTACAAAAGTTGTAATTTTTCCCACTTATACCTCGAAAAACAGACAAAAAAATATAGCAATTTCCCTTCAAAAGGGAAAGAAATACCATATTTTGTCCCTTTCAAAGGGAAATCCATTAAACGTGCAGGATTTTTCCAAAATCCTTTAAATCTGAGAACTTTGAAAAAGTTCTTCCCATACCCTGTCGCTTCCCCTCGTATCCGCTCAGTCCCCTGAGCGGTCTATATTTCATCGGATTTTGGTCATTTTCTACCGCCCGGAGGACCGGGCGGCTACCAAACTCACAACTTACAACTCACAACTCACAACTTACTTACTGTTCCTTACTTACTGTTTCTTACTTCTATACCTCCCAACTCAAAAACTCCCGTAGACTCATGGATTCTATCCCTTTATAGGATACCGGTGCCGATTCCCGATACGTGACTACATATTTCCTATAATTATCCTTTACCGCAAGGAGATTCCCAAATTCTCTCTCAATTGTGGTTTCTTCTATAAGAGACCCCGCTACCTGAAAATATAGGGTCTCGCCATTCTTTTCCGCTATAAAATCTATTTCTTTACCGTTAGTGAAGCGCCCCACTTTTACTTTGTAGCCACTTACTGTCAAATGATTATAGACCAGATTCTCCATTATCCCTGACAAATCGTTTGGACGTAACCCCACAATAGAGTTCCTTATTCCTATATCTTCATAAAATATTTTTTCTCCTATCTCAAAAAATCTTTTCCCTTCTATGTCCCACCGCTTCACTCTATTCACTATACATGCCTCCTCCAAATAAGAAATATAATTCTGAACCACCCCTACCGTTGTGTTTATTCGCTGACTTTTAAGATAATCGGCAATCTTTTTTGAAGAGAAAAGTTGTCCTATATTATCGGACAGGTAACTCATCAGTCTCTGCAGAAAATCCGGGTTTCGGATTGAATGGCGATGTATTATATCTCTATAGACTATGGCATCTGTTAATCCGGATAAATATTCCATCCAATTCTCTTGACTATTTAGATTCCTTAGGTATGGCATCCCTCCATATCTCATATAGCAATCAAGAGAAGAATCCACGTCTTCCATATTGTGGAAGATTAAAAATTCCTCATAGGAAAGAGGATGAACCCTTATCTCTATGTTTCGGCCTGAAAGCGAGGAAGAGATATCCGTGGAAAGCATCCGTGAATTACTCCCGGAGATATAGATATCGTTTCTGTCGTCCAAAACAAGGGATCTCACCACCTTATCGAAATCCTCTACTTCCTGAATCTCATCGATAAATATCAGATTTTGTTTCCCCTCCTTTATTTTTTTTCTCACTTCTTCATACAGGGATTGTGCATTTGTGACATGTGAGAAGGCAAAATCTTCCAGGTTAATCTGAATGACATTCGAATCGGGATGTTTCTTCTTTTCTGTCTCGGCAATCGATCTGAGGATATAACTTTTACCTACACGGCGTTGACCCACAAGGGTTTTAATGAGATTCTTACCTATATAAGGTTGGATTCTGTTCAGGTAAAGATTACGAGGAATGACAGAGGAGGTTTCGTGCATAGAGGATGTTTAGTGTATAAAGGATGTTTAGTGTATAGAGGATGTTTAGTGTATAGAGGATGTTTCGTGCATAAAATAAGTTTTATGCATAGAGGATGGTTCGTGCATAGAGGATGGTTAGAGCATAGAGGATGGTTCGTGCATAAAGGATGTTTCGTGCATAGAGGAT
>JAFLTQ010000025.1:0-32164 GCA_022510385.1 Muribaculaceae bacterium | reverse complement strand
GTTTAGTGCATAGAGGATGTTTAGTGCATAGAGGATGTTTAGTGCATAGAGGATGTTTAGTGCATAGAGGATGCTTAGTGCATAAAGGATGGTTCGTGCATAAAATAAGTTTTATGCAAAAATAACAAAAGTTTCGTTTATAAACAAAACTTTCTTCCCAGTCGCGTAGCGACTATATATAGTTATCCCATTGGTCGAAACGAGCACAGCGAGTGGAGAGCTGTGGGTTCCACGCCGGCCCCTTTCCCCTCTCCTTTCGCTCCTCAGGCTGAAGGCCTCTCCGAGGCTCATTCTCCGAAGGAGATTTCTGTGGTTAACCCCAACATCAGTGAGCGAAGTGAACTTGTTGGGGTGTGCAGTATCATCTGCTATCTTCCTCGGAGAGGATGTCTATGGTCATCTTTCACAGAGATACTCTCCGAGCAACCACCTTTTTCCTCATCTCTACCCCAACAAGCTTACGCATATGTTGGGGTTAACCATCGATAAGCCCTCCGGGCTATCCAACTGTCAGGATTTTTCCCAAAATCCTTTTAAATCCGAGAACTTTGAAAAAAGTTCTTCCCATTCCCAGTCGCTTCGCGACTTACTTACTGTTTCTTACTTACTGTTTCTTACTTCTCTCCCCTACCCTCGTATCCGCTCAGTCCCCTGAGCGGCTTAAGTCGCGCCCACTCCTCAAACGTCTGATTCCCAGCACTGTATCGACACTACTTCTCCTTTTTTGCGCGGCGGACGCGACAGGTCGCGTCCCTACTAAAACTCAAAACTTACAACTCAAAACTCAAAACTTACATGGGAAAGCCCCCTTAATATATTCTCTCCCCTTGTCTGTCAATCGATACTGTTGCCTGGAATCTGTGGGGTTGGCGGGGATGGTAAGTTCTATCCATCCATTTTCCAGTGCATTGTGAAGGTAATTTTTTCTAAAAGTAGGAAGGTGTTTTAGATCCAACACTTTCATTATTTCTACTCTTGATTTAGGTCCATCAATTAATAACTTCATAATTGACAGAGCTTGGTCGCTTGGTCGGTCGCTTGGTCGGTCACCTGTTTGGTCGCTCCTCAAAGTATGTTTTTCCCCTTTGTAATTAATGTGGGTAAACCGATTCTTCAGTTGGTGGTTGGTTCCCTTCAGTAGATTCTCAAAAAACAATTTCAGAAATTCATCGGTTTGTTCAATCCCTTTTGCCGGGTTTTTAACATTTGCCCTAACAAGGGAATTTCTGAAAAACCATGAATTTTCAGCGAATGTTTTGTTCCCTATATTGAAACCCAAAGAACGTAAATATTTTATTAGGAAAACAGCGGTGGTTCGGGTATTCCCTTCCCGGAAGGGATGTATTTGCCAAAGACCTGATACGAATTGAATTATATGTGCTATTATTTGATCTATATTCAGACCATTATAGTTGAATTTTTTCTCTTCCCCAAAATCATAATTGAGTGTGGCCATTATTTCCGAAGCCGGTGAGTAGAGAACCGTATCTCCGTTAAGCACCCATTCCTTTTTTGTGATATTATAGTCACGTATTTTCCCGGCATGGCTAAATACACCCTTGAATATCCTGCGGTGAACTGAAATCAACCCCATCGGAGAGAAAACGAAGGCTTTTTCCCCTAATAGTTCGGCAATATTGGCGGATACTTTATCTGCTTCTTCATTTTCTGAATTGCCCCTCTCTCGATTATCCTTGCTTTCGTAATAGGTGTGTATTAGTTTTTGAGCTTCATCTATTGATATTTCACCCTCTATGTTGCGTAAAGCAGTTTCTCTAAGATATTTGGATGTGGTGAGACCATCCACATCCTGAAGTCCGATAGCTGTGGCCCACGCTACACCTCGATTTAGTTTGTCGGGTTCTTCCTGACGTAAATATTTATTTAATTCGTCGTATTGAGTCATTATTGATAATTATCCTTATGCAAATTTAGTCATCATAATTCAAAACCTTCAATCCTTCAAACATCCTATCGGAACTACATAGACCCCGTCGGTTCGCCTATAAGCATAGGGCCCTACCCCGGTTAATACCATCTTGAACGACGGTGGACCCATACGTTCCTCATCAATGATCCCCGATAACTTATTCAGATTCCTTACCCCCTCTTCTATCTGCTTGTCCCCTCCTAATTTAATTTCTATCAAACCATATTTACCATTACGCAGGTGAACCACAGCATCACATTCCAGACCGTTGCTGTCACGATAATGAAACAGATCACCGTCACAAGCCTGTGCATAAACACGAAGATCTCTTATACACAACGTTTCGAAAAAGAATCCGAAATCTATGAGACGGTCGATCAAATCCTGGGGTCCAAGGCGCAAGGATGCTACAGCAAGGGAAGGGTCGATGAAATAACGTGTGGGGGTGGTACGTATCGATGTCTTTGAACGAATATTTGGATTCCATGCTTCAAGGTCTTTCACTACAAATATCTGACGCATGGCATTGATATATTTGGCTACAGTCTCCTCTGACACGCCGGAATGTTCGTTTGAAATTATATCTTGGCGGATTTTTGTCACCGGAGTTGGTCCACCCTGATTTTTAGCATAACTACGCAGTATCATTCGGGCTAAGGCCGGATTACGCTCTACACCATCCACTCTCGAGATATCTTCCTCCACCACCACATCAATATAATCGTAAGCCTGACTTAAGGAGGCTTTCTCTGATAAGTGACGGTCGATGCCAAAGGGCCATCCTCCTCTGCAAGTCAGATAAGCCAGATCCCCGATCTTTAGGGAATTTACTCCTCTGATAAGTTGGGGCGAATCAAATAGAGAACGCAACGATACCTCTCCGGTTGATTCTTGAGACTCATAGAGAGACATGGGGAGCATATCGATAAACCCGAAACGGCCCGTACCCGTGTGACGGATTTTATTTCTGGTCTCTGAATCTACAGGTACTGACGAACCTGTTAATATGAATTGTCCCACTTCCCTTCTTCTGTCAACCTCATATCTTATGGCATCCCACAACTCCGGAATCTCCTGCCATTCATCTATCAACCTGGGGGAGGCTCCCTGAAGCAATAACCCCGGATCTATGGATGCCAACTCCCTGTTTTGCTGAAGAGTCGTATAATCATTTAGATTTAGTATGCTTTTGGCCTTGTTTTCAGCTGTAGTAGTTTTCCCACACCATTTCGGCCCTCTTATCAAAACAGCACCTTTACTCTCTAATTTTTCTTGTAAAATGGTATCAACTATACGAGGTAAATAATTCATTTTGCCACTATTTTTGGAGTGCAAATATAATTATATAAATTTATTATTACAAGAGATTTATAAATTTCGCTTAGACGATTGTGGCGTTTTCACTTAGACGATTGTGGCGTTTTCACTTAGACGATTGGGGCGTTTTCACTTAGATGATTGTGGCGTTTTCACTTAGACGCCCCACAGCTCTCAACTCGCTGCGCTCGTTTCGACCAATGGGTTAATATTCTTCAGTCGCTCCGCGACTCACTTACAACTTACAACTTACAACTCACAACTCCCAACTCACTCATCCCCCACAGCTCTCAACTCGCTGCGCTCGTTTCGATGACCAATGGGTTAATCTTCTTCAGTCGCTCCGCGACTCTCTCACAACTTACAACTTACAACTCCCAACTCATCTCTCCCCATATCCCGGGCTCTAATAGTTTAACCCGAAATGCCACAGTGGAATAACACCCCTCTGTCCGAATTCTATATCATCTTTTACTACAATACCCTTTTTTTCCTCTGATATCTGTTTCCACCCTTTATTTTTGCCACCTACCTCAAACACATAATCATTTATCCTGAAATCACCCTTTTTTGATGTCATCACATCATTATTCACCCGCATCTGATTGAAGAAAAATGTCTCCCGTTGCGTACCTATATTGGGGGTGTCGGAAACTAAGGCATACATGAGATTGGTGTTATCTACAAACACTTTCTCAACCTTGCCGACTCCTCTCATCCCGTGGGTATCATCCCTCACTTGTGCCAACATACCGGCTTTTTCCAAATATAACATGTATTCAGAAACATCATTTTTGCTGATCTTCAATTCTGAGGCAAGATGGAGTACACTTGGTTTAAAGGGAGCCACAGAAGAAATTACGGATAACAGTTTCTTTAATTTTCTTGTGGTAGATTGATTCAAACCTGCAAATGCGGGGATATCAACTTCTATAGTTTGGGAAATGATTTGTTGCAACCTTATATCATATCCCGGAAGATGACTGAAAGGATAATATCCCTCTTTCAAATATCTCCTGAACAATGGCAATGGATGGAAATCAATCGGAAGTTTAATTTTTTGTTCCAATATTTCCGTCATTGAGTAGACAGGAAAACTGATTTTATGATAGAGGGTCAGGTATTCCCGAAATGACAGGCCTTGCATTTCAAATATAAGCGCCCTTCTGCTTAAGTCGACCATCCCTTTCTTTATATCAAGGATAGAACTCCCCGTAAAGATCACCTGTAATTGACTGTGACTATCATAAATCTCTTTAAGGGTTTGCGACCAGTTTGGCAACTTATGAATCTCATCGATTATCAGGTGTTTCCCACCATCTTTCATAAACTCATCGGCAAATTCTGAAAGGGAATGATCGTTGAAATAAGAATGATCCGCACTCACATACATCCAGTCGTTATCTACATTACTCTGTAACAGGTATTGTTTGACCATGGTTGATTTACCCACTCCCCGTGGTCCGACAAGACCCACCAGCCTGTCGTGCCAAAGAATCTTGTCATACATATACCTTTTAAATTCAAGAGGAGTGCGCTGCAGTTCCTCATGCATATAATTAATGAGACGCTGATCTATCATTTCATAAAGTTTTACGCAAATATAGCAATTTCCCTTCAAAAAGGGAAAGAAATACCATATTTTGTCCCTTTCAAAGGGAAATCCTTAAAACGGGTAGGATTTTTCCAAAATCCTTTATATGAGAACTTTGAAAAAAGTTCTTCCCATTCCAGTCGCTGCGCTCCTCGTATCCGCTCAGTCCCCTGAGCGGCCTCCAGTCGCGGAGCGACTATATATATAGTTATCCCACTGGTCGAAACGAGCGCAGTGAGTGGAGAGCTGTGGGTTCCACGCCGACCCCTTCCCCCATCCCAGTCGCGGAGCGACTGCACTTCGTATCCGCTCAGTCTCCTGAGCGGTCAACAAATCAAAAAAAGCCATATTTAATCATATCATCGGCTTTTGGTCATTTTCCACCGCCCGGAGGACCGGGCGGCTACCAAAACTTACAACTCAAAACTCAGAACTCACAACTCATCCCTCCACCAGATAGGAGGAGATGGTGTGGGTTTCTTTCGAAAAACCGATGGCAATCTTTATCAGAGTGCGGGAGTCGGTGGCAAAGGGGGCCGCATAATGCCTCTCTTCGATCTGGCGCATAGCATCCTCTGCCCCACCGTTAAGCTTCAATTCTATGATATAGATATATTTATCCGTCTTTATAAGGATATCTATGAAGCCCTCAGAGGTGGAATATTCAGCTTCAACGTCGAGTCCCAACAGTTTTGTGATGCAATAGAAAATCGTGTGGTAATAGTTCTCGTAGTTACCTACATATTTATGGAGTTGATTGGGGATGGAGGACAGGAAGGAGGAGAGTATCTCTATAAATTTTAAGGGTTCCCCGTCAGTCAAAGCATCCTGCAGGTCGTAGATCAATGCGTCGTCGTTCTTCTTGTCGCCTGTGTAATAATTAAGGATATTGTTGATTATTCCATCCTCCACCTCCCTGTTGGGATAACCGAGAGTGTAGAGTTTTCTCCTGGGGTCGTAACCCTTCAATGTGAGATAGCCGGTCTGATAAAACAAGGGCACCGGCTGCATATTCTGTATGGACAGGTTTGAAATTGATTCCTCCTTTACCTTGACATCTATAAGTTTTTCAAGATCATAATCATTTTCCAAGAGAGATTTGGAAAGAATGGTGGGAACTCCCGACCGGCACCAGTAATCACTGAATTCTTTCCTGTCGAAAAAATGGTTTATGCTGAATGGATTATAAATATCCAACATCGACGATGAAAAATGGTAGCCGTCATAGTGGAATCTCAAATTCGCATATATCTCTTCCTTGCTTGTATTATTTTCAAGGGAAATTGCTTCAACACCTTCATCGTAATATTTATGCAATTCTTCAGAAGTTATCCCACAAATTCCTGCATACCTGTCATCAAATGTGATGTCGTTTAGGTTGTTGAGGCCGCTGAAAACCGACACCTTCCCATAGCGGGTGACTCCGGTCAGGAAACAGAATTGGATATATACCTCTGCCTTTTTCAAAACCGAATAAAACCCGTGAAGCTCTTCCCGATAAATCTCTTGAAGTTCAGGTTTGCCGATGGCCGAAGTCAAGGGGGCGTCATACTCATCAATCAGTATAACCACCTTTTTCCCTTCTGTTTTATAAATCTCTTCAATTAATTGCAGAAAATGGGTGTAAAGAGAGTCGGCCTTTACCTCTATTCCATAATTTCTTTCGTAAGCTACAAGAGCCGATGTCAAGGTGGAATTGAGTATGTTTTTCTCATTATAGGCCACTCCACTCAAATTAAATCTCAGCACCGGATATTTTTCCCACTCTTCAGGTTGAAGCCTGTCTATCGCCAAACCTTTTAACAATTCCCTGTTACCTTTGAAATATTCAGCCATGGTATCCAGGAAAAGGCTCTTGCCAAAGCGTCGGGGACGGGCCAGGAAATAATATGTGCCCTTGTCTGTCAGTTTATGGATATATTCGGTTTTATCCACATACACATATCCCTTGTCCCTGATTTTTTGGAAATTGGCTGTATCAACGGGATATTTTATCGTCCGGCTCATACGGTTTTTGTAAGGTTTGCGATATAATGCAAATATAAGAAATTTTTACGGATATCCGCAAAATCACCCAAATCCCTACAATTCCATCTTTAGGAAATCACGCAGCCGATAATGCAGGATACCGGGATATTCAGGAAACGAGCCTCCTACCGGATCCATCGTTACTACTATCTTCGGATAATGATCTTTTATTGCCTTCAAATTCCCGAATTCTCTCTTGATGGTATCCTCTGTGCTCAGCAGATAAGCCACCTGTATATATATTCTTTCATTATTTTTTGTTGCCACAAAATCAACTTCTCCTGCTCTCAATATTCCTACCGAAACATCCCATCCTCTTACAAGAAGATGATGGTAGACTACATTCTCAATTACTTTCTCGATGCTTCCCCTGATGTTAAATCCGGTCAAAAGATTTCTTAATCCAAGGTCGGAAAAATAATATTTGTGGATTTGTTCAAAGAGTTTCTTACCATGAATATCATATCGGTTCACCTCTTTTGCCAACATCGCTCCACATATAAATCTCAGATAATCCGAAATCAGACTATCGGATATCTTTTCTCCCTGACTCTTCATAAATTTTGAAATCCCGTTGGAAGAAATCAGTTTCCCGATATTATCCGCAATAAAATGTGAAAGATTATCCAAAAAGGAGAAGTTACGAATCTTTTCTCTCAACACAATGTCTCGCATCAATACTGTATTATACACCCCTTGTAGATAATCCCTGACTTCGGCCTCGTCAGAAATGTCACATTTGGCAAGTCCCGGTAGCCCTCCAACTCTGAGATATTTCAGCAAAGTTTCTTCTGAATCTTCCAATCCATGGAAGTGGAGGAATTCTTCATAACTTAAACTGTAGATCGGAATTTCAAGGTATCTTCCTGCAAGCCTTGTGCTCAATTCCGAAGAAAACATATATGCATTCGATCCCGTAATCACTATCTGACACCGTTCTTCGGCATAAAGACTTCTAAGGGCTGTTTCATACCCTTCTATATCCTGCACTTCATCAATCAACAGATAGTTTTCTTTATCTCTTGGTAATTTTTCATCTACAAAGGCATATAAATCCTCAGAAGTTTTTATTTTTCCAAAGTCATTCAGTTCTTTATTTATATAAGCAACACAGGCTGAAGGGCGACTCTCTTCTATCCGGTTTTTCAAAATTCTAAGCATAAAACTTTTTCCGACTCGTCGCTGTCCGATCAGCACGAGTATCATCCCCTTATTCAGTCGCGATAAGATACGGTTTAAATAATTCGGCCGTTCAATTAGGTTCATAAGATCTCCATTTTTTGCAAATCTATATAATTATACCCGGAATATCAAACAAAAGTTGCAGTTTTTCCCACTTATAACTCGAAAAACAAACAAAAGTTGCAATTTTTCCAACTTATACCTCGAAAAACTAACAAAAGTTGCTATTTTTCCAACTTATGCCCCGAAAAACAAACAAAAAAATATAGTAATTTCCCTTCAAAAGGGAAAGAAATGCCATATTTTGTCCCTTTCAAAGGGAAATCCATTAAACGGGCAGATTTTTCCAAAATCCTTTATATGAGAACTTTGAAAAAAGTTCTTCCCATTTCCATCGCGACCGTCTCTTCCTTCCCACAGCTCTCAACTCGCTGCGCTCGTTTCGACCAATGGGTTAATAATCTTCAGTCGCTCCGCGACTCTCTCTAACGGGCAGGATTTTTTCAAAATCCTTTTTTTGTGCGGCGGACGCGACAGGTCGCGTCCCTACTAAAAACTTACAACTCAAAACTTACAACTCAAACGGGGGGGAGATGAAAAATCGGGCGCCCTGAGAGGAGCGCCCGATTGCTATTCTTTTACTGTTATAGAGATTTATCTCACAACAACTTTGCTTACCTTGTCACCCTGACGACGGATGAAGATACCGTTTTCAGGATTTGCTACGCGTACACCCTGGAGGTTGAAGTACTCAACAGGAGCATTAGCGTCAACATCGATACCATCGATAGCGGTTGTACCTGTTACAGCTATTGAGCGAAGTTCACCCTTAACGTCATTTGCAGGATCGTGAGCAAAATAGTAGAGAGTACCTTTTTCGCTTACTTCGAAGCCGTCTTTATCAACCTTAGTGAATTTTGTCCCTTCAGGAGCTTTTTCATGTGTCATACCTTCTTCTTCGGCTGCAGCACTTACTTCACCTACGAAAGCAGCATAAACAACATGGTTTTCATCAGCAGCTTCGAAAGTAACTTTTTTCTTACCATCACTAACATCTATACCGTCAGAAACTTCCACGCCATCCACTTTAGCTGTCGGAGCTGCGGGAACATCTTTTTCTTCGATGATATCAACAGCCAAAACATAAATTACTCTTTCACCTGAGCTTTTGAATGTAATTTTACCTGTGGCACCATCAAAGTTGAAAATACGAATGTCAGGAGATGTAGATGAGGTAGCAGCCGTGGAACCCATTGGAACATTAGCATAATCATTATACTCCACACCATTTACTGATGACCACCCGGAAACTCTTGAACCATCTTCGGGATAACTGTAGAAAGTAATACGATTAACCATTAAACCTTCAGGAATAATCAAAGAATTTTCAACTCCATTTGAACCCTTTATACCGGTACGAGTTTGACCTTCTCCTAATTCTGGTACTGCAATTTTATTTCCGCTACCAAATTCTTTCGAGCCATCTCCACCCATCTGGATATTAAAGCCATAAGCTTTTGATTCGTCGCCTTCCACACCTACCAATGTGTTCTTTTCATCAACTTTCACATTTGTTTTGTCACTCGCGAATGAACCGGCTCCGATGTAAATAGTCTTAGATTTCTTAACAGAAGGAAGGGCGGTAACTTCAACTGTAGTTTCTGCTGCTGTCCAGCCATCACGAGTAGCTCTTACCTTAACGGAGGTTGATTCCGTAAGAGTTACAGGCATTGTATATTCAACATAGCTTGTGCCGTCAAGTGAATATTCAATTTTAGCTTTGGGAGTAGAGCAAGTAAGGGCGAAAGTACCATTGAATTGCCCAACTGTAGGAGTTGCAACAGTTCCGTTGGCAATATATACAGTTTCTGTAGTTACTTCTGAATTTGCATAAGATGAACCATCACCGATAGCCAAAGCTTTTACAACAGTACCATCCTCAACTTTGAAAGAAGCTGTGTATTCTGTAGAATTTTCATCCGGGGTCTTTCCATCAGTTGTATAAACAACCTTCGTAGCATTCTCCGGTTTTGAGATAGTTACATTACCGGAAGCATCTGCATTAATTGTAGGAGCACTAAGTTGCACACCCTTTAACTCATCTAAAATTACAGCAAAATAAAAGAGTCCAAATTCGTTACTACCTCTAGTAAGCTTGTGATCACCTGCTTTTATATTCTCTATAGTATATACCTTAGCATTAGTATAACCATCACCAGGGTTTTCGTTAGCAGTAGCTGAAATAACATTATCATCTAACTTTATGGTATCATCTTTGAAACTTGATCCTGTTCCCTGAACAATAATAAGTTTTGAGGGGCGTGAGGTACTCCAGGAAATTGTTGATGCTGATTCCATCTTTAGTCCATAGGTTGATGTTACAGATTTCCCGCTTAAAGTTAAAAATGTACATGATCCATATTTGTCTGCATAAGACATATCACCATCCCCTTTTTTTACAGTGAAGAAAGATGAGTTTGATGGAATAGTTTCAAACTTCTTATTGCCGGTAACATACCATTCATAAGCTTCTTGTTCTGCATATGCGGAGCTTACGCATAGCAACGTTGCGAAAAAAAGTAAAAGTTTTTTCATTGTAATTAATTTAAGGTTAGTTTTATGTAAGTTTATTATCTCCTTTTCCAATCAAATACCCCCGGAATTCATACTCGTCCCCCGGGGTGTGGATAGGCCCATTTTTCTTTTCAAGCCAAAATTAATATAAATTGGATTAGCAATTAAAATTTTAACAACATTTAACACTTTTGCGGTTGAGAATGAGCCTAATGCAGTCCTGCGGGCTATCCAATGGGTAGGATTTTTTCAAAATCCTTTATATGAGAACTTTGGAAAAAGTTCTTCCCATTTCCAGTTCCACCACCCAACTCTCACAACTTACAACTCATCTACATATGAGAACTTTGAAAAAAGTTCTTCCCATTATAGTCGCTCCGCTCCTCGTATCCGCTCAGTCCCCTGAGCGGTCTACAATTTATCGGCTTTTGGTCGTTTTCTACCGCCCGGAGGACCGGGCGGTTACCAAAACTTACAACTCACAACTCACAACTTACAACTCACAACTCACAACTCACCCCGGTAGATTTCGAGCGAGCGACGTAAATCCTCCTGCGAGGGCTCGATGTCGAGCTCCGCTACCCCGATATCCTTCAGCAACGTGAATAGCGGCTGCCCATACCGGCGGTTCTTCTTATCACTATTCATTTTCCCTATTATCTCTTCTATATCCCTACATTCGATCAGCGGACCCCCATAATTTTCTCTCAGAAAATCCCGATAATGATAGATTTCCTTGGAATCAAAACCAAGGATCAGATGACTCAGGATAAGGGTCACTAACAGGCCATGGGCCACAGCTTTACCGTGAGTCACCGGTTTACCCTCCAGGAGCCGGAAGGATTCGAAAGCATGTCCGGCAGTGTGTCCTAAATTCAGCACCTTGCGCAATCCCTTCTCTCGGGGATCTTGCTCCACTACCTCCTCCTTTATCCTGACACATTGCTCCACAGCCTCCCCCAAGGCCAAGGAATCATTGAGCATCCTCTCAATATCAAGAAGAGATATATAGAATTCGCGGCTACTGAAGAGAGCCGTCTTGACCATCTCAGCATATCCGGAGAGAAGTTCCTCTTGCGGAAGAGTTTCAAAAGGGATGGGGGAAATGATGACTTTCGAGGGATTATGAAAGGCTCCTATCTCATTCTTAAGTCCATTGAAATCGATACCCGTCTTGCCACCGGTGGCAGCATCGACAGCCCCGAGCAGAGTGGTAGGGAAATTAATGGTTCTAATCCCTCGTTTGAAAGTGGCTGCGGCAAATCCTCCCAAATCCGTGACGACTCCCCCGCCGATATTCAGCACCAGACTTTTCCTTGTGGCACCGATCTCTTCAAGTTTTTCCCACACCTTGATGACAGTGGCGAGATTTTTCTCCGTTTCTCCCGGAGTCATGGTGAAACGAGGAGCCTCCCTTACAATTGATGAGTCTTTCAGGCGTGGCAAAACGATCTTCTCCACATTTTTATCAGTGACGACGAGCACTCTGTCAGGGGAAAGATTATCAACAGAGCTATCTATCTCAAGAGCGGGCGAATCAGTCAGATATTTCCGGGTCATATTTTGATGTGCATTAATAGCCTTACAGTGATGGGGAATCGAGGTTCAGATTTTATGCAGCCAGTCGGCAAAAGAAATCATGTCGGGGAAAATAATGTCAGCTTTCTCTTTTACAAATGCCTCGGCAGGGATCGGCCCCGTGGTGACAGCTATCGTGAAGAGTCCGGCTGCCTTACCGGCTCTGACACCGAGGGGAGCATTTTCAATCACAATTGCCTGCGAAGGGTCAACGCCTGCTTTCTCCACTCCGCGGAGATAGGGTTCCGGATGAGGTTTTCCGTTTTTAACGTCGAGCGCCGTAATTCTCTTCTCCTTAGGGAAGAAACCGGGATAAAGGGAGTCTAAATTATCGAGGAGCGAACCTTGGGCCGAGCCGGTGACAAGGTAAGTGTCGATTCCCAATTTTTTTAGTCCGGCGAGCATTTTAGCGGCTCCGGGCATTGCCGGGGCCTGCCCGCAGTCTTTGAAAAGTTCCGCTTTTTTGGCATAAATCTCCCTGCGTTCCTCCTCTGTGGTGTCGATGTCGAGTTCACGTTTGAGAATCATACCTATAGTGTCGGAGCCCTTCATCCCTTCATAGAGATAATACTCCTCGGGCCGGCTTGTAGTCACTCCGAGTTCGGTGAAGAGCCGGTGCCATGAAGCGGCATGGAAAGGCATCGAATCGAAGAGGACTCCATCCATATCTATAAGAGCAGCCTTGATGCCGGGTGGCAATGACGGCGGGATTGAGGAAGCAAGGGGTTTGCTCATTTTTCTGTTGTTTGTTTGTCATTTGCGGCTTGCCATTTGGCTGCCTCCTGAATAAAGATTAGCCAGCCATGGCGCAGATAAGCCATAATATTCGCATCGAGAGTGGATGAATTATCCAAAGACACCATCTCTGCCCGATAGTCGTCGATATGAGTGCCTCCCAATTTTATTTCCGGATGTTTGAGGGTACCTAAAACCGAGACTCCAAAAGGAAGATGGAAGGGTGATTTTTGAAGAGCCAGATGATAATAGATCTTGCCGGCAAGATTGTTGACTCCGGCAAATTCCAATTGATAATCTTCGAACTCTATCTTAAAGGGATTGATTTGCAAAAGGTTGTCGTGTAAAGAACCGGTGATGTGAAGATTATGGAGCTGTATAGGTTCATCCCCTTTGATAAGCATGAGATGTGTGATTTTTTCCACTTTTCCTTCCCTTTCGAATTGAAGATGTGAACCGTCGACAACAAAATTTGCCTTGAGGGATTCCGGATTCATAAACATATTCGGAAACATCAGGAACTTACACCCGATATCGGCATTGATATTACCGGTGAAATTTTTCATTTCCGGGGCTTTTGCCGTAAGTTCGGGGAAAACTTTATAGAAAGGCTCGAAACTAAAATTCTCCACGTTGGCCTTGAGGTCCATGAAAATATTGTTGAGCTGACGGGTGGAATAAGTCCAATCCACCACCGCCGTGCAATAGGGAGTTCCGACAGTGAGTTTTGAGAGAGTTGCCACACCGTTGTTGAGCAGTATATCGGTAGAGAGAGGCATAAACTTATATTGCATATACTCCGCCGAATTGGCTCGGAGCCTGATATTTGCCTCCAGGTTTCGCGGGATTACGACGCAGAGAGAGTCGGCCGCCGTGAAAGGCAACATCGGAGGCAGATAGAAAACGGAGTCTGAGGGGAGCCTTCTCTTCAGCAGAGCCCCATAATATCCATAGCTGAGGGCATTGATATCGACATTTGTGAAATTAATCTCCGCATCCGCCTTCAGCGGGGTGGCGCTATAACTTGTGAAGAAGGGTGTGAGTCCGTCGATTTGTGCTGCTATTGAGAAACCGGAATTAGCCGTTTTTACGTCAGAAGCAAATATATTGAGGCGGTTGAGGTTGGTGGATATATCTATCCCGTTGAAAGTCACCGGGTAGACATAATCGGGAGATTTGAATTTCCCGCCCCCTATTTTCATCTCCGCATCTATCTTCACCATCGATGGCAGAAGTGAGAGAGGACCTCCGCCATAAACGAGCACCAGCGGAGTATGCGCCGCCCTTGAAGCAATCAGAGCATCTTCAGCCCCATTGGATTGGGAGACAGTCGGGTACGACTGCGGGGAGTTGCCGGTCCCCTCAAACGATCCGGCAATGGTGAGGTCGACCCTGTTTGCCACAAGATCGTTTTGACCGCTTTTAATCTTTATGGAATCGGCGTTGAGGCTCAGGGAGAGCCGGCTATCCTTATAATCCGAATCGAGATATGACGGGAGCTCAAGGGAGAAGGTGGTGTTGAAGGTTGATAAGGAAGAGAGAGTAGGGAGAAGTGAGAACCCAAGTGATCGGGAGGAGAGGGCACCCGACAGACCGATATTTTTTAATTCCACATTTTCCATTCCGACTTTTGCCAAATCTTGTGGCCTGAGGTTGAGGGCTTCACCCTTGAAATTCAGATTCCCCTTAATGTGGCCGGCGATAGACTTGGACAGACCGGGGAGAAAATAACCGAGAGTTTCCAGGAGGTCGCTTTCAAAAAATAGATTTGCCTTCAAGTTTTGAGTCATGGAGTCGACTGCAAGAACAGAGGCAGAACCTGAAAGGGCTATCCCCTCTCCCTCGATATGTAGTTTTTTAATTTCGAGAGAGTTATTCTCAAGGAGAACCGGGTCGTAGTTACACTCCACATCCAGAATGATATCTTTGGCGGAAATCTTTTTTAATCCCGGGGGAGCCATATGCAGGCGTGCATCCTCCACTTTAATATTGGCGTGGAGAGCCGGCAAGTCGGATGGGATTCCGGAAGATTTTAACGAGACAGAGTATGGCTCGGTCAGTGCTATATCAAGCGACAGGGGCAAGTAACCCGACAAACCGTCGGGAAGTATCACCTTGTCACGCAGTTGGTCGGGCAGGAGTGTGACAAGCTCAAAAAGATCGGAGATATTGAAGAGAAGATTTAGTTGCCTGCAATCAATCTCTTTCGGGGAGAGGTGAATTTCCCCCGTAGCATCTAACGCGACATCTGCGAGCTTGACGTTGAGGGAGTAAAGATCGAGGGAGATATCCGGAAGATGTGGTTCGATACCGGTTTGGAATTCTACCGGAATATCGGAAGGGAGGCTGAATTCCTGATAACGCCCCGCTATAGTTCCGTCGAATCCGATATCATACCTTTTGGAATGGTCAGATGCAGAGGGATTACGTGTCAGGAAGAAAGAATTAATGTCGACAGAGGCTTGGGTCCTGTCAGGGAGAGAGAAAAAGTCAAGCAAGACCGGGCCCTCGATGTTCAATCGGGAGATGTCGATTTTCGGAATCTTCTTTATAGAGGGGAGAGTTGAGAGAGCCGAATCCCTTACTATATTGTAGTTATTGAGAGAGTCATTCAGGATAACAATATTGACGGAGGGCCTTGAAATATCTATATCCCTTATATTTACCTCGTTATGCAGGAGGCTGTGGATATTGATTTTCCCCTTTACCATCTCGACGGAGGCGAGCAGGGAGGCATCGGGAGGGAGGGAATCCTTTAAATCAGCCGGGATATTGTCGAGGGTTTTGGAAACGACGTAGAGGGAATCGAGCTCAAAACTTAGCCACGGGTAGGAGGAGAAGATTTTATAATCGAGATTCCCGATTTTAATTTCAGCGTTAAGGTAAGAGGAGCTTTCCTCTTCTATGAGGCGCGTGATTCTCTGCGGAGAAAGATAATAAGAGATAATCCAGAGGGCTATGGCAAAGAGCATACAGAGCGAGCACACGACTATACCCCCTATCTTAAGGGCAAAGAGCCACGGATTTTTCCGTGGTCTGCCTTTCCGGAGGGATGAGATGTCGGGCGCCTTATCGTAGTATTTACTCATATTATCTGCTCTGAGAGATTGGGTCAGCCTCTAACTATTTGACCGTGATGTGGAAACAACCGGTCTTATATTCATATTTGACCAGGCAGCGGTCTTGATCTTTGAGGTCTTTGAGCACCTCTCCCAAAAGGTTTTTGAGGTCGCCCTGACTTATCTGCCGGTTTTCATCGAGGCAGTAGAAATTGGTGTAGGAAATATCGAAGGTCGTGCCGAATTGATGAGTGGATGAATCGGTGGCATTGATATTGACGCGTCGCAACCTGCCGACAGATTCCGGGGTTCGCAAAAGGCTTGTCACCTTTATCTTGTAGCTGTCGCCACCGCGAGCATGGAGAGAGTCGATAAAATTCCTGCCGATATCGGAGAGCAGATCAGCTGCCTCCGGCACTAAATAAGGGAGGGAATGTCGCAGGGAATCAATATGATAATAGCTGTTACTCTCCACTTTCACTATGGGTCGTTTCATAAAATATGAAGAGGCCAAATCCGAGATGGGGTCGATTCCGAGATTGCGGGCAGCTTCGAGCTGAAGATTATTGCTGTCGTTGAAGACTTGACGCAGGGGCCCGATATTCCTTACCTTTATACTCCTGACACCCTTCACAGCCGCAGGCTTTCCCGAATGGGACACACCCTCCTCAATAGATTCCTGCTCTGTGAGTTCTCCGGAAACAGCCCGGGGATTATCCTGCTTTTTTCCGCAAGCGGGGAGAAGGAGGATAAGAATGAAAAGCCCGGAAATGAGTTTAGAGCCCGATTTCATTTTTTCGAGAGGTTATAGTTCTCTTTTCTCAGGGCATCGATTTCTGTCCGGTAGGCATCGATTTGCTCTCGCAGACGCTCATTTTCGGCTGTGAGCCGGTCATTACGGGCCATCAGGTCGTCGAATCGTGCGAACATAACGTCGAGTCTGCTTTCAAGCTCTTGAATTTTCTGATGATGGTCGTGGTGATGATGCTCGCTTTCTGCGCTATGGGCCTGCTTATGGAAACGGCTCAATAACTGGTTGAAGAGGTCGCTGTCGGTCATTTTGCTGACATGAGCCTCTGCAGAGTTCTCAGATTTTTTATCAGTGATATAATCCTTGAGATTTGGGATACCGAAGATTTCGCAAAGTTTCTCCTCCTTTTCTATGGGGAGGGGACTCTTGCCGTTTTCAATGGCAGAAAGGAAACTTTGAGTCATTTGGAGATGTTGGGCCAGTTCATTCTGGCTCATGCCGTTCTCTTTGCGTAGGCGGGAGATATCAAAACGAGGCATAATCAGATTGATTCGAGAGAAGTTAAGAGAGTTTCGAGCGACGGCAGAGGATTGTCTGTGAAGATATCACGGATAATGGTCTGAGAGTCGGATATATATATCCGGGGGATTATTGACGGGGCAAACAGGGAGAAGACTTCGCGAGATTCCTGGGGCGACCAGGGGATAGTGAGGTTGTTTTGATTCCAATAATCGGAAATCTTCTTTTCGTTCTCTTCGCGGGCAATGGCAATGATCTTAATATTGGGGTCATCTTCATAAATTTCCCATAGTTGCTGCACCACAGGGAGCTCCTTTTGACAATCGGGGCATGCGGTGTTAAAGAAAATTATGACGGATGTCTTGCCAAGAAGAGAAATGTTGGAAACCGTTTCGCCGTCATTCATGACCACGGAAAAAGAGGGTAACGGATCCCCCACAGAGAGTGAGGGACCCGATGGTTCGTTGTCATTGACGCAAGCTGACAATAGAGTCAGACAAGACATCAGAAGTAATGAACAGAGATGTTTCATTCTTCTGCGGGAGCTTGGTCGATAAGATCCATAAACTCATCGAGTTTAGGAGTGATGATAATCTCAGTGCGACGGTTGCGTTGTTTGCCAACCTCTGTGTCATTATCGGTCACAGGATTATATTCGCCGCGACCTGCAGCTGAGAGACGAGCCGGGTTGATATCGAAATCATTCTGGAGCACTTGCACAACAGATGAAGCGCGAAGGGCTGAAAGATCCCAGTTGTTGCGGATGTTGGTCTTTGAGATAGGCACATTGTCGGTGTTGCCCTCCACGAGCACATCGAAATCCTTGAAATCTTTCAGGATTTTAGCGATTTTTTCGAGGGTCTGTTTAGCTTGTGCACTAACCTCATAGCTGCCGCTCTTGAAGAGCATCTGGTCGGAGAGTGAAATATAAACGACTCCTTTAAGCACCTTTACATCCACGTCGCGGAGCTCGTCGGTGTTGAGCGAGCGGGTCAGCTTATTAGTGAGGGCGATATTCAAAGAGTCTGATTTGGATTTGGCATCGACGAGCTGCTTGATATATTTGTTGGAAGCATTGATTTCATCGACGAGTTTGGATATATTGACATTACCCTGGCTGTTCTGATCCATACTTTTAGCCAGTGCATTCTTGACGTCTGTGAGGTCGGAACGCAACTGGTTGTTTACATTGTTGGCATTTTCGAGCTGAGTCTTGAGATTCCTTACGTCGGAATTACACCCGAGCAGATCGTCGCGCGTGCTGCCATAGATGAGCTCAAGCTCATTGTATTTCTGTTCGAGCTGCGCATATTTTTTGTTAGATACGCAACTTGTCGAAACCACTCCAAGCAGGAGCATTGATAATCCTAAAACTTTAATTTTCATAATTATATAATTGTGTGTTTCTTGTTTATAACCATTTCTTGAATTTGAAAAACCAATAAGTGAGGAAAGTTACTACCACCATCATGAAGATTGCGAAAATATATCCGGCAGGAATCACCCATCCGTTATGAAGGGTCCATACCCAGTCGAGCTCCGGCATGACCTTGAAGTTCATACCGTAGATAGAAGCTATGAGGGTGGGAGGCATGAAAATAACAGCTGCGACGGAAAGAATCTTCACAATTTCGTTTTGCTGGATATTTATAAGCCCCATGGCTGTGTCTTGCAAATAATCGAGACGCGAAAAACTTATATCGCCGTGGTTGATAAGGGATTCGGTGTCCCTGATCATTAGGGCGATTCTCCCTACCTCCTCTTGAGCAATCTTTTTTGAACGGTTGAGGTTGTTAAGGATTCTCTCGACGTCGTAGACATCTTCGCGCAGGGCCGTCGATTTCTCTTGCAATTCATTAATCCGGTGCAGGATAGCCTTATCGATGTTTGTGCTGGAGGTAATCACCTTTGACAGACGCGTTATCTCACGGGTGAGCAATTCCTCCATATCGGCATCATAATCGATGAAGGATTCAAAAACTGTGAGGAAAACGCCCAAGGCATTAGAATTTTCCAAAGGTCGTAGCTTCATGCGGCGAGGCACCTCGTCAATACCCTTTAGATTATGTTGATGATATGAAACGAGAGGGCCCCCATCCGGAATTATAAAGGAGACAGGGTCTGTTTCATAGGTCTTCCCCTTGTCGATATAATAGTTAGTGTTGATGAAAACCTCGTTTTTACTTTCCGAATATTTGGAGGTCGTTTCAATTTCTTCTGCCTGTTGACGAGTCAAAAACTTGGTTTTCAACATATTTTCCAATATAGAGCGTTCTTCGGCAGAAGAGTCCGAGAGGTCAATCCACAGGATATCCGACAAATCAAGATTTGCCAATTGATCGGAAGAAAGGTCATTCTCCGATTTGAAATCCTCTTTATAATAAATATTGACCATGTGCTTAAAGAGGCAAAGTTACTCTCAAAAGTCTATTTCTGCAAATAGAAGAGAAGTTACTTACGGTGAAAGATAATCTATAAGATAAGCTCCTCCCCTTTTTTTATAGCCTCTAAATTAAGCGGGATAAGATGATGATAGCGTTCGGGAAGGGATTTCTCCAAGCCCTTGGAAACATTTTCGATAGGAATTTTATAAGACATGGCTTGAAGGAGAGCACCCAAGACGACCATATTGTAAGCCTTGGAATTCCCCAGTTGCATGGTTGCCTCGATGGCATCCAGGGGGAAAATCCTGATATCACTGCGAGTGGGCTTGTTGTTGACTCCGTTTTTATCGTAAATAAGGATTCCACCCGGTTTCACTTTGGGAGTGAATTTATCGAGGCTCTGCTGGTTGAGAGCCACGACTATGTCGTAGGCATCAAGAATCGGAGAAGAGATCTTCTTATCAGAGATGACTACGGTTACATTAGCGGTGCCTCCTCGCTGTTCGGGGCCATAGGAGGGAAACCATGTGACCTCCTTATTATCCATCAGGCCGGAATAAGCGAGAAGCTTACCCATGGAAAGGACTCCTTGCCCTCCAAAGCCTGCTATAATAATCTCTTGAGTCATAATTAGGGGTAGTTAAGGTGGTAGGTTCTCTTAAGGAGTATTCATCAAATATCTTTAAGATCTCCGGGTGGATATTTCGGAAACATGTTTTCCACCATCCATTCATTAGCTTTTTGCGGGCTCATTTTCCAACCGGCATTGCAAGTTGAGACGATTTCAACGACTGAAGTTCCCTTTTTGTCGATGGAATTCTGAAAGGCTTTTTTAAGAGCTGCCTTGGTTTTTCTTGCTGCTGCGGCGGTATGCACGGATTGACGGGTGACATAGCAGGTGCCGTCAAGAAGTTTCATCAGTTCAGTGATTTCCAGAGGATGTCCGTTAAGGTCGACCCTACGGCCAAAAGGGGTGGTTGACGTCTTTTGCCCCAACAGGGTTGTAGGAGCCATTTGTCCCCCCGTCATCCCATAGATTGCATTGTTGACAAAAATCATTACGATATTTTCGCCACGGTTGGCTGCATGGATTGTTTCGGCTGTGCCAATGGCAGCCATATCTCCATCCCCTTGATATGTGAAGACAATGTCTTCGGGCCATAGGCGTTTCACGGCCGTGGCTATCGCGGGAGCGCGCCCGTGGGCTGCCTCTATCCAGTCGATGTCGATATAGTTGTAGGCAAAGACAGCGCATCCCACAGGAGAAATCCCGACAGTTTTCTCTGTCAATCCCATCTCGTCGAGCACCTCTGCAATCAATTTATGAACCACTCCATGGCTACACCCGGGACAATAGTGCATATCGACTTCATCCAAGAGGCGAGGAGCGGAGTAAACCTTATTGCTATCTTTGATTATATTATTGATTTCCATTTAATTAACTCAATTTTTCGTTTAGAGCATCGAGAATCTCTCCCGGAGAGGGGATTATGCCGCCGAGGCGCCCGAAATGCTCCACGGGTAGATTGTCGTGGACTGCAAGCCTGACATCTTCAATCATCTGCCCGGCATTTAATTCCACCACCAAAACTCCCTTTTTCCCTTTGGCGGCATTTTCTACGGCCTTCTTCGGGAAGGGCCATAGGGTGATGGGGCGGATTATTCCTATCTTTTTACCCTGTTGGAGGCCGATCTCGCGTGCTTTCTCACAAATCCTGGCAACTGATCCGAAAGCCACGATCAGATAATCGGCATCTTCAGTTCCGATTTCTTCGCTCCGTTGTTCGTTTGCTTCAATTTCCCGATAAATTTCCTGCAATTTATGGTTGTTGACCTCCATTCTGGCAGGATCCATCTCAAGGGATGTCACGATGTTTCTTTTTCTAAGACCCTCTCTGCCGTTTGCAGCCCAAGGACATTCCTTTCTCACTTCCTCATCCGTGCGCCGCGGTTTTTGAGGGGGCAACACTACCTTTTCCATCATTTGACCCACTATACCGTCTGCGAGAATCATGGCCGGTGTGCGGTATTTGAAAGAAAGATCAAAGCCGAGGGTTACGAAATCCACCATTTCTTGAACTGACGATGGTGCCAGAACGATAAGATGATAATCTCCGTGTCCTCCCCCTTTGGTGGCCTGGAAATAATCGGCCTGGGAAGGTTGGATAGTTCCAAGTCCCGGACCGCCCCTCATAACGTTTAAAATAAGAGCCGGGAGCATGCAGGCTGCGATATAAGAGATGCCCTCCTGCTTAAGACTGATGCCCGGAGAGGAAGATGAGGTCATGACAGCCTTACCGGTGGCTGCGCCTCCGTAGACCATATTTATTGCAGCCACTTCCGACTCAGCTTGCAAGACAACCATGCCGGTGGTCTCCCAGGGTTGCAGCGCTGATAAAGTCTCTATTACTTCGCTCTGCGGCGTTATGGGATACCCGAAATAGGCATCGCATCCATATCTGACAGCTGCGATTGCAACTGCTTCATTTCCTTTTAACAAAGAGACTTCACCATCCATAGTAAATTATATAACTGTGTTTTCAGGAGTTTATGAGCTTCACTCTGATTTCACTCTAAAGACTTCGATGCAGGCATCGGGACATACCCATGCACAAGAGGTGCAACCGGTGCAATTTTCAGGATTCTCCATAAATGCAAAATGATAGCCCCGGTCGTTGACTTCATTAGGCTGTAAAGCAAGAGTGGAAGTGGGACAAGCCACTACGCAAAGATTACACCCCTTGCAACGGTTGATATTAACAGTGACAGCTCCTCTGACTTTAGCCATTATCAGTTTTCTTTAAGATATCTCTGAGGATTCTCATACCCTCTGTGGCTTTTGCCTTGATGATATGAACTTGAGGAGAAGTGATGGTTATATTGGCCGGGTTGGGGTCTATATAGTAGATGGGGATGCCGGGACGAACATCATGTAGAAGTCCGGCAGCCGGATAGACATTGAGGGAGGTGCCTATCACCACAAATATATCAGCCTCATGCACAAGGTCTTGAGCAATCGCCATGTTAGGGACCGCCTCCTGGAAGAAAACGATGTGGGGACGCATAAAGTCGCCGTTTTTACCACGAGTCTCAGGAGTTGTTTCCAAATGTAGGATGTCAAGAGGTTCTACATACTCAGGGTTGGTGACCGACCGCATCTTCATCAGTTCTCCGTGCAGATGTACAATCTTTGAAGAGCCTGCGCGTTCATGGAGATCGTCGACATTCTGTGTGATAACATAAACGTCATAATCTTTTTCGAGTTCTGCAAGAATCTTATGAGCCTCGTTGGGTTGCTTGGAAATCAGATCTTTGCGTCGGGCATTATAGAATTCATGGACCAGTCGGGGGTTGCGTGCGAAACCGTCGGCAGAGCAGACCTCCATAACGGGAAAGTTTTCCCACAGTCCACCTGCGTCACGGAATGTTGAGATCCCGCTTTCGGCGCTGATTCCGGCTCCCGAAGATATGACTAATTTAGGTTTTTCCATATTCCGCCAATTTTTTCAAAATGCGATATTTTAAGCGAAGTTAGGAATAAAAAAAATTAGTTGGTGCATAATTGCACAAAATAATTAGTAAGTGCAATTATAGTGATTGAACTTTTATGGGCACATAATTGTCTAATTAATAAGTCAAGGTTACGAAACGGAAATAAAATAGTGAGAGATATGAAGAAAAGATTTATTTGTTTGGCAGCCGGTGGAGGGCTTCTGCTTGCCGGTCTCCTGACGGGATGTGGCCCGATAGTGACGGGAGGGCCTGATGTAGTGGTTGGAGGAGGGATTTTCCCGGCTCCGATACCTGTGCCTCCTCCCGGTCCGAATATCTTCAGACCCGGCGCACCCTATGGACCCGGTTTTCGCCCCGGAGGGATGAGACCTATCGGCCCGGGTAATCCCGGAAGGCCCGGAGGACCCAGCTTTGGTCCCGGTATTGGTCCCGGTGGTCCCGGAGGTCCCGGAGGACCCGGTGGCGGTCCCGGTGGACCTGGTGGGCCTGGAGGACCAGGTGGTCCCGGTGGACCTGGCGGTGGTCCCGGTGGTCCCGCTATGTGAATTTTGTAATTATTGCTGAGAAGATGATAACGAGAGTGTGCCAAATGATATTTTGACACACCCTCTTAAGGTGTCTTTAAATATTTGAGGTTCAGAGCGTTCCCCCGATCGATGATAGATCGTGAAATTATAAGGCTGAGTATCCCTACGATATTTAGCAACATCACTGTGCCCTTATTAGGAATTTGCGACGCTGCCATCTCGGGACATCTGGGAAATGATCTCTTTCTGTCTGCCATAGCTGTTGCATCCGTGATGTTTAACGTTGTATTCTGGATTTTCGGTTTCTTAAGAGGAGGCACAACCGGCTTGACAGCCAACGCTCTTGGAGCCCGGGATGACGGGGAGGTTTCAAAAGTGTTTTATCGGTCATTACTTATAGCCTCCGGAGCCGGAATCTTACTTATTATCTTTCAGGCGCCGATATTCAGTTTCTTATGGATGGTGACCGGTGCGGGAGAAGAGATTAACGGCTATGTCCGAGAGTATTATGCCATAAGGATCTGGAGCTCCCCGGCATTATTGGCCATAATAGCCATCAGCGGCTGGTTTGTCGGGATGCAAAACACGTTTTATCCGATGGTCATAGCAATAGCCGCCAATGTGATGAATATAGGACTCAGCTATACGTTGGCTTTCCCCTTAGAGTATGGGTTCAGCGGAGTGGCCTACGGCACATTGATAGCCAACTGGCTGGGATTGTTGATAGCTATAGGGTGTGTCATTATTTTCAGAAAAGGCAGAGGATTGAGATGCAGCCTCTCCTCTCTGCTGTTAGGTAACTGGAAAAGATATTTTTCTGTTAACGGAAACCTCTTCTTGCGTTCTTTCTTCATTATCTGCGTCACAATGGGAGTGACGGCAGCGGGTGCAAGATTAGGAAACCTGACATTGGCTGTCAATATCATAATAATGCAGTTTTTCCAATTCTTTTCCTTCTTTATGGATGGGTTTGCCTATAGCGGAGAGGCGATGGTCGGTTTATATTGTGGGGAGAGGAATTTTAAGATGATAAGAGAATGTGTGAAGCATCTGCTATGGTGGACGGTTGGTGTCAGCCTTCTCTTCACCTTGATATATTTTGGGGGTGTGGAGAGCATCTCGTCACTTCTGACAGATTCTGAGAGTGTGGTGGCCGGAGTGGTGGAGATGACGTTATGGGTAGGATTGATACCCTTAGTCTCTTGCTGGTCGTTTATCTACGACGGTTTTTATATCGGCATGACCGCCACTTTTAAAATGATGCTGAGCACCTTGATAGGGGGAATCGCTTTCTTTCTGATAATCAATTTATGTGAGACAGGAATGTCGGGAATAGATGGGAACGGTGTCATCTGGAGTGCGTTCCTCTCATATTTATTGCTAAGGGGACTTTTTTTAGTGGGGTTATGGCCTCAAACGATGAAAAAAAATTATAAATTTGCAGAAAATAAGAAGAGATGAAGAGTCTACTGCAAAAGGGAATAATCCTGCCGGTGGTCGGGTTTATGATGATTGGAGCCGGCGGTTGTAAGAAAAAGGAACATGCTACGGTTTCACCCCCGGTAAAAGTGACGGTGATGGAAATGACCCCGGGCGCAGGGGCGTCTTCAAAGGTATTCTCCGGGACAGTTTCGTCATCGGAAACGACTACGGTCAGTTTCGCAGTGGGAGGCACAATCTCCTCACTTCCTGCAAAAGAGGGTCAGAAAGTTGTGAAAGGCAGTCTCTTAGGGAAGGTCAGGAGCGGAGATTATGAGAATGCATATAACATAGCCTTGGCAGAACTTGCGGAGGCACGCGACGGCTATGAACGCCTGAAAAAGTTGCATGACGCCAATGCGTTGCCCGATGTGAAATGGGTGGAGATTCAACAGAAACTAAAGCAGGCTGAGAATGCCGCTGAGATGGCAAAACGCACTCTTGACGATGCGACGCTCCATTCCCCTGTAGCCGGAACGATAACTCGTAAGTTTGCAGATGAGGGGCAGACAGTATTGCCGGCACAACCTGTCTTTGAAATCGTGTCAACCGGCGACCTTACGATTGACATATCACTATCAGAGAAAGAAATCGGAGGCATCAGCATAGGAGATAAGGCGCAAATCAGATTGGATGCGTTGAGTGGCGAGTTGTTCGAGGGGAAAGTGACGCAGAAATCGGTGGTTGCGGATCCTCTGTCGCGCACCTATACCGTGAAGGTGTCTTTGCCAAAAGGAGAAGGAAAGATTTTGCCCGGTATGTTGGGAAGCCTCTCTTTTATAGATGACAAGGAGGGCCGACTGAAAGGAGAAAATGAAGTAAGCGGGGATTATCTCTTGCCGTCCGGGGCAGTCTTGCTCGACAATGACAACAGATGGTTTGTATGGGTTGTGGAGGATAGTGTGGCAGCACGCAAATTTGTCACCATAGATAATCTTGCGGCAGAAGGGATTATCGTCAAGTCAGGCCTCGAGAGAGGAGATAAAGTGATTGTGGCAGGGATGCAGAAAGTAGGAACAGGCACAAAAGTATGTTATTAACCCCCAACAAGGGTAAGGAATAAGGAGGGTAAAGACTTGCGGGAAAAGTTAAAGAGAAGAAGATGGCAGATGAGAGTCAGATAAATAAAGGGAGTGGAGAGGAGAATGTTCCGGAGGTTTCGAGTGTAGAGACTCCCGGGAAAGTCGATAGTCCAAAGCCCAACCCTATAGTGGCGATGGGCATGAAATATAGCCATCTCATAATCCTGATTGTTGCTCTGTTAATGGCCTTCGGGATTTATGCTTTGGAGGTGATGAACAAGCAGGAATTCCCGGTGTTCACCGTCAGGGAGGGAGTAGTCGGAGCTATTTATCCGGGAGCTTCCACTGAACAGATGGAGGCTGAGGTCTTGAAACCGCTTGAGGATTATATATTCTCTTATAAAGAGGTGAATAAAAAGAAGACTCATGCCAGGGTCACTTCCGGAGAAGTAATCATCTTTGTGGAACTGGATGACGATGTCAAAAACACTGATGGCTTTTGGAACGAGTTTAAACTGGGAATGGAGGCTGAGAAGCTGAAATTGCCCTCAGGTGTGTTGGGAGTTGAGACAATAAGTGATTTCGGAGCTACTTCTTCGCTCCTTATCACCATGCAAAGCTCCGACAAAACGTATAGGGAACTCGGGGAATATATGGATGCGCTGAAAGATGCCATCCGCCCGGTGGAAAGCGTGGGCTCGATGACCGTCTTCGGGAAACAGAATGAACAGATAGCTGTCTATCTTGATCCGCAAAAGTTGCAGCATTATGCCTTGAGAGAGGAGCTGCTTGGAGCCACACTCCTTGCCCAGGGATTCAAGACTACAGGTGGGAATTTAAAAGGGAAGAACTACACCAAACCGATTTATATAGAGAGGGCTGTAAATTCTGTCAGAGATGTGGCGGATATGATTGTGTTGAGCTCTCCCGACGGCAGCATCGTTAGATTAGGGGATATAGCCGAAATTAAAAAGGAGTATCCGGAGCCGGAGAGTTATATCACCAATAACTTTGAAAAGAGCATCCTCCTTAGCATCGGGATTAAAGAGGGATATAATGTCGTCGAAATGGGTAAGGAGGTGGAGAAGAGAATTGAGAAATTTAAGGAAACTATCCCTGAAAGTGTGACTCTCTTTAACATCACCGACCAGCCGGTAGTTGTGAACAGTTCGGTGAATTATTTTCTTGTAGAGCTTTTAATAGCGGTTGTGGCCGTATTGGCGGTAATACTGATATTGCTACCTCTTAAAGTGGCAATTATAGCAGCCATGACCATCCCGATTTCAATATTTATCTCCATAGGGCTCTTTTATGCTTTCGGGATAGAGCTGAACACTGTGACTTTAGCCTGCCTTATCCTTTCATTGGGTATGATTGTGGATAATTCTGTTGTGATAATAGATGATTATGTAGAATTGATATCCGAGGGCATCGACCGGTTTACGGCCACATTGAGAGCCGGCACAGAATTTTTCAAGGCAATCTTTTCAGCTACCCTTGCCATTTCAATCACTTTCTTCCCTTTTTTGATGACAGTCAAAGGGATGTTCCGGGATTTCATCACTGATTTCCCGTGGGGTCTGACAATCATCCTGTTTGTTTCCCTGATAATTGCCGAGCTGTTAGTGCCTTTCCTTCAATATAAATTGATAAAGAAGCCGATTTATAAGCTGCAGGAAGAAGCCTTAAGAAGCGGAAGGAAGAAATTTACGATTTTCTCTTTGATGCAAAAAGGTTATAATTGGCTGATCACCATCTGTTTCAAATATAGGAAATCAACAATTATAGCCGGAGTGCTTTTTATAGCCTTAGGAATATGGTTGCTGCTCACCAACCCCTTGCAATTGATGCCGATAGCTGAAAGGAATCAATTTGCAGTGGAAATTTTCATGCCTGCAGGCACATCTTTGGAGCGCACTTCTCAAGTGGCGGATTCCTTGGAAAAGATTCTGGCCAAGGATGAAAGGGTTGTTTCGATAGCCTCATTTCATGGTTGCAGCTCACCCCGGTTTCAAGCCACTTACGCCCCGCAGATTGGAGGCCCCGATTATGCACAGTTTATTGTCAACACCAAAAGCAATCAGGCCACAATAGATGTCTTGAATGAATATACTCCGCTTTATGAGGGGTATTTCCCGGATGCTCTTATAAGGTTTAAGCAATTGAACTATTCCAATGCAGAGAATCCTGTGGCTGTGAGATTTTCCGGAGAAGATTACGCACAGCTTCAGGAAGTGGCCGATTCTGTTATGTTGCTGGCACAAAGAGTGCCGGGACTGAGGAATGTGCACACCTCGCTTGGGAATCCCTTGTTGTCGGTTCTTGTCAAACCGGATGCTGCGCGATCTCAAAGATTGGGAATAAACAGCGTGATTTTGGAGAGCACATTGGCGATGAGATATAGTCCCGGAGTGCCGGTGGCCACAATGTGGGAAGGGGATTATGGTATTCCGGTGGTTTTGAAAACCAAGACCGCCGACAGGGGGACTCCGGAAGAATTGCTTGAAGAACCGATACCGGCTACGGGAGTCGGGAATGTAGAGTTGGGGCAGATTGCAGAAATAGAGCCTCAGCTCCATTATGGAGCACTGACCCACTATAGCGGTCTTCCGACGGTGGAAGTAATTGCAGATTTACAAAGAAATCTGAACGCCGTCGACAGGACTCAGGCTTTGCTTGATTCAATTTCTAAGAATATCCGCCTTCCCGAAGGGGTGACTCAATCTGTCGGCGGAGAGTATAATGTGAATCTGACGACTTTGCCGGAAATACTTCTGGGTCTTATAATTTCGGTGGTAATAATTTTCCTTATTATCTTGCTTCATTACACACAGGTCGACACATCAATGGTGTTGTTGCTGAGTTTGCTGTTGGCTCTTCCGGGAGCCGGAATCGGCCTAAGGATTCAGCCGTCGCCTTTATCGATTACGTGTGTCCTGGGCCTTGTGTCGTTGATGGGTATCTTGGTGAGAAATGCCATAGTGCTTATCGATTATGCCGAAGAATTGAGGAATCAGGGTCAGACTGCTACCCAGGCTGTTTTTAATGCCTCAAAAAGGAGAATGCGCCCGATCTTCCTTACATCCGCAGCTGCCACTATGGGAGTTCTTCCAATGATAATCAGCAGTAATGCACTTTGGAAACCTATGGGAGTTGTGATTTTCTGGGGCACACCTATAACTATGATTTTCATATTGACAGTGATTCCGGTGGCTTATTGCATGGTCAAGGATAGAGGCAAGCAGGCTCAGGAACCGTTGAAAGAGCCGCTTGAAACTCACTATTTGTAACCTGGAAGAAGCCTCTGTTTGTAGTATGAAGAATTTGCCATAAAGAAGATGATGAAACTTAAAGGATTTATATATACGGTCGTAGCTTCGGGAATGTTGTTTCCCTTTTCACTGAAAGCAAGTGAAAGGGATTCTCTGCTGACATTAGACCAATGTGTAGAGATGGCTCTTTCCAACAACCGCAAGGGAATCAATGCACGCAACAGCGTGGAGGCGGCCATGAATCTTAAGAGGGAGGCTTTCACCAAATATTTTCCGGAGATTGCGGCGATGGGAATGGCCTTCTGGGCAAACCATGATATTATACAATATAACCTCCTGGATATTATCGAACTCGGGATAATCAAGCGGGGAAAAGTGGCAGGAGTCCAGGCTTTGCAACCTATCTTTACAGGGGGTCTTATCCTTAACGGCAACAAATTGGCGGAAGTCGGTGAGGAGGTAGCACGTCTACGCCAACAACAGACAGATAATGAGTTGAGGCTGACCACCGAGACCCTTTTCTGGAAATTAAACACTTTGGAGTCAACGAGAGACGTTTTGAACTCAGCCATATCTTTTTTAGACACCTTGGAAAATCAAGTGAGAGTCGCAGTGGATGCCGGCCTTGTCACAAGGAATGATTTGCTGAAAGTGGAGCTTAAACGTAACGGATATATGGCTGAAAGGGTCGACCTTGACAATGGGATTCAGCTTGTGAAGATGCTCCTCGGGCAATATGTGGGATTAGGCACCGGCGGAAATATAGAGATTGCGGCATATGTGCCTGATGATGTACCCTCTTATCCTGCCGAACTTTACACACCTGCGGAGACAGCGCTTCCATTCACGATAGATTTTCAGCTGCTGGAAAAGAATGTGAGAGCCAAGACCTTGGAGAAAAGGATGGAAGTGGGATCTAATCTTCCTTCAGTGGCGCTGGGCGCCGGTTGGTATTATCATGATTTATTCCGTCAGAATCATAATTTCGGGGCTATCCAGATAGGAGTGGATATACCTCTCACAGGATGGTGGAGTGGTGCCTACGCCATAAAACGCCGTGATCTGGAATTAAAAAATGCCAAAAATGAATTGCAAGACCTTTCAGAACAACTGCAGATCGAAATGCAGGATAAATGGAACAACCTGACAGCGGCCCACCGGAAAATGGAGATCGAGAAACTGGGGATTACTCAGAGCGATGAGAATCTATATCTCAACAGGATGTATTATGAGGCAGGGATATCTACTCTTTCCGACCTTTTGGAGGCTGAGACAGCCATGAAAGAGGCAAGGGATCGCTTTGTGGCAGCCTATGGTAATTTCTGCACGGCGAGGGCTGCCTATCTCATTTCAATCGGCCGATAACAGCTCTAAGAGCCTCTTCCCGAAATTATAGGTAATTTCCCGGAGATGAATTTCTTTAATTCTTATTTATCAACTAAAGGGAGCCGGAATTGCCTTCCCGTATTTTTACCCCTTGTTTCCTAATCCATAGTTGTTAAGCACAATCCTCCAGGAATTGATGTAGATGTAGGAGTTCACCCATCTTAAGTTTTGATCAAGAAAGAAAGTTAACACATATTCGTCCTCACGGTCAAGAAACTCCTGATTGGTCATGGGGTGATTGTAAGCCAATTCATAATACTCTTTGGATAAAAGGGCATATTGAATCACCGGCACTCTCGTGATCAGGTTCTTATCTGCCTTGAGATCAATGACTGTGAGGAAAAATTCCTTGCTATGATCGTCCATCATCCTTGAGACGCTAAGATCGGCTATCACGCATTGTGTGGTGACAAGTTCACTCTCGCCATTGCTGTTTTCAGTGGATACATCTGCCAACCCTCCAAGGCAATCCCATTGACTATAGACCACAGTTTCATCACCAAGAAGAGAATTGTCCCATGCAAGCTTCCCGTCAGAATCCTCAATGATGAATTGGAACTGATCGGGATCCATATCTTCGGCTGATAGTTGCTGAAGAATTATTCTTATGTGGTTGGTGTCTTTTGTCAGAGACATGGTGTAGTTATAGGAAGCGCCGTCCATTGAATCCGGAAGTTCCACCTCCATATTGCCATGATACATGAAATATAACCTTGAATTCGAAAATACCGGATATTCTTCCGTAGATGTGGTGTTGAGTGTGCAGGTGAGATCATCAAGGGTGGTGACTCCCTCCACCGGTGTTGGCACCGTAAAAGATTCCATCTCTTTCCCGTCATTATAGAGACCGCACCATGCCACAAGTTCATACGTGCCCGGATCAAGATCCAGCTCCAAGGTATAACCGGGCTGCGACAACTCCTCACCTCTGAGCATATAGTCTTTCACGAATTTGCCATCTTTGAATGCATAGAGATTTACGGAGTTAACCTCCGACGGGAAAGCGTCAGCCCATTTCAGATTCATGTCATAGACAAACTGCAAATAATAATGCACCCGGCAATCTCCCTCGTCATCGAATACGGGGTTGTTGCAGGAGGTAAGCATTAGTGCTGCTACGGGTAGTAAATATAATTTTCTGAATTTCATCTTTAATCTTACCATTCAAATTGATATTTGTCGGTGACGACATGCCATGAAAAGACTTCGATTTTTGCCGTTAGGGCTCGGTTGCTCGTGATAGAACGGCTCTTTTATCTGTTTAATAATGAATTGAAGCGTCCAAGCATCTCTTCAGTGCCCTGTAGACCGGAA
>JAFLTQ010000024.1 GCA_022510385.1 Muribaculaceae bacterium | reverse complement strand
GGAAAATAGATTTAAGAGATAGAATGGCTCTTTTATTGGCATGTTGTAAAGACTGTATCGGTGCCGTTAGTATCGAACCTCTTATGGAAAAAAATCAATAATGAAAAAGTGCTTATATTGTTATAAAGAAATTGAAGGAGAAGAACAAGATTTTCATAAATCCTGTTCGAAAAAAATCTTCGGTTCAACTACTCCACCGGAACTTCCATATACCCATGACAAAATAGCTGATCTTGCAAATGAAGTAATCCGAGCTCAAACTACTGTAACCGGAGTTCAACCAAAATTGTCTTTAGATATCTTTGAAGGGAAGAAAAAAGATTCCAAAAGATTTACTATTGTAGGATTGTGGGGAAGATATATTCTAAAACCTCAAACGGAACTCTATAAATCACTGCCGGAAATTGAAGATCTAACAATGCATCTTGCAGAATTAGCTAAAATTAATGTAGTGCCTCATTCTTTGATTAGATTTGCAGATGGGAAATTAGGATATCTTACTCGAAGGATTGACCGTACAGAAAATGGAACGAAGCTTCCAATGGAAGATATGTGTCAATTAACTGAAAGACTTACTGAGTATAAATATAAAGGATCTTACGAACAGATAGCCAAAACTATATTAAAATATTCTTCAGCTCCAAAATTAGATGTGGTGAATTATTGGGAACAAGTTTTGTTTTCTTGGATTACCGGAAATGCAGACATGCATTTAAAGAACTTCTCTCTTTATTCGAAGAATTCAAATTATTATCAACTTACTCCAGGCTATGACATGGTATCGACGACATTGGTGATTCCGGAAGATGAGGAAGAAATGGCATTAACCTTAAATGGTAAAAAAAGAAAAATTAAAAAAGATGACTTTATTGTTGCAATGAAATCATCAGGATTGGACGATAAGGTTATCAATAATATTTTCAAGAAATTTTTGAAAGTTGAAGAAAAGTGGCTCGATTTTATAGATATATCGTTTATACCTGTTGACATGAAAGATACGTATAAAGAACTAATTAAGGAAAATCTTAGAAAAATACTCTGAAAAAATTTAGCCAAACAAATAAGGCTATTTAAGGCTACAAATGACTATTGGACAAACAAAAGAAAATCCCTAATAATTTGATGATTATTAGGGACTTAATTGTTAATTTTAGTGCAATTTCTTATCAATACTCATCTTCGTTGAAGAAGAAGTCGTCTTTGGAGGGGTAGTCGGGCCAGATTTCTTCGATACTTTCGTAGGTTTCACCTTCGTCTTCCATCTCCTGAAGGTTTTCGATCACTTCCATCGGGGCACCGCTGCGCATTGCATAATCTATAAGTTCTTCCTTGGTGGCTGGCCAAGGTGCGTCTTCGAGTTTTGATGCTAATTCTAATGTCCAGTACATATCGTTTGTGGTTTTTTAGTTGTTCGTCTAAAGTTTTTTAATCGTTGGTTACCGAGTTAAATAACTAATCAGAGATTTTCAGGTTTCTGCCACACTATCTCCTTATAATTGGCAAATTTATTGAGGTATCTGCCGATAACGAAAAGATAGTCGGAAAGGCGGTTGAGATAGGCGAAAACAAGAGGGTTGATCTCCTCCTCCGCAGCCAGTTGAAGCACTCTTCTTTCGGCTCTTCGGCACACGGTTCGCGCCATATTGGCTTTGGCAGATGCCTCGCATCCCCCCGGAATAATAAAATTATTCAGCTTAGGAAGTTGCTCATCCATCATATCTATCCATCCCTCCATATCCTCGACGTTTTCTTGCGAAAGGCCGGCCACTTCAGGTTTCCTGATGGCCGGAGGTGTGGCCAGATAGCCTCCTATATTGAAAAGCATGTTTTGAACCTTTAAAAGGTCTACTCTCTGTTCGTCGATCACAGCGTCGTCGGCAACAAGATTCCCAATGAAAGAGGAAAGTTCATCCACTGTTCCATAAGCCTCAAGACGCAACGAATATTTCGGGATACGGTCCCCTCCTATAATAGAAGTAAGGGGCCCGTCGCCTGTACGGGTATATATCGGTGACTTTGCCATGATTAAAAAATAACTGATATTTCAAAAGTTAAAACGTTTAAACTGCAATATTGTTGCGACATGAGTATATTTTTATAATATATTTTGAAAATATTACGCCCACAAAGAGTTATATTTGCAGAAAGAGTTGTAAAAGTATAAAAAAGACTGATGGCATCCAACGACCAATATATCGTATCGGCGCGTAAATACCGGCCTGCAACATTTCAGACTGTTGTAGGTCAGCGGGCCTTGACGGCAACCTTAAAAAATGCTATTCTGGGGGGTAAACTTGCACAAGCCTATCTTTTCTGCGGCCCCCGGGGAGTCGGCAAGACTTCCTGTGCGAGAATTTTTGCCAAAACTATTAATTGTCTTAATCCCACTCCCGACGGTGAAGCATGTGGCGAATGTGAGTCATGTAAGGCTATAGAACGCGGGAATTCCTTCAACCTCGTGGAACTTGATGCCGCTTCCAACAATTCAGTCGAGGACATCCGTAATATCACCGACCAGGTGAATATTCCGGCTCAAGATGGTCGCTACAGGGTATTCATCATCGACGAAGTCCACATGCTCAGCAACAATGCGTTTAATGCTTTCCTAAAGACACTTGAGGAGCCCCCGAAGAATGTGGTATTCATTCTCGCCACCACAGAACGCCATAAGGTGATCCCTACCATTCTCAGCCGATGCCAGGTCTATGATTTTCGTCGAATCACTGTCAACGACATTATCGACCACCTCGCTTATGTAGCATCAAACGAGGGTGTCGAAGCAGAAAGAGAGGCTTTGGGGGTCATAGCCCTAAAGGCTGATGGAGCCATGAGAGATGCATTGTCGATTTTTGATCAGGTTGTGGCCTCAACTTCCGGCAAAGTCACCTATCAAGGTACAATCGAGGCTTTAAATGTGCTTGATCAGGGATATTATTTCAAATTAATAGATATCTTCAGAGCCGGAAATGTTGCCTCCGCGCTCCTCACGTATAAGGAGATAACAGATAAAGGATTCGATTCTCAGTTTTTTATAAACGGACTCGCAGAACATATCAGGAATCTTATGGTTTGTGCCGACCCGCGCACAGTAGGGCTGCTTGAAACATCGCAGGAATGGGCTCAAAAATATACTGCCCAGGCCCCGTCGCTGCCGGCAGAATGGTATTATGCCGCCATGAAAATCCTTAACGATGCCGATTTCAATTATCGCCTTTCCGGCAACAAACGCTTGCTTGTCGAATTATCCCTCATCAGGTTAAGCCGGCTTTTGCATGCCTCTCAGCCCGCCTCTCCTTCCCCGGCAGAAGTATCAGGCCGGACTCAGGGGATGGCCAACAGACCTCCTCAACAACAACCGCCACAGTCCCCTTTCGTGGCGCCGGAGGGCCTCCACAAGCCTCAAGCCGCTCCGGCCAATAGTCACGAGGCTCAGACTCCTCAAAATTTAAGACAGCAAGAGGAATCCAAAGAAACGGCAACCAAAAGCCGAAGCTACGGATCAGATTCAGTTGGTAAAGTAAAAGAGGAATTTTCCGGAGTAAAAGAACCGGCGACAGAGATAAAGACAAAAGTATTACCTGCCGGGGGCGCCAATAAAATGCAGCCCAAAAAATTCACCAGTTTCCGGCTTTCAGAAAACCACCGTTCAGGATTCAAGACAGGCGACGAAGGTCCCAAAAACTCACCGTTTACTCTTGAGGAACTCATTGCCGTATGGGAAGAATTTGCAAACGCCAATCCCGATCAAAGGATATTGGTGGCTGCAATGCGTAACGCCTCTCCCAAACAAATTTCTGAAACAGAATTTTTAGTTGAGGTGGAACATCCCGCTCAGAAACAGGCTTTCGAGTCCGCTTTGCCACAACTTACAGACTTTTTTAAAGGGAGACTCAAAAACGATCATATAATCCTAAGAGTTGAGATCTCCGAGAAGGGCGACGGAGAAAAGAAATTGAATCCTAAAGAATTTTTGAAGATGGCAATTGAGGAGAATACAGAGCTTGCTAAATTCTTGAAAGCCATAGACGCCGAATTAGAGTAGCCCCAACTCTCCCGACTCTACGCCTCCAATTCCCTCAGAGGTTTCAGAAAAAACTCCCTCTCGAAAAGGTGCTTATGTGGAATATCAAGCGTTGCAGAATGATATTCCATCCCCTTTATAAGCATTATATCTATGTCTATCTCCCTGTCACAATACTGTCCTCTCTCGTCTCGATGGCTCTTCCCCGAAATTGATTTTTCAATCCCCTGAATAATCCTCAACACCTCCTCAGGATGCCTGTCGGTTTTAATAGCCATCCCTATATTAAGAAAGGGGTTTGCCGACTCAAACCCCCATGGTTCTGATTCAACAAACCCGCTTAAACAGTAGTAACCGAATTCTTCGGATATCAGGAGTATTGCCCTATTTATCAGAGCCTCTCGGTTGCCCAAATTACTCCCGATATTGAGATAAACGACACTCATCAGAGCCCGCGTTTCACCTCAACCTCCTCAAATCCTTCTATGAGGTCTCCCTCCTTGATATCGTTATATCCTTGCACGGAGAGTCCGCAGTCATAACCTGAGACAACCTCCTTGACGTCGTCCTTGAAACGCTTGAGAGAACCGAGTTCTCCGGTATAAATCACGATACCGTCGCGGATCACACGGACTTTATTCGAACGTTTTATTCTACCGTCGCGTACTATTGCACCGGCAATAGTTCCAACCTTCGATATATGATATGTCTGGAGCACTTCTGCCGTTCCGGTGATTTCCTCCTTGATTTCAGGCGACAAGAGGCCTTCCATGGCATCCTTCACCTCCTCTATGGCTTTGTAGATTACGGAATAGAGCCTGATCTCCACGCCCTCCTTCTCGGCCTCCCTGCGGGCTGCTGCCGAAGGTCTCACCTGGAATCCGATTATAATGGCGTCTGAAGCTGCAGCCAAGGTCACGTCGCTCTCGGATATGGCTCCAACTCCTTTATGCAATACATTGACTTGTATCTCCGGAGTCGACAACTTGATAAGCGCATCCGAAATTGCTTCCACAGAGCCATCCACGTCTCCTTTCACCACCAGGTTCAACTCATGGAAATCATTAAGAGCCCGTCTGCGTCCCAATTCCTCAAGACCAAGACGTTTCTTGGTGCGCAGACCCAATTCCCTTTGGAGCTGCTCACGCTTGGTGGCTATTTCACGAGCCTCCTGTTCAGTTTCCAGAACGTTGAAAGTATCGCCCGCTGTCGGTGCCCCGTTCATACCTAAGATCATCACGGGAGTAGCCGGACCCGCCTCTTTCACTCTTTGGTTACGCTCGTTAAACATTGCCTTGATCTTGCCATAGTGGGTGCCGGCAAGGATAACGTCTCCAACTTTCAGTGTACCGTTTTGCACCAATACAGTCGCTACATACCCTCTACCCTTGTCAAGACTCGACTCTATCACAGATCCGATGGCAAGCCTGTCGGGATTGGCCTTCAGCTCCAGCATCTCGGCCTCTAAGAGCACTTTCTCCATAAGTTCTTCCACTCCCATACCCTTCTTGGCTGAGATGTCTTGGCTCTGATATTTGCCTCCCCAGTCTTCCACCAGGTAATTCATTGCTGAAAGCTGCTCCTTGATTTTGTCTGGGTTAGCTGTCGGCTTGTCTATCTTATTGATAGCAAACACCATAGGAACTCCTGCCGCAGAAGCATGATTTATTGCCTCTATTGTCTGTGGCATCACATCATCATCTGCCGCCACTATGATAATAGCAATATCAGTGACTTTCGCTCCACGGGCACGCATGGCTGTAAATGCCTCATGACCCGGGGTGTCGAGGAATGTAATCCTTCTGCCGTCGGGCAATTTCACATTATAGGCTCCAATATGCTGGGTAATACCTCCCGCCTCACCGGCGATCACATTCGCCTTACGGATATAGTCGAGCAAAGAAGTCTTTCCATGGTCTACGTGACCCATCACAGTCACGATAGGCGGACGAGACTGTAAATCTTCCTCCTTATCCTCTTCAGGCGCAATAGCCTCACTCACTTCAGCACTCACATATTCTGTGGAATACCCGAATTCATCTGCCACTATGTTGATTGTTTCCGCATCCAAGCGCTGATTGATGGATACCATCACACCAAGGTTCATACAAGTGGCGATAACATTGTTTACAGGCACCTCCATAAGGTTGGCAAGGTCGTTGGCCGTCACGAATTCCGTGAGCTTTATAATCTTGCTCTCTTCCTCCTCGCGCCGTTGATTCTCCATTTCACGGTTATGGATCGCCTCCTTCTTCTCCTTACGCCATTTCAAGCTCTTTTTCGGCGCTTTGGTCGTGAGGCGTGCAAGAGTTTCCTTCACTTGCTTCTGAACATCTTCCTGGTAATAATCATCCTGACGCTGACGTTCATTTTTCTTACCTTTATGTCCCTCTTTGCGGTCGCCGCGCTTCCTGTCATTCTGATCCCTTCGGTCATCTTTTTTCTTTCCGTCGCCTTGGAGTCCGGCTTGAGCTGCAGCTTTCTCGATATCCACCTTCTCCTTGCCGATGCGGCGACGTTTCTTCCTGTCGTTGCCTCCTTCGCCCTCGCTTCGGCCTCCATGACCTTTCTTCTTCGGACGAGTTGTCTGGTTAAGGCTCGACAGATCTATCTTACCCAACACTTTCAGCTCTTTTGGAGCTTCCGGTGTGTTTAATCTGAATACATCCTCATCATCATCCCGAGAGCTCTCATGTTCTGCCTTACGCATATTCCCGCCATTCTCGTGTTGGCGCGACTTTTCCTCTCCGGCCGGATGATTCCCTTTGGGTTCTTTAGATGATTGAGGCTTCTGCTCTCTCTCTTTATTCGCAGAGGGTTGCTCCACATCTGCTTTTTCAACCGGCTTAACCACTTCCTGATCTTTTTTGGGAGCCGGAGCAGGTTTTGTCTCCTCAGATTGTTGCGCAGGAGTTTCCTTTTTCTCTTCCGGCTTCTCAACCCTCTTCTGCTCCTTTGGTTCATCTTGTGGCCTGACCCCGGACTCTGCTTTAGGTTGAACGGTTTGCGGTTTCTTCTCGTCACCCACCACCTTGGGAGTTTCCACCGGCTTCTGTGGCGCCTTTACCGGTTCTTGTGGCTTATCCTCCTTCTTGACAGTTGCCGTAGCTTTATCTTTTTTCTCAGGTTCTGCCACAGGTTTCGGACGTTTTGCCTCCTCGAGATTGATCTTTCCAACCACCTTCAGCTGAGGCTGTTGCTGCGGAATTTCCACAGTTTGTTGCTGGCGACGCTCTGTCTTTTCAGTTCTGTCGGAGCGACGCTCATTCAATTTCCCCTCTACCTTTGCCTTCACTGCCTTATCGTGGCTGAATTCTTTGCGCAGAAGTTCCACAGCATCTTCATCTATACGCGCATTCGGATTGCTGTCTACCTCTATGTTATGTTTGCGTAAAAACTCCACAACAGTATTTACGCCCACATTCAAATCATTGGCTATTTTACTTATTTTTGTTCGCATTCTGCTGACAGGTGGTTTTATTCTCAGTTTTTCGATTAATCCTCAAATTCGGCTCTGATAACCTCAAGCACATGTTCAATAGTGTCGTCCTCAAGGTCTGCCTGGTCAAGTTTCTCCTTGCTTGCATTCAATACAGACTTGGCTGTCCCGAGGCCTATATTCTTGAGCTGCTCGATTACCCAGGTGTCGATTTCATCTGCAAATTCATCCAGATAGATATCCTCCTCACCCTCTTCTATATCTCTATACACATCAATTGTATAGCCCGTTAGTTTTGTGGCAAGCCGGATGTTCATACCTCCCTTTCCAATCGCCAGCGACACCTCGTCGGGATGCAAAAAGACTTCTGCCTTCTTCTCTTCCTCATTAAGCCTTATTGAGGAGATGCTTGCCGGACTCAATGCCCTCTGGATATAAAGCTGTGGATTTGATGTATAAGAAATCACGTCGATATTCTCATTTCTAAGTTCCCTCACAATCCCATGGATGCGGCTACCTTTGATTCCAACGCAGGCGCCCACCGGATCTATACGGTCGTCATAACTCTCCACTGCGATCTTTGCTCTCTCTCCGGGAATTCTTGCAACCCCTCTGATAGTGATCAGACCGTCATGAATCTCCGGCACTTCCTGCTCAAAGAGTCTTCTGAGGAAGGCCTCGTCAGTACGCGACACTATCACTTTAGGATTGGTCGTGGGGTTATCAACTCTCTTGACAACACACCTCACCATATCCCCCTTACGGAAATTGTCGCTCGGGATCTGTTCATCCTTCGGCATTATCAACTCATTATGCTCATCGTCAAGAAGCAATGCCTCACGTTTCCACACCTGATGCACCTCGCCGGTCACAATCTCCCCTTCGAGCTCATGGAATTTATGGCTCAGGGCCTCTTTCTGGAGGTCAAGGATCTTCGACTGAAGCGTCTGGCGAAGATTCAGTATCGCACGCCTTCCGAATTTCTCGAAATATATTTGTTTCGACACATCCTCCCCTATCTCACATTCAGGGTCGATTTCTCGCGCTTCGGTAAGCCCTATTTCACGGTTGGGATCCTCCACCGCTTCATCCGGCACTACCTCCAGATTCTGATATATCTCACAGTCACCTTTATCGGGATTCATGATCACGTCGAAATTTTCATCCGTTCCGAACATCTTTGCAAGCTCTTTACGGAAGGATTCCTCAAGCACGCTGATCATTGTTGTCTTGTCTATGTTCTTGAGCTCTTTAAACTCCGCGAACCGGTCGACCATATTGACCGTCTCTGCCTTCTTAGCCATAGATTTAGAATTTCAATATATGTTTCGTTTGTTTTACTTCTGCAAATGGGAACCTATGTTCCACGAACTCCACAACCGGGCGCTTGGCTTCCGGTTTCTTCAATTTCTCCTTGCTCTCGATAGAGAAGCCATCGTCGTCAACGCTCTTCAGGATGCCGTTATATTTCTTGCCGTTTGAGGCAATCACCTCCACCTCTCTGCCGATATTCTTTTGATATTGCCTTTTCACTTTAAAGGGGGTGGTGATCCCGGCGCTCCCCACTTCAAGGGTGTAATCCTCTTTGTCGCGGTCGAAGGCCTCTTCTATGGCCCGGGTGAGGCGTTCACACTCCTCTATCGACACCGGTGAATCGCTGTCGATCTCTACCTCTATAAGATTTCCGGGATTCACCCTTACATCCACAAGGAAAAGATCGCTCCCCTCGATTTGACCCTCCACGAAGTCTCTTATCTCTTTAGCATCTATCATCTCGTGTTCCTAAAAAAGAGGAGGAGACTGACGCCTCCTCCAAGGATTCTTTTGCAAATATAGTGAATTTTATTGATTCTCTCAAAATAAAGCCGCTTCTACCCTTTTCTTAGACTGATGTCTATATCATTATTAAATATATTTAACTTCTATATATTATTTTTAACTTTATCTCCTCTTTCTTGCTGTTTTGTTTGTCATACGTAATCCAAGAATCCGGAGGATGTTAAAGCATGAGAGAGCGCCATTGCTGACACTCCCTCATTTTTCTATTATTCCGAATCCTTTAGGTTTGAGGATTCTCTCTTCTTGGTCTCATTAGCGTCTTCTCACCTTCAGAGTCGTCTGGGGTGTAAGATTCTCGAATTTGCCATCCTTGAATTGTTCAGCCTTTTCGATGTTGGCTGCCCTGCGCTGCGGACGGAATTTATTCTGAGTAGTTGTAGTCGGAGTTTTCTTGAGACTCATCGTTCTCACGGATGTCTTCGCTGCACTTGCCGGCTTGATTGCTGTCAGGGTATTGAGGTCTACCATGAACGGAGCCACTATTTCTCCATAGTCGTTATACAACAGTGGATCTTCACCTCCGGAGGCTACGTAGTTATCCCAATCCAATACGAAATTGGCTGTGAAATAACCTGTATATTCCGGATCCGGATCCGTTGAATCCCAATATGCCATCAAGGCTGTGGCCGGGAAGGTAAACTTGCCGTTTGTAAATGATCCATAAGCATTCGTTGCTAGGTCAGGACGATTGTTTTCCTCGTAATAACCGGCTACACACCACACTTGTTCAAGCACATCGATTGTGCCATCCTCATAACTCATCACAAACTGCTGGTCGCTTGGTGTCAAGACAACCTTTTGAGGATTGGTGGCATCTATCTCGATATATGTGGCGGTGTAAGGATCATACTCTGAAGTCGGATCCCAGATTGAACCCGGTCCGTAAGGATTCACGAGGCGGTATAGGTCCGGAGTGTCGATGCTTTCCTGGAGCTCCACATAATATGTACACGGATATGCATATGGCGGCTCAAGGAATGTTCTTGTGCAGATGAAGCCGTCCGTATATTGCACGTAACCTAATGTTTCCCATCCTTCGTTAGGATCATAGTTCGCTCCTGACGACACATAGAGGAAGGAAGCTGTGTCATAACTCTTCGCTTCGTTTCCGATGTATCCCACAACTGCCACTACATAATTACCGGTTTCCGTATAATTAAACGGCACTGTTACATTTCCCGATTCGGAGAATTCAATATACTTGGCTGTCCCGCTCAGAATTGAAGCCACCAAAGCATCTGCATTGGTGCCCGGAGCAACTGCTGCCCTTGCATCGGTGATGTCAGCTCCTAATTCGACATTGAGGAGAGCCGACTCCTTCTGAGAAGAATCTTTCAATATTCCGAGATAAGACATTTCCAGTGAATAATCAAGCACTTCGAAATCAGGGAAAATGATTTCAATCGTAGGATTGTTTACATAGGATGCTCCGGCTCCCAAATTAGGAAGGAAATATACTCCGGCAAGCTGGATATATCCCGGCTTTCCATCATCCTGATAATCCACGACTCTATTATATACCCAGCTGCTCTCATGAGTCCAGTTTTGGAAATAACCGGGGAAGAAGAAATATACATCATCTCCGTCTGCTGCACTATACTCCAGATAGATTTCACTCCACCCCACAAGATCCTGTTGGGTGATTGACTCGCCGAGGAAAACATCTCCCGGTTGAAGCACAACGAATTGGAAATAAGAGTCTTCATCATTGAGAGCAACGTAAGGATTACTGATACGGTAGATATTTTTATTTATTCCCTGTTGCCAGAACTTTACTCTTGTACCGTTGCCGGATTCGGAGACTCCCCAAAACCAATCATAATATTCACCCTCTCCGAGGTATTCCCACGGTGCCGGGCTCACGAGTGTTATCACTACTGTATTGGTTGAGAAAGGTGTTGCTTCTGAATCAAGGGTAACTTCAAACTCCTGTTCCACACCCATCTCCGCCTTAGTGATATCATAACCTATCACAAGGTCTGCCACTTTCGAGCCGGCAGCGAAGGTGACGGACGACGGGAATGTGTAGATATCTGTTTCTTCTTCCTGATATAGAGGAGTGACAGTGATTGGCACTGTCAGTGCATCCCCTGCCTCATCCCTGTAGACGGGCATGGAGATTGTGTTCTGTCCCTCCACGAGCTCCAGATAGCTATTTTCTGTAGTTGAAAAATAGACTCCCGGCTTGCCGTCGTAATAATCTACAAAGTCATTATTCTTGGTATCGTCGCAAGATGTCATACCGCTCATTCCGGCTAAACAAGCTACTGCCAAGGATATATTTTTTATATAATTCTTCATAATAAACATAAGTTAAAAATTAGAAATCAGGAAGCGACTCCCGGGGTGTTCTGGTCGGATTCCGGAATCTGCGGATTGTTATCGATTTCCGACTGCGGGATCTGCATGATCAAAACCGGGTTATCGGGTTCAATATAGTAAACGTAAGGCTCCATACCGTAATCCTGGTTACTCCAGTTGGAGTTGGTACGGTCTACAGGCTTTTTCAGACGCAGGATGTCGAAATAGCTCAATCCTTCGCCCCAAAGCTCAACTCTTCTTTGGAACCACACCTCATCAATGAATTCATCGGCATTTGTTGATGTGCTCCTATAGGGATTTGAGCGGGCAAGCCAGCGATAATTGTTGACGAAATTCTCTAAAGTGGTCTTTCCGGCTGCGAGGTCACCGCCAAGACCCTGGGCCTCTGCAAGGATAAGATACATCTCTTCTATACGCATCAGAGGAATGTCAGCCTCGTTGTTGCTCTGTCCCAACACGTTGCCGTAAGGTGCGAATTTGGTGACAGCGTAAGGCGGGAAACCGTTCTCCTGCAGATAAGCCACTGCGTCGCCGTCGGCTGCCGTATAATACATCGCGTTGGATGTCCCGTTGGGGCTTATCCACCAGAGCTTGCGGGCATCGTTGTCGTTGATTTGTGAGAAAAGATTGCTGTTGATACATTTCCACATGCCGGCATAAGCATATCCGTAAGTGTAGGAGCCCATCATGCCGGAAAGGGTGTAAAGACCATAGACATCTTCAGTGGCGATATAAATACCCCACATCCAGTTGGGCGAATTGATATCGATGAAACCTGGGAGCAATGCCTCTCTTGCCGACAGCGGAGTGAAGGCCTTTGAATCGATCACTCTTTGAGCATCTGCAGCTGCATTGGCATACTGTTGCATCGTGAGGTAAACACGTGCGCGCAAGCCATACAAGACATTGATGTCGATATAACGCTTGTCGCTTCTTGTTGTAGAGTTTCCGGTCATCAATTCGATTCCCGTATTCAGGTCTGACAGTATCAGCTCATATACATCTTTCACAGCAGCGCGCGGAGCACCGTTCATTGTCACCTCCTCCTCATTCTTTTCGGTAATGATAGGCACACACATCTTATCTTCATTCCCCACATAGGTGAACTGGAACAGCTGTGCGAGCACCCAATAAGAGAAAGCTCTGTTTCCGTAAGCCTGCGCACGATAATTTTTCAACAGATCGTCAGTTGTTTCCGGATCGATATTGCTCAACACCTGATTTGCGGTATAGATCGTGTTGTAGGGAAGCCTCCAGCGGATAATGTTGTAACCGTTGGATGAAGTGTTGTCAAGATATTCTGCCGGGGAGGCAAACCATCCGTAATCATCGGCATTGGCGGAAAGGAAATCGGCCGTGCGGCTGTCAAGCTGAAGCATAAGTCCGGGATATCCGAAATCATACATGCTCCCTGTGCATAGTTCAAACCCTTTGTAGTTATAATAGACACCCGACGAAAGAGCATCCAATGATGCCGGGTCTTTCTCGAATATTTCGTCGCGTTGATTCTCGGTGATGACATTGCTCATCGGAGCTGTATCCAGGTCATAGCAGGAGGTCATGAATCCGGCTAAGAGAATCGAAGATATAATATATATTTTATTCATAATCATGAAATCTTAGAAAGTAAGTTTAACACCTCCTGAAATCAGACGCATAGCAGAGTAGCTGCTTTGTGCGCTCTGCACGAAGCTCTGGCGCGGGTCGAGTCCTTTACGTGCGCTCCAGATTGCCACATTGTCGGCAGCTCCGTATAGACGCAAGCCGGAAAGTCCCAGCTTCTTGATCCACTTCACCGGGAAGTTATATCCAACTGAGATATTGTTAATTGCGAAATATTTTGACGAAATGAGCCATCGGTCGGAGGCCGCGTTCATATAGCTCCAGTATCTGTCAAGACGTGGCACGTCGGTCACCGGGTTATCCTCGGTCCATGCCTTCAACACATCAGTATGCATTGCCATACCCGGAGTGGTACCGTTGTGCATCAAACTTTGATATCCATAGTCCCAGATCTTACCTCCGATCTGATATCCGCATTGCACTGACACATCAACTCCGAAGAAAGTAACCGTTGTTCCGAATCCTCCATACACCGGGGGAAGGATATTGCCCGTCTTCTGGCGGTTGGAGAGATATTCGATACCGGTCTCTTCATCCTCTCCTCCGGAATATGCCACCGACCAGTTGGTGATCGGCACGTCATATCCGTCGGTGGTTTTCGCCCAGTAAAGGGGAAGACCGTTTTCTTCATCAACTCCGGCAAATTTCACTAAATAGAGGTTATACATGGATTCTCCTTCATGCCAGTAGTATGAACCGTTGATCCATTCTCCGTTAAGTTCCGGAGCAAGTTTGATAATCTTATTGTTCTGATATGTCATGTTGAAATTGAGCTCCCATTCCACATTTCTTGTCCTGATCGGGGTAGCTGTCAATTCAAGTTCCAGACCGCTGTTTCTCATTGAACCGACGTTCATCGGGAAAGAGGTGTAACCCAATGAGGGGTTCACAGGCTTGTTGTAGAGCATATTGGATGTCTGACGGCTGAAATATTCCAATGTTCCGTTCAACTTACCTTGGAATAAAGCGAAATCGATACCGACATTGAATGAGTTGGAGGTTTCCCATGTCAGATTGGGGTTACCCTTATAGGCAAGGGTTGCAACATTCCATACGCCATCCACACCCGTCATTGAATATTGGTCGAGATAGGCATAATTGTTTCCGATATTATCATTTCCCTGTTGTCCGAAAGATGCCTTGAGCTTCAACATATTCAGCCATGTGGAAGCATCATTCATCCAGCTCTCCTTAGAGATGTCCCAGGCTGCTGAAACCGACCAGAAATTACCCCAGCGATGTCCGGGAGCAAAACGTGAGGAGGCATCCCTACGATAGGATACGCTTCCAAAGATTCTGTTGTCATAATCATAGTTCACTCTCGCAAAGATACCGCGGGTTGCATACTCCTGCTTGTAACCGGAGACATCTTTCTGACTGCTGACATTCGAGAGAGTGGCGTTCTCATTGTTGTAGATATCGTAACCCTGTCCCGAGAAACCGTCATATTCGAGTGAGTAGCTTTCATAACCTAAAAGGAAATCGAATGTGTTGACTCCCCAGGTCTTGTTATAGTTGGCAAGGGCCTGAACGTTCAAAGTGCGGTAGTGTTCTGTAGCTTGTCCCACCATACCGCCATATTGAGCCATCTGGCCATATTGGTTGTTGTTCATGTAGCTTGTCCGCGAATTGCTGACATAGAATCCGACATTTCCGGAAACTGTGAGTCCTTCCACCGGATTGATGATAGCCGACCATTTGCCGTCGAACACGTCGAAGAGATACTGGTTGATGTCATAGACAAATGTACCCATCGGGTTACCCACAGAGAAAGTTCTGTTGAGATCCGGAGCTCCGAGTCCCTTCATACCGAAATCGAAGACAGGATTTCCGCTTGCCTTGTCATACATTATCTTGCCGTCGGCACTCCTTGCATAGAAAGGATAGATCGGGGCCATCATGTCGGTGAAATAGAAAGCGTTGTCGGAATATCCGGCCTCTGTCTGCCCTTCGGGATAATTCTGTTTCTGCCATGAATACATCATGTTGGCACCCACCTTCAACCATTTGAGCAGCTGATAGTTACCAACAAAACGGGTATTCATACGCTGGAAACTTGAATTCTTGATGATACCATTGTTATCAAGGTAGTTGAACGCGAGCAGGTAGTCATATTTTTCACCGCCGCCCGAGGCCTGCACGTTGTATTCCTGACGGAAACCGTTGCGCAAAAGTTCCTTGCGCCAGTCGTCGGGAATCAGGTAATAATCCCCGTAGGTATAACCAAGGGTGGCGTATGGGTTGAATTGTCCGCTTTCATCAAAAAGCTCCTGACCATTGGCATCGAATACCTGATAACCGAATACGTTGGTTTTCGGACCGCTCGACAGATAGCTGTTGGCATATTCATGAGCCTGCGCGTCGGTCATTCCGTTAGGGTATTGACGCGTTTGCGTGTAGTGGGCATAGTTCCTGATGGCCCAATACATCTTTTGATAGTTGGCGGCAGCTCCCGAGATTGTGGAATAATATTGTGTCTGCCTTGAGCTTGCACCCCAGTTGGCATTCACGGTGATGGTGGCTTTTCCTTCACGTCCCTTCTTGGTGGTCACAAGGATCACACCGTTTGCACCGCGGGCTCCGTAAAGTGCAGCTGCTGCAGCATCCTTAAGCACCGTCATGCTCTCCACATCGTTGGGGCTGAGGTCGAGCATCGCTCCCGAGTTTGAAGGCACTCCGTCAATCACGTAGAGAGGAGCCGAAGATGTAGTCAAAGAGCCGGTACCACGAATGTAGACGCTCTTGGTCGTACCCGGCGCTCCGTCGGAGCTAAGCATCTGCACGCCGGCCACCTTACCGTTAAGGGCCGAAGTTACGTCTGTTACGAGTGTATTCTCTATTTCATCTGCTTTTACCACCGATGCAGATCCGGTGTAGGCTGACTTCTTGGCGGTGCCATACGCTACCACAATCATCTCATCAAGATTGGAAGCTCCGCTTTGCAGCCTGACAACCATATCATTTTGGAGGGTCACCTCTTGTGTGGTGTATCCCACATAAGATACGTTGGCCTTGGTGACATTCGACGGAACAGTAATCACGAAATTTCCATCTACATCAGCTGCCACACCCTGGCCTCCCCCTATGGGCATAATGGTAGCCCCCACAAGGGGTGAATTATCTGATGCATCCACAACCGTGCCACGGTAGGTGCGCGTCTGTGCCTGCACACTCCATGTACACGCCAGAAGCGTCATCAGAAGTAAAAACAGTTTTCTCATATTATGTTTGTTTGGTTAGTTATGTTGACAAAGCAGGGGCGAATTACCCATAAAACGTACAAATTTATAGCTTTTTAAGTTAAAAGCCTACATAATGCGAGTAATTTAACAGAAAATTCCCCGATTTTAACATTTCCCCCCTCCCCCCCCATTGCGGGCTTGGCCTGCAATTGGGGGGAGGGGGTAAGTTGTGAGTTGTGAGTTGTAAGTGAGAGTCGCGGAGCGACTATATATGGTTATCCCATTGGTCGACACGAGCGCAGCGAGTGGAGAGCTGTGGGTTCCCGAGCGTCAGCGACCCCGAAAAAACGGAGAAGGATTTTCTCCTTCTCCGTTCCCTTTATATCCCCTTAATCAGTCAATGACAATGTGTAGATATTACTTCCACCTCCGGAACTTGGCCCAATCATCATTTCCTGACTTGTGTTGTCATCAATATCTATTTTAACTTCAAAGTCATTTTTCGTACCGGTGTATGAATTATCTTGAGTAAAACTTCCCGCTTTAACTGTCATTCCACGTCCACTATAGCTCGAATATCCTGCTGTAAACTTAACTTTACAACTCTTGTAGATAGGAGCACTTAAATGACAGTTTGAAACACCATTATTCATATAAAGATAATAATCACCTGTTGTAATATGACCTCTTATGTTTGTTGTTGTTCCTATTGCGTATAACAGTAGAGGTGCAAAATTAGTAGTTTCATAGGTGTTTCTTGTATTTATAAAATATCTAAATTCACTACTTTCTTTACCTTCAGTATCATACCTTGACCAGTTCGTATAAATATTATACCAATCTGTTGTCCTGAAATCCCAACTCGGATTAGTCAACGGTTGTGTTGAAACCGTTGAACTTCTTGGAGATTCTGAATATTTTTCTTTTAACGGTATGGCTTGAACAGAGATTGCTCCTGTTTCTCTATGTACCATCCACATAGGAACTTTGAATATTATATCCCCTGATGATGGAGTTCCATTAACTTCCACTTTACAAGTTTTATCCTTATTTGCCGTTCCTTGGGTAGTTTTTATATTTACTTCATAATAATAATCCTCATTATATGTATAGTTATCTAATAAAGGAATAGTAAGTGTTCCCACATATTCTTCTATTACGTTATATTTAATTTCCCTACCATCTATGTACTTACTATAACTAATATTAGTAGGTCGCGTCAGTTGCGTCGGGTTGCGTTTTATGGCATCCTGTTCGGCTGCATACATCAAATAGGTAGCTGTGTTGCTGTTGCTGGAATAGAGCACCGGTTTTACAAACTTATTTTTCTTGTCGAAGATATAGATGCCACGGATATTATTATCACGGTTGTCTTCATTATAAAAATATTTTTTGTAATCGCTGAAGACAAACCTGTAGTCGTAAGGAGTAGTAAGTTTGCCCTGCAACGCTAAATTAATGAATTCCTTAACGTTATAAATCGGTCCGTTTCCCCCAACTTGAATCTTGATACCATCAAGAAGATCCTGCGGGATATCCTCTCCTTCAAGGTTATATTTAGTCACACTCCTTGTTGTTGAAGAGGTGGGAGGCATCTTTAAATTAAATCCGGTGAACTCTTTCACATCAAAATTATAACACAGGTCATAATAGTCGTCATACTCCCCTTCAGCTGATTTTTCTCCATGGTAATACCCTAATATCCTGAAAGCGATATCGGGATTATCATTAAACATCATCACACGGTCATTGGGAGGAGAAGGTAAATTCCCGTTATTAACTTGCTGGGTAGTTCCTTTATTGCTGGGAACCCTTCTACTTGAACTACTATACCATGCATATATCCTTTCATAATTTTCTGTTTCAAGGTAAGAAGGATACTGCTCGATGGCATTGATGACATAATAGTAGCAGTCGTGGTTATCAGTCTGAACCCTGTCAGTCCCCTCCACAAATCTTCTCGCTTTCTTGATATCGAAAAGATAGAGTCCTATCATATGGTTTCTTGCTCCGTCGGAAGCATCTTCGGTTTCATAGAGCTCTCGTCCTTGGATATTCACTCTGGAGACACTTTTATTTACAGGAACGTTTCCGTCGGAGGAGCTTGCATCATACAAATCCTTGATGAACGCCCTAATAGTTTTCTTGTCGTCATTGATGGTGATTCGCGACATCATTGCTTCAACGTCGGGATGCGATTCTTTGAAATAATCCTCCATAGCTTGGTAAGCGCTTGTAACTCTCTCTGCGCCTCCGTTGTCAGCATCCTGGGTGGTGGTGGTGACAAAATATTCAGTGACACTTGTCACGGGGTCGGGCCACAACCCGGAAAAACCATCGAGATCGCCATGCGCGAAGTTATAGCAAAGGTCAACCGGTATCTCCTGCATCCTGACATCATCGAAGAAAGTACCCACCAATCTGAACGCCACATCCTCGAACGGTATATCATCGAATGTGATAGGGGAGAGAGTTGCAGAACCTCCGGTTTTTGTTTCCAATCGATTGTTTTTAACAGTAACTCCGGAATTATTCTCAGTAGTGTAAGTAGGATACTTCATCTCCCAAACAGATCCGTTATGCTGATCAGTAGGATGTGGGTTCCCTGTGGTAGTGACAGTTGTAACTATATCTTGCACTCCATTGATTGTCACATTATAATGATAATCGGTATTTCTGAAACATGAAAAATCCCTTAGCCTCTGTGGAGCAGCTATACTATAGTCCTTAGAAGAATTATTGGGATAAGTATCTCCGTTTTGATCTACAAGAGTTTTACCGTCAGCATCATTACAGAATCCTTCATGGATTGTGTATTCAATCACAGAATTTCTTCCCGTAGAGAAATCCCTGAGACTTATCTTAAGGATCATGTAAGATGCATTGTTATTCCAGTCACCGGCTGAACTTGCTAAATAATAAAAACTGTCGTCACTATTCTGTTGCTCACGGCGGTGATAGTTTTCTAAAATATATTGTGCCGCATCATCTGATGAATTATTGCCGAGAGTTGGGAAGGAAGTTCTTGCCCAATGGATATTTTCAAAATGCTCAAAAGAGAAAGAGTAGTTATTGGTGGTTTTCTGCCATTCCGCCTCTTCAAGAGTGATATATCCATCATCTATCATATCGGCACTGTTTGGAGAGAATTCTTTTGTTGCATACTGCCCTGAACCGTATGTATTTGTACGTCTTTGAGCAAGGAAAGCCGATTTCGGTATATTTACTATTTTATATTCCAGATTCGTTACAGAAAGTTGATTATTTCCTGTTTTAATATCAACATTTATTTTTGAACGCAACCTGCGTAATTTGAGCAATTTCCCTGTGGTATTTAAAGATGTGGTGGAAGTTGCCTTAACTAATATGGACGGATCATTCCCTTCTGTGGCTGTTCCATACAGATTTATCCTATTCCTGTTTTCGAATTGATCCACCCTCGTATGAATATATCCATTTGCTGTATCATCTGTTTCTTCATTTGAAAGATAACCCATCAGTAGAGGAGATTGAGCGGAAAATTCACTGTTTTGGGTGTCAATAGCAATCTCTTTAAATTTTTCCCAAGTATTAGCATCTTTAAGAGCTTCAAAAAGTGGTTTCCCATCCGTAGTTTTTATCCCCTCATAATTAGCAACTCCAACTACAATCAATGGGGTGCCGGTTGTAATTGTATGCCTGTCTTGATACAACTCAATCGGAATAACATTATAGAATTTAGATCCGGATGCTGTCAATCGGTTTTTCAGATCTAATTCTGTAGTCAGATTGGTTCCTCCGACTCTTTCTTTTGCCACAGCCCCGGTATTATTACCGGCTTCAACTTGATATACATATATCCCCACCCAAACTTTGTTGAGAAAAACTGAGGCTCCCGGCGTCATGTCGATGGCTCGGGTTCGAAGATCCCCCGCATCTACTACAAGAGAAAGCATATTATCTCCCTCTCCATTATTGCCGCCGGTGTTATCAAGAAGCATCTCATCGTTACACCCTGTAACAAAGAGAGAAATTAGAACCAATATATATAAGTATATTTTTTTCATTACTTAATCCTCATTAATTGAATACAATCCCACCAACATTTCTTTGGTCAGCATTAATGATTTTTACGTTTATATCGGCATTATCTCCATAAGAAATTTCTATCCTATAGAAATGGTTTCTTAACAGAGGATAGGGAAGGAAGTCCTTGGTAGTTCCGTTAGCTTTAACTTCGTCATAATATGCAGCCATTGTATTTGGATTACCGGCCATATATTGGTATTCAGAGTCATCAGTAATTGTCTCCACAAGATGCGTCCCTTTTTCTTGGTACTTGTTCCTAATAGGGTTGTTGGGAGCGGAATAATTTACAATAGGTATATTATAAGCATATTTCGTTTGCGTTTTATTATATCCACTCCCGGATTCGATAATTACAGGAATACGGAAAAAAGAGATTGTGAGTTTCGCTCTCATGTCTCCGAGTTCAGACGGGTCGCTGAGATTCCTTTCTCCGCAATAGATTACCCATCTGTGGAAATCTTCAGTAGGGAGATAACAGTCACTTATCAGTGTAGTCTGAAGTCTTTGAGTCATGGGGTTAAAAATCTGTGGAGGGTCTAAAGTGGAAGTAATATTTGGGGTAAATCCATGTTCAGTGAAATTCCATCCCCCTTTCGTTTGCCAGATTTTATAATACCATGCAAGCCAATTTTTAAAATCAGAGTGATTGAAAAAAATACCATAGTCCCTTATTCGTAACCATTCGCAGTCATTTTCATGGTCCTTCTTCCAGATATCTCTTGTGGGCGTTGATACATCCATCGGTTCGCAACGGGCCATATAGTTGTTATACCATAATTGAGCCCATTTATTATCAATGGTCACTGTATTACCATTCTTATCTTTTTTCGGAATGCGCAACTCTAATTTTACGACCGACCTCAACAAGGAAAGAGTGGTATAATGGTAATCACCCGTTTGTGAACCCGTTTGCTCCGACAGATTGAAGGTTGTTCCCTTCACCCATGTGGATAAGGGGGCATATTCCTGTATTCCATACATCGGGATATACTGTGGGTCATCAGTAGGCGCCTGATACGACTGTTTGTTCCAATTATTTAGATTAGGATTTTCTTGATCATCATAATGATCACTATTACTGTAGATTCTACCATCGGGGAGGCGGTAATAACGTATATTCCTCTTATCATCACCTTCGCCGACATTGCGGGTGCGCTTAAGACTTATCCAGCTTGAGGCTGCTCCCATCCAGGGTGCATTATTAATAGTAACCTTTTCTCCATTTTTAAGAGGCACCTCCTCGGTGTGGTTGTTATAGTCCATAATGAAGTCATACCATCTGGCACCATACTCATCCGATGACGACTTACCGATAGATTTAGAGAAATAGACAGGGTCGAACTGGCAATGATGCAGGTCGAAAACAGTAGCTACATCACTGTTGTCTATATCATCTGTGGCTATACTGTTTTTAGATGTCCAGAAGGGCCCTAACTTTGCAAAGTCCATATCTTTCAGACTTTTATACCTTTCGGCATAGTCGTCAAGGTCGGGAAGCATAATCTTCAAGGGCCTGTTGGCAAGCACTGCTATCTTGAAACCCTCTTTACGCATGATTTCAACGATACGGTCCCAGTTATATCTGTCGTCATCATCTAATTTCTCACCTTCATGTCCCGGAGTGTCATCATAGAGGTCGCCCAAGTACTGGAACACCGGGATACCTACTCTCCAGCGGTTACCTCCATCTTTGGAGTCTACCTGGGTAAGCCAGCGGCTTTTCGATTCGAAGAGAAATCTGTCGTGAATATCGAAGAAAAGCACCCTGAACTCCTCCGGATCGAGATAGTTTTCCCATTCATGGAGCACTACGTCCATATAATCATCATCTGCCCTTGTGGCGCTCCCTAATTGGTCAAAGGTCACATCGAAGGCTATAGAATACCCCTCCGAGAATTTGTCGATATTGAATTCCGGTTTGGACCCGGGCTCTTCCGTGATAGGGTCATCCGTGCAACTTCCTGCCATTAGCGGAAGAAACAAAAGGAGTATATATGGTAGATATTTCATTATCTATATGTTAATTTACAATCAGCTTACATGTCAGAACTTAAAAAAAGTTCTTCCCATTAAACGGGTAGGATTTTTCCAAAATCCTTTATTTAAGAGAACTTTGAAAAAGTTCTTCCCATTTCCAATCCCTCCGCTCCCTCGTAACCGCTCAGTCCCCTGAGCGGTCAATATATCATCGGCTTTTGGTCGTTTTCCACCGCCCGGAGGACCGGGCAGCTACCAAACTCACAACTCAAAACTCACAACTCACTAATCAGTTATCACCACCGTCTGGTCTTCAGTGTGCATCCCGATAATCTCCATCTCAAACTTCACCTGATCCTTCTTGTCATTATAGTTCGGTATTATCGGTTTCGACGGGTCGGAAACCGGCACCCCTATATCAGTGATAGAGTGAAGAGTGAACTGATACCAGTTGTCGCGCACCACTCCGTAATAATATTTCAAAGTGATATCATCTTTAAATGCCTGATTCGCCGATGGATCGAACACGGCACTATAATCAACTGCTATATAATTGGTTAGCGGTGAATTGGGATCCTGGGCATAAATCGGCACTGCATAATACATCATCCCATAGTGGAAACATTCTGCAGCTCCCCAGATTTCGTAAAAAAGCGACTGGATATCATTGTCATCTCTTTCAGCCGTATCATACTCTTTCCATTTATTGTTTCCAATGTTTTTCTGTATAGTCAGCATCCGGGTTCTGAGATAAGTTTCCAAATCGCTATTGGTAACATTAGGATTCCCAATCATATATTCGGTATCGAATTCCGCATTATATTTCACAAACCCTTTATATCTATTATCCTCCCAATCCTGGGTTTTCTTAAGCACCATGATTTTAAGGGGCACATACTCATCCCCATCTTTTTCACTGATCCAGGGGATTACTTTCCCGTCACTATTGATAGCGTCGGCTTCACGCGTCAGCTTGTATTGGGTCTGGTTTTCATCAGATAGGAGCCATTCGATCACCTTCGGAGTCAGTTCCAGGAGGGTTCCACCATCTGATTTGAGGATATTAGGGAAATAGGCATATAACGAGTATTTCCCCTCCATAGCAGCCCTCATGGTTACGCCGCGATAATTATTTAAAGAGTCCTTCTTGCTGGCTGAAGTCTTGGAAGCATCCCAGTCGTAATATTTGTAATACATCTGGGGATTTGATTCAAGTTTATAGTTTACCGCATGGATGAAATCCACTAACATAGAGTATTCATCTTTATAGGAAACTCCGACACGGTTACGGTAGATGTTTCCACCCGTGAAAGGCTTGAAGTTTCCGGTATCATCGGGGAAGAGCAGACGTGCGGCCACTATCACGTGGGTGCCTGCCAATTCGTAAGCCCTTGTTCCGCGACTCCTGTCGACAGTCATACCCGGTTGGAAAGTATTTTCCGGGGTATAGACCGGTTCTGTAGTCAGCTGATAGTAATAATTATCCGGGAAATAGCCGGATTCTTTGTATTTTTCATCGTATGCGTTGCAGAATTTCTTGAATGGATAATAGGTCAGCGCAAATTTCTCGCTTGTATCCTCAAAGAATTGGAAATGACTATAGTATTGGTTGTTCTCCTCGTCATATTGGTCTCTGGCATCATCGTGTTGCCAGGGATAGACAGCTCCGAGGTCACCTTTTGCGTAATGAGGGTCGTGACTCCAATAGCATCTGTTTTGGGAAGGCGCATTAAATGAATGGTTCAGCCAGTCCCCCTCGGTATCTATATTCTTGAAGAGATAATTTTGGGTTTCAAGGCCGTTCATTCCCCATCCTAAGAGCTGGATACCCCATTTATACTCTTCATAATGATATGTGATACCGTCGCTTTCATAGATGCAGACGTCGAGCGGTTGAGCCGACGGCGGAATATAGTTGTCGGTTGCGAAACTGATATTCGTAAACAGCATCTTCGCCACCATCCTTTCGAGGAAGATAGTAACCGGCTCCAGTTTAGCTGCAGCCTCCATGTCAGCCTCCGGGTCGTCGCTCCCTATGGCATAATTGGATCTTGTAATGGTTTCCGCGCAATGTATCTTGTTGGAAGTATCCAGGTAGGTGGCATTAGTCATCGTGAAATACTTGATTACCCTTCCCAAACTATCTGAAGCCTCTACATTCTTCTCTCCGAAACCGAGCCGGCCGTCGGGATCATCACTATCACCACTATCAACGTAGCGTCCAGCCTTTTCATCTATGAGTTTCATGGCCTCGTCGACATTCCATCCGGGGAAATTCTTGATTTTCTCCTTGAGTGTGTGGGTAGCATTCACCACTACTAATATCTGACCCGGAGGCCTGTCGGCATAACCATAGAAACGGGTGGTGTAGACAGCTGAAGAATTTTGATAAACCTTATTTTTTTTAGATTCATTCACAGAATAGAGGTCGGCACAGGATATATATTGCCCGGCAGCGTCGAAGATGATACAGAAATTTCCCTCTTCACCGATTGCATATTCATAATCGGCACCATCCTCAAATTCCGAATTCGACCCCTCAGATTCGGTGGCTCTTGTAAAGGAACCGTTACCGGTTGTGAGCCTTATTTTCATGATATAAGGGGTGTCGCCCTCTTTGATTGTCGGCGAATCTTTCACCAAAGAGTCGTCGACACACGAAAAGAGTCCGCACGTCAACAGCAAGGTGAGGATAAGGCTCTTGAAAAGTTTATATATCGAATGTATATCTAAAGACATGCCAGGGTAATATTTCTAATTGAATGTCGAAATAGTATTGTTGATTGTCAGGTCGTACTTCAGGTAGCGGGATATCATCATCTTTGGTTTTGCCGAATCCGAGTCCCGAAATGCCGGAAATCTTGAAATCATAGATATGGTTTCTGACCACTCCAAAATCGCCGGTCTTGTGGTCGATTGCTCCCGAGGTATATTTGAAATTACCTTTGTAGGTATATTCGTTATTATTCTTAAATGGGTCTTCCTTACCCGAATAATGGGGAATCGGAGCATAGAAGAAGGCATAACCCTTGTCATAATATTGGCAGGAACCGAGATGCTGCTGAAGCTGATTGTTGGCCGTTGCCACATTGGTGGTTGAGAGTTCATCATAGGTGGCCTTCTTGGTACTCGTGTCATATTTCGCGAGGAGGAGAGTCACACCCTTTTGCGTTGCAAGGGCCTGCCAGTTGCTCTTCAGCTGAAGGGTATATTCGTTGCTCGCGTTCTGGATCCAGCTCTTGGAAACAGTGTCATATCTCTTGAAAGTGTTCTTCACTTCAAAGATATCGAGCCCGTCTTCGGCTTTGACAGGATGGTCGCCCACAAGTTGACCATTTTCCCAAACAAGGTTACCGTCTTTATCTTTTTTAGCTACCCATATCTCATACTGCTCCTGTAGGAGAGCATTATAGAGCTCGTCGGATGTGGAGTTTTTGACATAGAGACGATATTTCAAAACTTTCTCTTGATCATCTCTCTCCATATCGATTTCGCGGAGATAGAAACCGCCACCGTTGTTATTGAAATTCATGGTCGTGGGGTTGCTGCTCCCCGTTCCCGGCGCCGGCTTGAGGTCTGTGCCGGATTTCACTGCCGTGTAATACCCGTAAGCCACAATACTTGTAGGCACGGCGTAGGGATTGACTCCGGAGCGTTTCAATTCCGTAGCGTTGAAAGTATGCTCGAGGGTATATAGCGATCCGGTGAATTTCCCCTCCGAACTTTCCGAAAGAGTTTCCGTTATCTCCTTGAATTTTGGATATTTGAGGGTCGTGGTTCCTGTAGATCCTGCGTTCGCCGGATAGGAACCCTGTACATTGAAATTTACTGATTCAGCCCAGAAGCATCTGTGATAATTATAGTTCAACCAATTGAAGAAATCGGAGTGATACCCGTTGGCTGTTGTTATATCTCCTTGAGCCGGTGTACGCTTTGCGATGTATTCTTGGCTCTCGGTGGCTGACAAAGCCCATGATTCCGGGGTGAAATTCAACTTATATATGTCAGTACCATAAACCACCTCTACAGGAAGAATGCTTGTCTTGTTGATTTCGAGATTCACCTTTGCAGCAAGACGCTCCACATATATCGTGATCGGATGATTTTCTGCCTGCGAACGGCTGTTGAAGAAGATCTGTAATTCCGACTTATTGTATGTATTGTAATATACGTATGAATTATTATCCGAAATATAATGTCCGGCCGTTGTCATCAGGAATCCCTTTTCGGAAGCGTTCTGATAAGTTCCGCATGTCAAGGACTCAAAATCAGCAAGAGTGCTGATGTTGCTCCAATTGATGTTATGGGCGGTTGTCCCGTCATAATGGTCATAGGAATTGACTACAGCCACTAATCGCAAATTTTCCGGTACATCGAGGGTCGTCTCCTCTTCATTAAGTTCTACTACTATGGTTTTCTTCCAGGCAATATCCTCATTCTTGCCCGGGTCTTCACTGTCGGTATTACCATCCGAGGAAGAGAGATTATTAGCCTCTATAGCTTTCCAAAGGGTCCAGTTATTGCTATTATTGTTATTAGTATTGTTTTCGAAGAAAAGGAGCGTTACGTTATCGATACGGCTTTCATAGTTTTGGACACCATCTTCGAAATCGGCCTCATAGTCATCGTTATTATTGCCTCCATAATCTGCGCGAGAGGGGGCCCCTGACGGTTCGTCGAGGATGATGGCGCAATAAAGCTTACCGGTGTAAGTTGTAAAACCGGGATTATGCGGTTCATCGGGGTCCTCCACGGAGTCCCGACAAGCTGTCAGCAAAGAAACCGTCAGCAACAGCAGAAACATAGCGGCAGTCCGTGCAACCCGCACAAACCCTGCTATTTGCCCATAAAACGGGCAGGATTTTTCCTTAAATCCTCTCAAACGAGGAGGAATTTTTTCTAAATCCTTATTATGTGAACTTAAAGAAAAGTTCATCCCACTACAATCGCTTCTTACTTATTGTTTATTCCCACAGCTCTCAACTCGCTGCGCTCGTTTCGACCAATGGGTTAATCTTCTTCAGTCGCTCCGCGACTCACTTATTGTTTATTACTTACTGTTTCTTACTTCTCTCTTCACCTGTCTTTCGTCGAAGGTGCCTCATTCCTCTCCCTCTACCACGCAACAGTTATCGACCTCCTTACCCACGGCAAAACCTTAATCTCAACTGACAGATAATAATTGTCAGGCTCATGTGGATCCGGCAAACTCTTGATGCCGGTTACAGATATCCTGTAGACATTATTCCTGACGATTGCATATTGCATCGGCGCCGGATTGCTGATCTTCCCGGTGTCAGGGTCAATCGTCGGTTGGGGGCTATTGTTCTCCGATTCATTATTATGGTCGATCAGATAGCGGTAGGTCAGATAATAGCCGCCCGGTTCCAATACCGTGGTTCCATCTGTCACCGCATCTACCCATGCCGGCTCCTTATACCATGTTGCTTTCCCGGAGGCCGCGCCATCTGTCAATGTGATGCGATACGGCTCAGTCCCTGTCAACTTCTCTATCGGAGTGCCGTCTGCCTTGCATGCCACCATCCTGAATTCAATACCGGTATTGTATTGCAGTGACATATCCGCTGTTTTTGAAACGGTGTTCTCCATTATATACATCCAGGGTTTGTATCCATTATCCACTGTCGGCATCCCGCTCAAGGCGCTTGTCCTCAGATAGGCGTTATCCCCGGTGAAACTCCACAGAGTCACATCGTTTCCGTTTTCATCCTTCCCTGCCGAAGAGGTCATCATATTGAAATAATCTTTTGACCCCCAATCACTGTCAGCTATCCAGTTATATTTTGCTTCGACTCCGCCATTATCCTTCTCTTTCCCGAATGGTTGCGGATTTCCGGTTGCGGCTTCATTATTTCCCGCAGCTGTATGACGGAAGAGATATGCCTTCTTGCCCATATTGAATAGCTGCATGGATACTATCTTAAGATAGACATCCTCATTCCCGGCATTATCATAAGCCGGAAGTGGGAAGATATCGTTGTTTGTCGATTTGTAGTCAACACGTGCCACCATCCTCTCCAGGCTGAGAGTCCCGTTGCCTGTGTAAATCTCTTTGTCGCCATCTTTATAGGATGTAGTCGTGGAGGCATCCCAAAGCAGACCCTTCTCACCCAATTCATCTGTATATTCCCCGGTGAAGAGTTTCTTGATGAGTTCGAGGAGCTGAGTGTTGTTGGCATCATCGGTCACTCCATCAGCCAGCTTCAGTTTGGTCAGGTCGAGCTCATAATATGTCTGATTGGACAACGGCACTGCTTTCCCATCTACGTTGTTGCCAAAACTCTTGGTGTAACTACCTATTTCAGATTCCTCAAAGGAACTTCCCAACAGTTCTGATTCACTTTCAGGGTTGAAACTATAAGGGAGATACATGTTACCGATGACGTATAGACGAAGCTTCTTGCCCGCCATGGCTATGAGATCCTCTTTCTCCATTTTGGCATAGACATCATACCCGGAGCCTGACGATGCCGACTCGATGCTTGATGTCTCCACAGAGCAAACGAGTCGGCCGTCTACAACATTCGTAACACCCTCTTCTGCTCCCGTTATATCATAGAAGAAGAGATAAGCCAAGCTGATCTTATTTTCATTTGTCTGTCCGTTGAGCTGTCCGGAAGTGGAGTCTCCCGGTTTTGTATTGTCAGTAACGCTCTTGGTAGAGGTACCGGTAGGCAGGTTGAGATGCAGCTGCAAGTAGAGATTCTCTATTGAGAAGTTCTCCTCCTCTCCGGGATACGGCTCATCGTTTGCTGAGTCATGTGAGCAGCCTGCCAATACTGAAGCCACAAACAACAACAGCATCATAACAGCAACCCTCGCAGCTCTATTAAAACGGGCAGGATTTTTCCTTAAATCCTTGTTCCCATTCCCGGTCGCGTCCGACGAGCACGAAGAATCACTAACGTGGTTTCCGTTTTGCGTATAATTCAATATGTTGTTTTTTCTGCTCAATTTTTTCTCTTCTCTCCCACAACTCTCCAACTCACAACTCACAACCCACAACTCACAACTCACAACTCATTCCTCTCCCCACAGCTCTCAACTCGCTGCGCTCGTTTCGACCAATGGGTTAATAATCTTCAGTCGCTCCGCGACTCACTTATTATTTATTGTTTATTGTTTATTACTCATTGTTTTATCACCCGTCTTTCGTCGAAGGTGCCTTCCTTCTAATGAGCTCCTTTTGCGCGGCGGACGCGACAGGTCGCGTCCCTACAAGCTCTCACAACTCACAACTCACAACTCATTTTCTTCTCTCTTCACCCGTCTTTCGTCGAAGGTGCCTCAATTCTCTCCCCGCTACCACGCAACAGTTATCGACCTTCTTACCCACGGCAAAACCTTAATCTCAACCGACAGATAATGCGCTTGCGGCCTTTCGGGGAACGGTATGTAATCGATACTGTTGATGCCTATCTGATAAGTGTTGTTTCTTACAACTCCGTAATACATCGGCGGTATCGGACCTGTCGCTTTATTATAGTTTTGGCCGTTGTGGATTATGCAGGCTATATACTCGAGACAATAAGCTGTCACCTCTTTTTCCTTTCCATCTTCTCCGATAACGGTTACTTTTTCCGGTTTGACATCCATATATTCACCGGTTTCGGAATGCATTATGCTTATCCATCGGTCGCTTCCCTCGGTATTGGAATTGCTCACTTCCTTCGGATATAGGGAAGTTTTTGGAGCTGCTCCGGTTCCGTTGTCACCACCTGTCTCATTCGGATCCTCATATTGCAGGATGTCTCCATTCTTATCAAGAAGAATAAACTTGAATTTAATACCGGTGGCATGTTTCGTCAAGATAGCAGTCTTTAGCTCATCCTCCGTTCCCGGGGCCTGCTCTTCGAATTCCTCCATAAGAGCTATCGACGGGAGAGTGTTTTCAGTGATATAGCACCAGGGATGAAATCCGTCGTCACTGCCATTTGTTCTACCATCCAGTTGGTCAATCCTTATTTCACCGTCGCGAGCAGCCAAGTCGTAGGAATCTTCTGTTATCTCAAGACCATTAAAGAAAGAACCTAATTTGGTGTATACTCCGCTTGATAATGTCCAGTCGGGATTTGTTATCCAGTTATATCCTGTATCTCCCTTTTCATATTCAAGCAATTCGGAGATTCCAGTAGCCTTACTGTTATCACCTTTTGCCGCATGTCTGAAAAGATATGACTTCTTGTTCACATTAAAGGGAGTCATCGAATAGAGGCGTAGATAGATCTCATCAAATTTCTCTACCTTGAAAACATGCTCTTTCCGAAGCTTTACATCAGTTGCGGAATCATCGGGACGCAGGTCTTTATATTCAAGACGGGCCACACCTCGCTCCATATCCAAAGTTTCGGGAATTACATAGTATTGATAACCATTCTGTCCTCTCTGGAACTTATTCTTTATCAAATCTATTGTGGCTGTTTTGTCTTCCCCCTTCGGGAGTTTGAATGAGAATTTCTTGGCATTTACAATCGGCAGATACTGCCCTTCCTTCCCGAAATCACCCAACGGAGAGGTGGCGGCATTTGTGGGGACAGTGAATGTTGCCGCATTGGCATTATCCCCGGTCTTGTCGAATGTGTGACTTAATTTAGTTGCCTTAACGTTTCCCACTATGAATAGCTGGATATCTTCCTCTTTCATTGCCATATCCACAAGGTCATCGATATCTTCGAGTTTGGCGAAGATCGTTATGGATTTATCGGTGCGTTCCACTAATTGCTCGGCATCGAGCTTCACCTTGACTTCATTATTCTGGCAGAAATAGATCTCGGCATCCATAAGGGTTTTCTCCTTGGCTGTAGCCTCTTGCGTTTTATCTGAGGAGGTCCCATCTGATTCGGTGACACCACGTGTCGAGGCGGTTTCCGAAGGAATCTGGATGTCGATTGTGAAATAGTAGGTTTCTTTCGGCGCTGAGGTTACAGTCTGCTCCTCATCTCCCGGCATATCATCCTTGCAGGAAGAGAAAGAGAGTGCGGCCCACGAGAACGTCGCAGACAACAGTATATATTTTATATTTCTCAGCAGCCTACAAGTCATAATAATAAATTCGCTTACCCCATCCAAGGATGGCGCAACCTACTTGAATCCAGTCGTTTTGTCCGTTATCGTCGAGGTGCACGTCAACCGTGAAGTTATATTCTCGGTCGAGAAGCTCCTGGCCGTCATCGAAATAGTTGTTGAAATAGTCAGCAAGCCATGTGGAGAATTCCGGAATTTCCACAATCATCGAATTATCTCTGGCATTCCTGATCTGCAATGAACTGCCGTCAGTGGTCTGCATACGCGACACTCCGAAATCAGCTTGAACGCAATAGGTTGTTCCGGCTCTTGTGGCACCCTTGGTCTCAGGGATTGCCGGGTCGGCCTCATATTGCGCCCCGTTATTTTTCGCCCTGTAAACCTGCATGGATTTTCTAAGGGCCCGGTAGTAAAGTTCCTGTGCGGGATATGTAGTACCCGTGAAGTCGATCGTACCGTTACCGTTGGGGAAGTCAATCAATATGTTGTAGAGATCAACATCGGTGTTCTCATCGAAAGAGTCATGCACGAGATTCACCTTCACGGCATTGGTGATACGCATCATCGGGATTTCAACATCCACATATACGTCGGGGATTTTCTCCACTGACAACACATATTCGATGGTCGGGATATTTGCCACCTGCACCTCATCAGGCTTGGTGCTCCAGATTGTATCCATCATCTGCGAGTTATTGCCATAAGCATCCTTGAAGTTTACGATACCGAAGTCGTAAGTTCCGTCATCGTCGCGGTCGAGCTTAAGCCGGTAGTCTTCGATTTTAGAAACTCCCGGTATCATCGGCGTATCTTCGGGAATCTGGAAACCCGGAGTTTCGAGTGACGCGTCATATCCGGCATGGTTACCCTGGGCTATTGCCACAAATTGGTATCTATGGCCCGGCAATATCTCTGAGTCATCAAACATGATTGAGAAATCCGGATGGTTGATATCCTCCATGTTCACTTTATTTTTTTCGCGACGGTAAAGATAGGTTCCTTCGCTATCAAACACATACAGATAAACCGAACCGACATGAGAGTCGAAGAGGTCGGTATATCGCATATTGTAGTCATAAATAAAGGTGACACGCGTATAGACTCTTGCAAGCTCTGAACACTCGGGGAAATCCTCGTTTATCATCTTGCAAGAGGAGAATAACCCGATGAAGGTCAGCAGTGCAAATAAAGATTTTAATTTTTTATGTCTTATATTTCTTATCATTTACTCTTTTTATTGTTTGTCCCTTGCCAATCTTTGGTAATATGGTGACAAGGCTCCGATATAGAAACAAACTGTATTACGGTCTCCATGACCCTCACCGGGAGCCTCTTTGTCAGGAAGATGATCCCAGAAATGTTTCACTTTCGGGTCCTTCAATTTACCTCCAAGATAATCCTCAACATCCACAGCGTTGGAATTGGAACGGGCATCAAAAATGAAAACCGGTTGGGTTGAGTCATACTCAACTTGTCCATCTTTATTTATACCGAAATGGTCTTTCACTCGTTTGGTTGACTTCTTTGAGATACCTACACCCATCTCTGTCTCAGCATTATAATATTTGTTGCGTACCACCTGAGCCAACAATGATAGAGTCAGAGGGTTGACATTCTTGATATATTTTGCCGGATCTATATAAAAGATATTTGGTTCAACCTCTTCCGGAGGATTGTTCATCAATCTTACGCGTGCAAATCCTATTATCATATCCCTCATACTCGGGGTCATGTTGAAATCCTCAATGGTGACAATTTCATCCTCTTCAACCGGATTCAATTTACTACTCAGTTCCAGAATTCTTTGAACAGAGCTATATTCACCATTTTTAATTCCGTCATTGACGAAATTAACTATTCCATCATAATCTTTATGGAAAATAGCTTTTTGCAACAAAGATTCGAGTGACTCCATTTCTTTGTTGTCAAGTTTATTCTGTATATAATCTGATAAAGATATCATTCTTTCTTTTTTTCAACGGGTAGGATTTTTTCAAAATCCTCATGGGAGGTATAGGAGGCGCAAGCCTCCTGTACCCTTATAAAATTGATTAGAGATCGTAACCGTGTGCACGTTTAGCCCAAGCAAGGATGTTGATTGAAGCATTGATGTACCAGTTCTCCTGTTTCGGATCGTCCGGAGTTGTCGGGGGATTGTCCGGGATAGTCGGTTCACCAAGACCTGAAACTGAGTTAATAGTGATCTGATACCAGTTGTTGCGGAGAAGGCCGAAACGACCACGGTGAACTTTTTCATATGCAGCATCTGTATCAGTCTTCCAGCTTTCATCCAACGCAGCACTTTCACTATCTTCGAAATGACGGATAGGTATGCGATAATATGTGATACCATTATGATAGTAATCAACTGTAGTATTGTCATCTGTCACACCTAAAGCTGCTTTTGCAGTTGCTAAATTTTCAGCACTTCCCTCATAAAGTGCAGCCAAAGTAATACCTTTTTGACCTGCGCCTAATGTTGAAGCAGGAACAGCTGCTTTATAAGTTCCATAAACAACAAATGAAGATCCATCTCCTTCTTCTGGTGCTTTACCCACGAAATATGTACCTTTTACCCATACACTTGTAGTCTGGTTAAGGTTCATATAGTTATATTCCATTGTGTTCTCCCTTGCATAATCATAGAGTTTCTTTTGGTCACCGCTAAGTTTATTAGCTACTTGATCATATGAAATCTTTGTGAAAACTGCATTCTGAGTTCCTGCATCACCATAACCAGAAACAGCACCGTTGTAGTTCGGGTCTATAGCCCACCAAACGCGATTGAAAGTTTTTCCTGTAGCGTAGAAATTAGCACCGCTATGATTAGTTTCATCAGTAATCCAAGTTGTGAAACCATCAATTCCAGTTACACCATCAATTACCTGTACGGGATAAGTGGAGTTATTAGTGATATCAAGTTCCCATGCATCGAAACGGATAAAATCTTTACCGTCTGTGCCATCAACACCAAATTTTGCCCAAGTTTTATTTTCACCAGTATTATCTACCATTTCAACTTTGGCAACCTCACGCTGTACATAAATACTTGCTGCTACTGGCAAATTATTTGGAGAAGGTTTAAAGCTTGATTTTTCTATCTTAACAAGCGTGTTAGGAACAACAGCGGGATTGATAGCTTCTTCTGAACCTGGAGCGTTTGTCATAACAAAATTAGTAGCTACGCCTTCAAGTGTTCCAACATTGCTGTGTGCAGTTTTTTTCCATGTTCCGAAGTTAGTAGAGTTTTTGGGTTCCGGGAAATCAGTACTTTTATTTAGAACAACCAATGCATAATACTCATTTGCTAAAGCTCCCATCTCAGCTACAGTAAATTTAGCGGTAGCTGTTGTAGAAACTCTTTCGATATCGTCACTGCCATTATTCCAACCTAAAGAAAGCGGAGCTTCAGACACGTAAACATAATTATCCTCGCCTGCTGAAGTACCAGCTTTGAAAAGATAAATCATACCGGTATTAGCGGCATACTCTTCGGCAGTACCGGCTTGATATTCAACCGCACGTGCTCCATTACCATTAGTTACTGGAAGCACGATGTTGAAAGCTGCGTACATAGAACCGTCAGGAAATACTTGAGTTTGATCCCCCGGATCAGTCACGTTGTCGTTGGCGCAGGATGCGAGGAGCGCAAGAGCTGCCAAGGACATTCCATACTTGAATAGTTTCATAAAAATTTAATTTTGGTTAGTAATGTTTGTTTATTTTATTTTTAGTTTTCTTTCTTCCTCTCCCACAGCTCTCAACTCGCTGCGCTCGTTTCGACCAATGGGTTAATAATCTTCA
>JAFLTQ010000023.1 GCA_022510385.1 Muribaculaceae bacterium | reverse complement strand
TGTAACCTTCTGATCCGTAGTCAGATGCTCTATTCAGTTGAGCTAAGGAACCATTGCTACTGGAGGGTTTAGTTTCCTCAATCTTTTTATATCTTGAGACTTCTTCCCTCTTTGCGGTTGCAAATTTAATAAGAAATTTTGTCTCTACAAAAAAAAATTAAAAGTTATTTATAGGATATGCACTAAAAAAGAAGTCTTACGGAAGCAGACCCCAGAATTCCCGGGATTGGCGGATGAACTTTCTCTATTTTCACATAACCGGAACTAATATCTGAATATTGTTCTTTAATTCTCCTTACAATTTGAGCGGCAACCTTCTCCAATAATTTCCGGGGCACCTCCATTTCTTCCTTCACTATCTCATACAATGAGGCATATGAAATTGTGTTATCTAAATTATCCTCTTCAATTGAAGGATTCCATGGAATTCTAACCAAAAGATTGACAATAAATTCGTTACCAAAGGAATTTTCAAATTCCAATACCCCGTGAAAAGCATTAAACCGCAAATTATCAAGAGATATTTCCAATTCCATACTCAAATTATCTCTCCCTCTACAGGAATATTATAAGGTATCTTGTCTACACGTTTCTGATGGCGTCCTCCCTCAAAAGGAGTTTTCATATAGACATCCACAATATCTGCAGCCTCGACCGGAGAAATAAATCTTGCAGGCAATACCAAAAAATTAGCATTATTATGTTTACGAGCCAACTCCGCGATTTCAGGTATCCAACATAAAGCTGCTCGTATGCCTTGATGCTTGTTAAGAGTTATCTGCATTCCATTGCCTGCCCCACAAATTCCTATCCCTGTGGTACATTCCCCTGATTCCACGGCAAGGGCTGCAGGATGAGCATAATCCGGATAATCACAAGATTCCGGTGAATTAGTGCCGAAATCTATTATTTCATTACCGGCTTCTTCAAGATATCCTTTTAGGAATTCCTTGAGTTGATAGCCGGCATGGTCGGATGCTATTGCTATTTTCATGATCTATAGTTTCGATTTAATTTTCTTCCTTATCTTGGTGAGACTGACAACTGTTATTGATTGACTCTATATATTGAAGAAGATCCTCCTTCCCTCGTTTATCCTCCGAAGACGTGATGAAAACTGGTGGAAGTTCCTCCCACTGTTCTTTCAACACCTTTTTATATTCTTCGACTTTGTTAAGGACGGCCACAGGTCCAAGTTTGTCTGCTTTGGTAAATACAATTGCAAATGGGACGCTATTTTGGCCGAGCCATTCCAAGAAATCCAGATCTATCTTCTGTGGTTTGTGTCTCACGTCAATCAAAACAAAAAGGAGAGTCATCTGAGCTCGATTCAGGATATATTCCTTTATCATTTTTGAAAATTCTTCCCTTTGTTCCTTTCCTCTTGCAGCATAACCATATCCCGGAAGATCCACGATGAAGAATTCCCCATCGTTAATTGCAAAATGATTGATAAGCATCGTTTTACCCGGTTTCTGAGAAGTCTTCGCCAATCCTTTTCTTGTCAAAAGATTAATTAACGAAGACTTACCAACATTGGATCTGCCGATGAAGGCATATTCAGGAACATCAGTAGGAGGACAAAGAGTATAGCTCGGGCTACTTACCTTATATGTGGCGTTTCTTATTTGCATTTGTTGACCTGATACTTGTTGCACCCATCTTTAAGGTATGCTATTGTCTGCTCAGCTGCAGCAACTCCGGCATTGAAATTTGCCTCCCCTGTCTGTGCCCCCATTTTCTTGGGAGTAAAGAAGACACGTTCCGCAAACCTTTTTTCAAATTCTTCAGCCTTATCCGGCTTTATATCCGAGACATATCTTAAGTCAGGACGTTCTTCCAATGCCTTCAGCAGGCCATCTTCATCAATAATTTCTTTTCTGGCTGTATTTACGAGCACTCCGTTTTTAGGCATCTTGACAATAAGATCATAACCTATAGAGTGTTTTGTTTCGGGAGTGGCCGGAATATGAAGGGATACAAAATCATTTTCTGAGAAGAGCACATTCACGTCATGAACCGGAATGACATCCTGTTCAATCATTACATCGTCTGCCACAAAAACATCAAGAGCCTTTATATTCATTCCAAAACCTTTGGCGATACGAGCAACATTACGTCCCACTTGACCGAACGCATATATCCCTAAGGATTTACCTTTCAATTCACTCCCGGATGTGCCATTATATTTATTTCTGCACATCATTACAATCATGCCGAACACTAATTCAGCCACAGCGTTAGAATTCTGGCCCGGAGTATTCATCACGCATATGCCATGGTCGGTAGCAGCCTTAAGATCAATATTGTCATACCCTGCCCCGGCTCTCACCACAACTTTCAGTTTGGGAGCAGATGCTATCACTTCTTCATCTACAATATCGCTTCTCACTATTAATCCTTCTACATCTCTAACTGCTTGCAAAAGATCCTGACGGGTTCCTCTCTCTACAAGCACCATATCTTCTCCTGCGGCATTTATTACATTTTGAATTGCCTTAACTGCAGCCGGTGCAAAAGGTTTCTCTGTAAATACCAATATCTTCATTTACTTAATGTTTTTTAGTATTTGCGTTCAAATTCTTTCATAACATCCACCAGGGCCTTTACGCTTTCCATAGGCAACGCATTATATAGAGAGGCTCTGAATCCACCTACATCCCTGTGACCCTTAATACCAACCATACCCTTTTCTGTAGCAAAATCTATGAACTCTTTTTCAAGGTCTTTATACTCCGGTTTCATCACAAAACATACATTCATAATTGAACGGTCGGCATGATCCGGCACTGTAGCCACAAAGATTCGGCTCGCGTCGATTGCATTATAAAGCACTTCAGCCTTATCCAAATCCAATTTCTCAATTGCTCTTACTCCGCCAAGCTGTTTATAGTACTTAAGAGTTTGAAGGGCTGAAAAAATAGGAAGAACCGGAGGAGTGTTAAACATGGATCCCTTTTTTACATGGGTTTCATAGTTTAACATAGTCGGAATCACCCTGTCGGCTTTACCTATAGCATCATCCTTGACAATTACGAAAGTTACTCCCGCAGGTGCAAGATTCTTTTGGGCTCCCCCATATATCAAATCATACTTTGAAATATCTATCGGACGTGTGAATACATCAGAGCTCATATCTGCAATCAATGGCACTGAAACTTCCGGATCTTTTCTAATTTCTGTTCCATAGATTGTATTGTTTGATGTGTAGTGGAAATAATCAGCATCACCCGGCACAACATAATCTTTTGGAATATAAGTATAATTCCTGTCTTTAGAGGATGCCACAACATCAACTTCCCCAAAAAGTTTTGCCTCCTTGATAGCCTTGGAAGCCCAAACCCCGGTGTCAAGATAAGCTGCTTTTTTTCTTAGCATATTCATCGGCACCATTGCGAACTGCAAGCTTGCACCTCCACCCAAGAAAAGAACGCTATATCCTTCCGGAATCTCTAACAATTCTTTAAACAACTCCACAGCTTCATCAATTACTGCTTGGAATTGCTTGCTTCTATGTGAGATCTCAAGGATGGAAAGTCCCATATCAGCAAAGTCCTTCACTGCTTTTGCAGTTTCCTCTATCGTGAATTGGCTCATTATACTTGGGCCCGCATAAAAATTATGTTTCTTCATAATATGTTATTTTTTCTCTGATTCTTGATCCTTTTTATTATTTGATTTATGAGTCTCTGTTTCTTGATTGTGAATTCTGTGGTCTTGATGTTTCTTATTTGCAGATTTGTGAACGGAATCCAATTCCAGAAAAGGATCCGTTATATCCACTACTGCCGGAGTTACAGGATGGCTCACGGGAGTGTCAATAACTCTATTCACAGACAACTGGAAGAATATTAAGACAGCGGCTCCAAGCAGTAGCTGTCCAATCAATCCCCATGAAAATTTGTAAAGATGCTGTTTAAATCCAAACCATAAACGAATGGAGGATACAATACATATCAAAATGAATAAAAGCCATGCTATCCATAATGAAAAAAGATGACAAGCGGTGCACATATCAATCAGCAATGGTATGGAGAGTATTGCTGAAATTATGTAGCATAGTCTTGCATATTTAAAAACAGGCTTATTCATAACTGACTGTTAACCTACATCTTTTTTAAAATTTTATTAACTAACTATTACAAAGCGGACAAATGCCGGTTATTACAAAAGTTGCTTCATGTTGCTTAAATCCTTCAGGCAAAACCAATTCCGGGATCTTGAGAGAGGGCAAACAAATAGTCTCATCACATTTTTCACACCTGAAGTGGACATGAGTATCATCATGATGATCAGACATTTCTGAATGACATAACTCATATTTAACAGATCCGGAACCATCACTTATAGAATGGATGAGATGGTGTTCCTTAAAAATTGCAAGAGTCCGTGAGATTGTCGACTTATCAACTGTTTCAAGTAATGTTTCGAGATTAGCCAATGATAATGGTCTATGAGCCTGTTCCAGGCATCGGAAGATAAGTTGTCTCACCGGTGTCGGAGTGATCCCATGTTGCTGTAATGATACATTATCTTTTGACATATCTTATTTTGCTTGAATTTAAACTCGACGCGTCTCCTTTTTAATGTGATTTTGTTATAAATGAACACTAACTTTCAAATTTATCATCTCTTTTCTCTCTTTTTACCCTTGCAAAAAGTAATGCACTCCCATCAGTCTCATTTGACAGTTGGAATGAAGACAATAGAGAGTCATCGGAAGAATCTGCCCTCATCATAACTGTTTTCATACCAAAAGAGGCTTCATGGAGAAACGAGAGTTCAATTCTCTTCACCCTTGTCATATCATGTTCCTCGAGAGAGAATTGATTTAATAGCATTGTGACATACCTCACTGTGTTAACATGACGATAAAAATCCAGATCACAATACTTGAATGTGTATTTAAAGGGAGGATGTGTGGATTTTATCGCTTTGCCAGTAGGCTCTTCATGTAAATCCACAATCGGGAAATGCTTTTCTTGTAAAGGAATCGGAGCCTTCTCTCCTAAAATCACATCAGCCGGAAGATCAAAATGTGAGAGTCCCAAGTTCTTGTGAGTCTCAGTGTCAATAACGAGCCATATGGTGCGAGCATATCCATACACATCACCTTCCGGAGATGAAATGCTGAAACATCTGGCTGAATAATGACGGTTGAAATCTTCAATCCATGTTTTAAGGATATAATGAGAATTAACTTTAGGAGTTGTGGCCAAATCTATACTAATACGAGATAGAATCCACCCGGCTTTCATATTTTCCATTGAAGGATTGCCAATTCCAAGATTGTTGGCATGGTCGGTGGCGATATCTATGATATTTGTTGTGAGAGTAGTCAAAGACAGTTCTCCTTCAGCATTTGCATCGCTTGCTGACAGGAAATAACTTTTTTCTAAAAAAGGAAGCATGTCGAAAAAGTTATAAGTCATTAATCCATGGGGTAAAGTTACTTAAAAAATGGTGAATAGACTCTAATTTTTCAGTAAATTTGCTAAATGAATCTTTGTTCTTAGGTCTCCCAAGAGTAAAGAGATGAAGATAGAATCTATAATAGTAACCATTTTGCTGCTATTCATTGTGAGTTGTAGCAGCAGTCGGCATGTCCCTGCCGGCAACTATCTTCTTGATAAAGTGAATATTGAGGTTAATGACTCTGCCAAAAGAATAAGTGCGTCAGAATTGAGTGCATACGTGAGGCAACAACCTAACCACAAAATGCTGTGGAGCATCAAGCTTAGGCTCGGAGTTTACAATATGAGCGGAAATGATTCCACTAAATGGTGGAATAAATGGGTAAGAAAATTAGGAGAAGCACCGGTTATCTATGACTCAACTTTAATGGAGGCAAGCCTGGAACAGCTTGAAAAAGCAATGGTCAATAAGGGATTCCTATATGCAAAAGCAGAGGCTGACACTCTTAAAGATGATAAGAAAAGGAAAATTAGAGTGAATTATAAAGTGAATCCTGGGATACAATACATTATCAATAATGTAGACTATGAATTTCCGGATACTATTTTCCGAAATCTGGTTCTCACTGATTCATCACATTTTGTGGTTAGAGCAGGGAGCCCTCTCGACCGTAATGTCCTTGAAACCCAGCGTGAAATGATTGCATCCGGATTAAAAAATCAGGGTTATTATGGATTCAGCAAGGAATTTGTCACATTTAATGCTGACACGACCGCCGGCAGTAATATGGTGGATCTCACCATGAAACTGAATCCACCTTATAGGCATATTGAGGGGCATGCATTGACTCATGAGAAATATTATATAAAAGACATTAGATATATCACCGATTTTGATCCTTCTCTCGGTGAAACTGCCCAACAGATAATCGAGAATGCAAATGTAATAGATTACAAAGATTTAGAAATTTACACTCGTGGTAAATCTTATCTTCGACCCGGTGTCCTTTATGAAAATTGTTTTATTCGAGCAGGACAACTTTATAATCAAGCAAGCGTAGACCGCACATACGCTTCCCTATCACGACTTGGTATTTTGAAATTTATAAACATCATGTTTGTAGAAACCGGGAAAGAAAATGACAAGAATATGCTTGATGCCTATATATTGCTGACACCCGGCAAAAGCCAGTCTGTTTCATTTGAGCTTGAGGGTACGAACTCTGAGGGGGATTTGGGAGTTGCTGCAGCAGTGACCTATACCCACCGAAATGTGGGGAAAGGGTCGGAAACGCTTACAACAAAATTACGCGGGGCTTACGAATCCTTGAGCGGTGACCTTGAGGGACTTATTCATGACCGATACATGGAATATTCCGTTGATTTAGGTCTAACTTTCCCGAAGTTTAAAGCTCCTTTCTTAAAAGAGAGTTTTAAAAGAAGAGTTAACGCTACCTCTGAATTAAACTTCAGCATGTCTTATCAGGAAAGACCGGAATACACGCGTATAATTTCTACTGCCGGATGGTCTTACAGATGGGTTAACCGCAAGGATAAAAATGTTTATTTGTTGACACCTATCGATATAAATTACGTCTATCTTCCGGAGAGTACTTACGACTTCATCAATAATATAGCCCCTGACAATCCTTTGCTGAAATATAGTTATGAAGATCACTTCATTATGAGGATGGGATTCACTTTCTATCACACAAACAAAAGAGAGGTGCGTCCCTGGGATGTTACTTTTCAAAGAAATATCTACACTGTCCGAGCTAATATAGAAACAGCGGGGAATCTGCTTTATTTATTAAACATGTTATTCCGCCCACGTAGTCATGTGAGCAGTGATCCTTTTAAACTATTCGGAATATATTATTCACAATATTTAAAATTTAATGGCGACTACGGTTTCCTTCATATTTTTGACAATAGGAATTCGTTAGCTCTACATGCAGGATTTGGGATTGGTTTCCCTTATGGCAACTCCACTATTCTTCCGTTTGAAAAGAGATTCTATGGAGGCGGTGCTAACGGTGTTAGAGGGTGGGATGTAAGGACTTTAGGTCCGGGTAGCTATCCCGGCAACAATTCAGTGAGCGATTTTATTAATCAATGTGGCGATATACGAATGATTTTCAGTGCTGAAATGCGCACCAAATTATTTTGGGTTATTGAGTTAGCCGCATTTATAGATGCCGGGAATATATGGACAATCAAGAATTATCCAAACCAACCCGGAGGTCTGTTTAAATTTAACGAATTCTATAAACAGTTGGCTGCCTCTTATGGCCTTGGTATTCGTTTGGATTTCTCATATTTCCTGTTAAGATTTGATATGGGTATGAAAGCACATAATCCTGCGATGAATCAACAGCCATGGCCTCTTATTCATCCTCGATGGCACAGAGACTCCTCCTTTCATTTTTCTATAGGATATCCGTTTTAAAAATATAATTCAAGATGAATTAATTTAGAGGGGGTAGGAAAAAAATTACAAATAGTCCGGATATGAAAAAATTAGCGATATTTGATCTCGATGGCACGTTATTAAATACCATAACTGATTTAGGTAAAGCATGCAATTATGCCTTAGAGTCGATGGGATTTGCAACCCATCCTATTCAAGCATATGCATACATGGTGGGAAACGGTGTTAGAAATCTTATGAAAAAGGCCCAGCAAGATGCCGACGAAGAGACTATTGACAAATTGCTCGAATATTTCAAAGACTATTACAACCAACATTTGCTCGACAATACAAAGCCTTATCCCGGTATCCCGGAAGTGTTGGCCAAACTCACTGAAGATGGAGTAGCTTTAGCTGTTGCTTCAAATAAATATCAGGAAGCTACCGATAAGATTATTGCCGGTTGTTTCCCCGATATAAATTTTGTGGCTGTAGAGGGACAGCAGGAAGGAAGAAACCGTAAACCTGATCCTTCAATAATTTTTTCTATTCTAAATAAGTTCCCCTTGAATAAAAAAGATGTTCTCTATATCGGAGATTCGGGAGTGGATATGGAATGTGCTCATCGAGCAGGAGTGGAGGCTATTGGAGTGACATGGGGATTCCGCTCTATAGCTGAACTGCGGAAAGCAAATGCCGATTTCATTGTGAGCCGTCCCGCCCAAATCCTTGAACATCTGAACGATCCTTTCTGAAAAAGATAATAAAGAAAATTCCGACTACGAGAGCGTAAATGCCGAAAATTAGCCATGGCCAAAACCAATCTCCCATAAAGAGACGCATCATTCCTTGGCCGGATGGAGTCGGCATCATTTCCCAGTGGCAGAAATAATTCACTATAGCCCCGGCAGCAATCATCCCTCCTGTGGCTCCTATACCATTGCTCATCATCATCAGTAGTCCCTGTCCGAAACCTTTGGTAGTCTTATCGCTCTTCTGGTCCATATAGAGATGACCGGAAATTGTAAAAAAATTGAATGCCACTCCATAAATAACCATCGACAGGACAAGCCAATATATTCCGTTTCCGGGATTCCCAAAACCTAAAAAAATGAATCTTAAACACCAGGCTGCCAAAGCTATAAAGATCACCCATTTGAAACCCATCTTTTTCATAACCAGCCCCGTTATCAATATAAAGGCTGCCTCTGAAAGCTGGGATATTGAGAAGAGCATTGTGGCATTACCGGCTGCCAGTGTGCCCGCATACTCTTTAAATGCCATGAAATGATTCACAAACGGCACTACATAACCATTGGAAATCTGAAGACAAACTCCGGCCAGCATCGCAAAAATAAGGAATATCCTGACTTCCGGGAGCTTGAATAATCTGAAAGATGATAAACCGAATATATCTGAAAGCAAAGTCTTTTTTCCACCATTAGGAATGGGAGAAGAGGGTAATGTGAATGTATATAAGGAGGTTATTAATCCTAACAGACTACATGAAAACAACTGCATGGAATTGTATTGAAATCTGAAGGGAGAAGCCGGATTCCTGTCATCTAAAGTGAACCCGAAACTTCCTTCATAAATATAAGCGCTATTCACAAACCACATTGCTGCCACAAATCCTAAAGTGCCCCATACTCTTATCATCGGGAATTTGTCTACAGGACGCTGCCCCGCTTTCTTTAAAAGTGCGAATGTCGTGGTATTTGCCAATGCCATGGTAGGCATATAAAAGGCAAGAAACAGGAGATAAATAATGTAAAACGGGGAAAAGGATAAATGGGAGTGGGTATTTGCATACCACCACTCCCCCATCATTATTATAGATGCTGTCAGATGACAAAAACCAAGAAGACGAACTGACGGAACAAATGAATCCGCAAGATGTCCCATGAGAGGTGGAGTCAATAAAGAAACTAATCCAACCGCAGCATAAAACCATTGGATCTCTTTACCTAATCCTCCCGCTCCAAGTAATTGTCCGAAACTGGATAGATAGCATCCCCACACTGCAAACTGCAAAAAATATAACAAGGAAAGTCGTCCTTTCATTTTATCATTGAATTTGCTATAGGAGATGCTACTGATTTTATCGATTAAAATTTCACTTCAAGACCTGCCATGACTGTGATTCCGGGCATCGGGAACCCATATACCACTTCATATTTATCGTTAAACAGGTTGTCTATCTTTATAAATGTTGTAAGAGGAACCTTAGTCTGCCAATTGTAAGCTCCACGAAGGTTAAGCAATGAATAGTTGACTGTCTCAAATGGATTACCGTTGTTCAATCCCATAATATTATTGCTTTCCAGATTAAACTCGAAATTGCCCGGACTATAAGACAACGATAAATCAAGCTTATGTTTGGGAGCATAGAGCACATTCCCATTATTAGTATGAAGGTAGGAGTAACCTCCATAGAGTTGCCACAAAGGATGGAAACGCCACGTTATGTCAAGTTCAAAACCTTTATTTATAAAACTTCCCGTATTCATATTCATGGGGCGCCCTTCAACCATCTGTGTCTGAATCATATCTTTCCCATCAATGAAATAGATTGCTGCCCCAAAATTCAGGTTTCCGTCACAAACTGTCTGACGATAACTGAGTTCATAATTTAAGAGATATTCCGGTTTGAGATCTTGATTTGCTGGGCGGTAAAGATAGAGTTCACGAATGTTTGGAGAACGGAAACCTTTACTGAAGGAAAACTTGATTTCAGACAAAGCAGCAGGACGCAGAATGAAACCTGCCTGAGGCACCCATACATTCCCATATTTAGAATTATGCTGCAGTCTGACTCCTGCGTTAACAGAAATTAATTCATTGATGAAACCTTGTTGCATCATCAAATATCCTGCAATATCGTTTTCATGATGCCAAGCCTCCGAGGGATTGAAATCATTGTTTTCTATATCAAACCAGGGTTTTGGGGTATTCCAGATGTGTCCTCCCCAATGTTGGAAGTCTAAACCTACGGAGAGGTCGCTTGCTTCCCATGGATTGATGGTTTCAAAAATTGAGAACCCCATATTATAGTCTGTGAGATTGAAAAGATAATTATTCATCTCTTGGCCGGGGGTGTTCCCATCATCAAGATGATGACTTCCCCAATTAATATATGCCTGCACACCTCCATGCACAATATCGTAGCTGTTGTGAGCAAAAATTGAAGCAGTCCCTCGTCCTATTTTTGTCCACATATTTTCGAGTGGTTCATACTCAGACCCCGGATTATGGGCAGTGCTTTGGGTCATATCGGTATTTATACCCACCGACCAATTTGCTGATGGAGAATAAAGGAGCTGGATATATTCGCTCCATAACCAGAAATCACTCCCCGGACGATTATTATTACTCCTATCGAACTGTAAGGAAGCTATTGCATTAACTTTATCTTTTTTATAGGCAGCAGAGCCGTTAAGTTTTAGAGTGGAATAACTACCGAACATAGCTCTTGCCCTGCCGCTAAATCCTTCCTCTGATTGTTTTCGTGTTATAATATTCACGGATCCTCCCATAGCGCTTGAACCATATAGAAGAGATGAAGGGCCCTTAACAACTTCTACCTTTTCAACACCATTGGCAACATATGTGTCAGGATTGGCGTGTCCAAAAACTCCTGCCCAGGTGGGTATTCCATCTATCATAAAAAGCACTTTATTTCCTCCCCCGACACCACGAATATTTACTGTGCCGGCTGCTCCTCCGGAAACGCCATATCCTTCCATTCCACGCTCGCTCACGAACATTCCGGGCACATGATTTTGAAGGATTGGTAATAACGACGTTTCTGTCGATTTTTCTATTTCCTCATTATTGACAATCGTCACATCGAGTGGAGTCAAAGCAACATTTGTCTTTACAGGTGCTGTCACCAGCAATTCTTGTAGAGAGGTGGTGTCTTTTCTCTCTTGAGCATAAATAGCTGAAGCGCCAAGAGTTAAAGCAAGACAGAATGTGGATAAAGTTTTCATCATAATTTTATTTTAAATTTCTTGAGCAAAATTAGTTAAATATTTTACACTTTAAGTATATTTTAGTAATTTTGTTAAATATATTAGTTATTTATCAGTTATGGATGAAATATCGTTCTTTGATAAGTTAGCGGCTGATTGGGATAATAATGAAATTCTTTCCACTCCTAAAAAAGTGGAAGAAATTTTAAATTTCATGGATATCAAGCCCGGAATGAGCATACTTGACCTGGGCACGGGGACAGGTGTTCTTATTCCTTATATTGCGGATAAAATTGGTGAAACCGGCAGGATTTGTGCAGTCGATTATTCCAAGGAAATGTTAAAAAGGGCAATGCAAAAATTTGGAAAAGTAAAACCGACACCGGAATTCCGACAACTCGATTTTGAAAACGACCATATAGAGGGTGAATACGACAGGATTATTCTCTATTCTGTTTTCCCCCATCTTCATTCTCCTATCGAGACCCTCCAATGGCTAAAAAAAGTGAATTTAAAAGAAGGAGGCTTGATTTTTATAGCTTTCCCGACAGGTCCTGACTTTATCAATAATATTCATCAGGAACGTCATTCAGACAGCGAAATCCTTCCGAATGCAACCGACTTAGCCTTATATCTTAAGGAAAATGGTCTTAATGCCAGAGCGATTGTAGATACTGAGCAAGCTTATGTTGTAGAGGTACTTTAAACTTCCCAATATTTAATAAATCAAGGAATGGATTATATTGAGAGCGTCGGAAGCGCTCTCTTGTTCTATCATCATTATGATAGTGGTTGAAGACATATTAGCAATTGCCATAACCCCTATTCCCTCTCTTTCTAATGAATTCTTGAGACGTGCCACTAACCTGCCACGGTTCTTCATATCACGGCCTACCAAGGCTATCGCAGCCATATTTTTTTGTAACTGAGGAATAGAAATCTTTCGTTGTTCAATATAAGGTTGGAGTTGAGTATCAAGAATCTCAGTGACTTTATCGACATCTGATTCATTTATGCCATAATGAATCTTTTCATAATCATTTTCCAATGGAATTATAGAAACCCCATTTTTTGAAAGGATGTCTGAAATCATTCTCCCCATTGAGAGCAGGGAATCTCTTTCAATAACATCTATTGTAATTAAAGCCAGATTATTATGCGAAGTCACTCCTTTGACATCGAAATCTTCCGGGCGATGAGATTCTGTGATGATCGTACCCGGAGCCGTTGGATTGAAGGTATTTAAAATTTTGATCGGGATATTTTTATGGAATACGGGGTATATAGTTGGAGGATAAACTACCTTTGCGCCAAATGTGCAAAGCTCCATACTCTCCGTAAATGTAAGATGATCAATAATCAGGGCATCTTTGACAATTCTTGGATCTGCAGTCATGAATCCGTCAACATCTGTCCATATTTCAAGCACTTCTGCATCTAATGCCGCTGCTATTAGAGCTCCCGTGTAATCACTTCCACCACGTCCAAGATTAGTTATTTCTCCGGTGTGAAAGTCTGTGGATATAAATCCCGGGATTATACACTTCTCCCCCTCTCCCAAATTTTCAAATTTCTCCTTTATCAGTGACTCAGTCACTTTTGCCGAAATGATATTTTTCCCATACCATTTTTCAGTCTTTATAAAATCCGGAGAATAATATCTTTTCCCATTCTTCACCATTGCTGCTACAATCAGCGAAGAGAGTCTCTCCCCGAAACTAACTATATAATCAAGACTCTTTTCATTCAGTTCTTTTGTTTTGTAAACCTCCTCATATTTATTCTCAAGTAAATCTAAAAGCCTGTCAATCTCCGGATAGAGTTCATCCCTCTTAGAATGATCAACCATATTGTCAATTATCCTATGGTGTCTTTCTTTGATATCTGACATTTCCTTACTCCAATCAGGATTTCCCTCCGCAGCCATCTCCGACGTAGATATCAATTTATCTGTCAAACCTCCTAATGCCGACACGACAATAAGAGCTTTCCCGGGAATCTCTTCTATAATCTTTTTAACATTGGCCAGGCTTTTTTCAGAACCAACTGATGTGCCTCCGAATTTTAAGACTTTCATTCTATATTGTCAACTAATAAATAGCTAAAATTGTTATACTAAAAAAACTAAGATGAACGACCTTAATGACATAATATTCGTAGATCGGCCCACTGCTACTCCACATATGGGATCCCTATTGATTTCAGAACCAATGCTTGAAGACAATTATTTTTCTCGTTCAGCAATTCTGGTGCTCGATGAACCCGCAGATGGCGGTCATTTCGGACTAATATTAAACAAACCCACCGAATTGACACTTAAGGACCTGATGCCTGATTGGCAAGAGGGCAGCCGGGTACCCATCTATTGTGGCGGTCCTGTAGATTTACAAAGGATGTTTCTACTCCACTCTCTTGGTGAAAGGTTAGGTTCAACAACCGAAGTGCTTCCCGGGATTTTTGTTGGGGCTGATCTCGATAAAATCATTACCTATATTGAAGAAGGCGGGGAAGTGGAAGGAAATATCAGATTCTTTCTGGGATATTGTGGCTGGTCCCCCGGTCAATTAAGTGGTGAAATCAATCGAAAATCATGGGCGGTAAATGCTTTGCCCCAAAGTCCGAATCTGTTGAAGGATGACGGGCTTGCCTATTGGAAAAGAGAAGTCAGAGACCTTGGTGAAGAATACAGAGGATGGCTTGTGGTCCCCACTGATCCCTCTTTGAACTAAAATCTCTTTCCGCTTCCGGATCCATTCACCTTCAACAGGACATTGGCTCAATCTATTTTTGTGTAGATTTTGGGGATAATCTCTTGGTGAATATTTTCATACCGGCGAATTTGCCGTCAGGAGTGCTCAACCAGTCATCCAGATTTCCTTTTAACTCATAACCTCTATTCTCGAACAGCTTCTCTGCTTTTTTATATTTATCTTCAACCTTTGCTCCCAACTGATGAAGATGGAGGGTATTTCGTGAATATTCTTCTATCAGCTGTAATGTTTCATCTGCATATCCCTTTTTACGATAATCCTTACATATGTAAATACCGATGAAAGCTCTTTGATGGCGTTGAGAAACATCATAAAGATCAACAATACCCACGGGCTTATTGCTACCCTCTTCAGTTATTATCAATCTTAATTGTCCGGCAGTGAACGGATCGGCATCATACGTAAGGGCGTATTCCCTTAGTATTTTTCTCGATAATGGAGCAATAGTGTCACTATAACGCCAAGCCTCCGCATCGTTTTCAACCTCATACATGAAATCTGCATCAGAAGGTTCGAGAGCTCTTAAATGAAGTCTGTTTGAATGTAACATTGTTCTTATATAATTTTTGGAGATTTTCTATTTATTAAAATTGGTATTTTCGGAAGAAAATTAAAATGGCAACTTATGTAAATGGAATACGATTCTGAATAGATTTCCCAAGTGTCAGTTCATCGGCATATTCAAGTTCGTTTCCGACACTAAGGCCTCGGGCTAATACCGTGACCTTTACGTCTTGGTCAGACAATTTTCTGAAAATATAAAAATTTGTTGTGTCGCCCTCTATTGTCGGGCTCAAAGCCAGAATCACCTCCTCAATTCCTTCTTGTGAAACCCGGTCTACAAGACTTTGAATCTCCAAATCTGAAGGTCCTATTCCATCCAATGGGGAAATTAGTCCGCCAAGCACATGATAGAGCCCATGGAATTGATGAGTGGCTTCAATTGTTATGACATCTCTCACATTTTCAACAACGCAAATACATTTTTGGTCTCTTCTGGAATCTCCGCAAATAGGACAAGTCTCTTCCTCAGATATATTATGACATCTATGGCAATAAGAAATATTATCCCTCATTGAGATTATTGCCTCTCCAAGGTCATGAGCCTCCTCCGGGTCTTTCCGAAGAAGATGAAGAGCCAACCTTAAAGCTGTCTTTCTGCCGATCCCCGGCAATTTCGACAGCTCTGAAACTGCTCTTTCAAGCAACTGAGAATTAAATCTCGATTCCATGTTGCAAATTTACTGATTTAATATATTCCCTCACTCTTTTTTCTTTTTTTATTTATAGATTAATTACCTTTGCATAGAATCAAACTCTAAAAAGCAAATGATTGAATACTTAATTGGGAAAGTTACTGAATTAAATCCTACATATTGCGTCTTGGAAGCTTCAGGAGTAGGCTATTTTTTAAACATATCTTTGCTTTTTTATGAATCTCTTCAAAATGTGAGTGGAGAGTCATTATGTAAGATTTATGTCCAAGAAATAATCAGGGAGGATTCGCATGATCTCTATGGGTTCAAGGATAAATCCGAGAGAGAGTCTTTCAGAATGCTCATCGGAGTGAGCGGTGTAGGGCCAAATACCGCTCGCCTTATTTTATCCTCGCTCTCGCCTGATCAACTTGAAAGCGCAATCTCATCAGGGAATGAAATTCCTCTTAAATCGGTAAAAGGAATTGGAGGAAAGACTGCCCAACGTATCATTGTCGACCTTAAAGATAAAATAAAGAGAGGAGTGACATCGTTAAATTTAAGTGTCCCGGTGTCCGGGGCAACGTTTAATGACGCTGCTGCTGCTCTCGTAATGTTAGGTTTCTCAATGCAACAAAGTCAGAAGGCCTTGACAAAAGTGTTTGCTGAAGATGCCTCCCTTACCACCGAACAAGCTATTAAGCGAGCATTGAAGTTGCTCTGATCCAGCGCTTTAAAAGGCCGGGGCCCTGAGCCTATCATGCCCGGTAAGAAATATCGGATCATATATCTGAGGAAACTTTTTCTGACGTTGGTGATTTTTATCTCCACCGGACTCGTTGTTTATGCCCAATACCTAAAAAGTGAGCTTCCTCCTCCTCCTGCTTATGTTCCTGAATATTTAGACAATACGGAAATACCGGATAGCACTTTCCTACCCTCCCCGGTTCAAACCACAATACCACAAGGGTATGCCGATATTATGAAACAGGAATATGCGGCAGATTTGGAAACCCCTTCTAACGTTACTTTTGAACCCGTCTACGATCCTGAAACCGGAATGTATGTTATGCATTCCAAGGTTGGAGGACTCGACATTGTAACTCCTTTCCTTATGACCAAAGAGGATTACAACAGGATGATGACGCGCCAGGAAATGTTCAACTATTTCCAACAGAGAAATGCTGAAATTTTTATAAAGCCGGACAAGGAACCATTCAATGTGCTTGACATGAATTTCTCTATTGGTCCATTGGAAAAAGTATTTGGGCCGGGTGGAGTCAGACTAACAACTCAAGGTTCTATTCAGCTCTCAATGGGAGTTAAGAGCAATAAAACCGATAACCCTTCCCTATCTCTAAAATCCAGGAGAAAAACTTATTTCAGTTTTGATCAAAAGATTCAGGCTACCATAGGAGCTTCAGTAGGTGATAAGCTGAAATTTGACATGACTTATAATACTGATGCCACTTTCGATTTCGACTCAAAAAATCTTAAATTGAATTATGAAGGCAAAGAGGACGAAATTATTAAGAGCATAGAGGCCGGTAATGTAAGCATGACAACCGGGTCAAGCCTTATCAGAGGCGGAACAAGTCTTTTTGGTATGAAGACTAAGCTGCAGTTCGGGAAATTGACCCTGACCGGTTTGATAAGCCAACAAAATAGTGAGTCAAAGACTGTCAATACCACCGGAGGAGCCCAAAAAACTCCGTTCTCCATGAAAGTGGATAATTATGATGAGAATCGCCACTTCTTCCTCGCACAGTACTTCTATGACAATTATGATGAATTTGCCTCCCGTCTCCCCCATGTGTCATCCGGTATAAATATCACCAGAATTGAGGTGTGGGTCACTAACAAAAGCGGATATTATGATGAATCCAGAAACTTTGTCGGGTTCATGGACTTAGGCGAAAATCGAACCCTTGCAAATGATTATTGGACTCCTAATTACTCTTTTAATAATCCTTCCAACCGTTCAAATAATCTTATCGATGTTTTAAAGAGTGATTTTCCGGATGCACGCAATATTAACAATGTCACGCAGGCATTGGAGCCATTGCAAACTTTTGGAATCACCGGAGGCAAAGATTTTGAAAAAGTAGAAAGCGCGCGTTTGTTGAGATCTACTGAATATACTCTCAACAGCACTTTGGGGTATATTTCGCTGAAATCCCAAATAGGTAATGACGAAGTTCTTGCCGTAGCTTATGAATACACCTACAACGGCCAAGTATATCAAGTCGGTGAATTTTCAAGCGATGTCAGCAATACATCTGAATGTCTTTATCTTAAAATGCTGAAGGGAACGACGGTTTCGCCTAAACTCCCGGCATGGCGACTTATGATGAAAAACGTCTATTCTTTGGGTGCCTACCAAATGGCTCAGAAGAATTTTAAGCTGAATATCAAATTCTTAAGCGACACAACAGGTATTGAAATAAACTATCTTCCGGTAGGTGCAATTGCCAATCAACCCTTGCTACAAGTGATGAACCTTGACCGTATCGACTCTAATCAGGAATCTAATCCCGACGGATTCTTTGACTATATAGAAGGATACACGGTGCAATCCACAAACGGACGTATTATTTTCCCGGTTGTTGAGCCTTTCGGTCGCCATCTTGAAAGAAAAATCGGCTCATCAGAGATAGCAGCTGAATATGTCTATAAAGAGCTTTATGATTCAACATTAACAGTAGCACGTCAGTTTGCAGATAAAAATAAATACTCTTTGACCGGTGAATATCAAGCTTCAAGTGGGGCTACGATACGTCTTAATGCAATGAATGTGCCCAGGGGTTCAGTTGTAGTTACGGCAGGGGGTGTGGTTTTGACGGAAAATAGTGATTACACTGTTGATTATAGCTTGGGAATCGTCACTATAACTAACCAGAGCATTATTGATTCCGGCACCAACATAAGCGTAACGTTGGAAAATCAGTCGCTCTACAGTATGCAACGGAAAACTCTTATGGGTCTGGATGCGCAATATCGCTTTAACAAGGATCTGACAATAGGCGGTACTTTAATGCATTTTTCTGAAAAAGCATTGACAGAAAAGGTAAGTATAGGAGATGAACTGATTAACAATACCATGTGGGGCGTTAATCTTAGCTATAATAAAGAATTCATGTGGCTGACAAATCTGCTTAACAAAGTGCCTACAATCAATGCCACAGCCCCGTCAGCATTCAGAATCAATGCAGAATTTGCTCAGATACTCCCACATAAACAGAAAGCCGGAACCACAAAAGGTTCTTCTTATATTGATGATTTTGAGGGAACACAGACCGGAATAGACTTGCGGAATCCCTATTCATGGACTCTTGCATCTACTCCCTATGATCCGGGTCCGGATGCTCTTTTCCCGGAAGCCGGTCTTTCAAATAATGTTGACTATGGTAAGAACCGTGCGCTCCTTGCATGGAATTATATCGACAGATTCTGGACTCAAAAAAATTCAAATCTTATACCGGGATATCTACGCAATGATTTGAAGCAGCTCTCTAATCCTTACGTGAGAGAAGTAAGAGTAGACGAGATTTATCCCGGTAGAGACGTGCTTTACGGGGAATCCAATTATGTGCAGACTCTTAATCTATCTTTCTATCCAACAGAGAGAGGCCCATATAATTTGGATGCCGAAAATATTGATGAAAAAGGTAATCTTTTGAATCCTCAAAAGAGATGGGGAGGAATAATGCGCAAAATGGATAACCCCAATTTTGAGCAGAACAATGTGGAATATATCCAATTCTGGCTTCTTGACCCATTCCTCGATCCTGAAAACCCAAATGAACTAGGTGGTGACCTATATTTCAATTTGGGTGAGATAAGTGAAGATATTCTCAAAGATGGTATGAAGAGTTATGAAAATGGAATTCCTGTTGACGGGAATTATGATTTTATAACTGAAACTAATTGGGGACGTGTTTCTAAACAGACCTCATTGACATATGCATTTGAGAATTCTGAAAATGCGAGAATCCTTCAGGATGTTGGATTAGACGGACTTCCCGATGAAGAGGAATTCACTTTCAGCAGTTATAAAGATTACGTTGAAAAATTACAAAATCGTCTTTCACCCGCTACTCTTGAAGAGATGAAAGATATCCCCTTCTCGCCACTTAACGACCCGGCAGGCGATGACTACCATTTTTACCGAAGCGATTATTATGATAATATAAAAGCAGGCATTCTTGAACGATATAAACATTATAACGGAGTTGAAAAGAATTCTCTCTCTCCCGATCAAAGCACAAATCCATATTATCAATCTTCGAGAAGCACCCCGGATGTAGAAGATATTAATCAAGATAATACTCTCAATGAATATGAGAGATATTTCGAATATAAAGTTTCTATAAGACCTGAAGATCTTGTGGTTGGAAGAAACTATGTCACAGATAGAAGAGAAAAAGTCGTCACAACTCGCGAAGGGACTGCTACTACCGTTTGGTATCAATTTAAGATTCCATTGAATCAACCGGATAAGGTTGTGGGTGGGATCAACGACCTGACAACCATCCGATTTGCGCGTATCTTTATGACCGGTTTTAAGGAGGTGACACATCTTAGATTTGCCACTTTAGAACTTGTCAGAGGAGAATGGAGAAGTTATGATTATAACCTTACAAGCAGGAATGATAGCCCGGCTGAAGGTGAATTTGACATGTCGATTGTCAATATCGAAGAAAATGCCGGCAGAAACCCGATAAATTATGTTCTGCCACCCGATGTAACGCGTCAACAAGACCCCGGATCAAATCAGGCAACTCAATTAAATGAACAGTCGCTACAGATGAAAGTGACGGGACTTCAACCGGGAGATACCCGTGGCGCTTATAAGAATACGCAGCAAGACCTTCGTCTTTATAAACGTTTACAGATGTGGGTGCATGCAGAAACTTTTGTTGATGACCCGACAAATCTAAAAGATGGCGAACTGGCATTAGTGTTAAGATTGGGATCAGATATCAAAAACAATTATTATGAATATGAAATTCCTTTGGAAATAACTCCTGCCGGCTATTATAACAATTATAATTATGCCGACAGACAAAAGGTATGGCCGATATCAAACTATCTTGACGTTCCTTTTGAGTTATTCACCAATGTTAAAGTTGACAGAAACCATGATATGAGCGCTCATATGGATAACGTCAGCTATACAAAACTTTATTCCAAACCTGATCCTTCCAATGAGAAAAACACTGTAAGTGTATTGGGAAATCCTAACTTGGGAGATATACGCACTATGGTTATCGGAATCAGGAATAAATCTGACATGGTCAAAGATGGCACTGTATGGGTCAACGAACTTCGGGTAACAGATTTTAACGAATATGGAGGTTGGGCGGCTAATGTCAATGCGAATCTTACCATGAGCGACATTGGGATGGTGAATTTCACAATGCACAAAGAAACTTCAGGGTTCGGTGGTGTTGACCAAGGATTGTCTTCCCGACGTCTCGATGATTATCAGCAATATAGCGTCGCAGTGCAAGGTGATTTAGGGAGACTGCTCCCTGAAAAGGTGAAATTGTCAGCACCTATTTATTATTCTAAGAGCAACGAAACAACAACTCCGCGATATAATCCTCTCGACCAAGACATCCTGCTCAAAGATGCCTTGGAGGCAGCCACTACCAAGCATGAAAAGGACTCTATTAAATCATATGCCGTGACTTCCTCAAGCGTCGAAAGTTTCTCAATTTCTTCTTTCCGTTTTAACGTTCAAAGTAAGAAACCTATGCCGTGGGATCCTGCCAATTTTTCTTTAACTTTCTCTTTCAATAAGCAGAAGAAATTGGATCCTACCACAGAATATGAGAACACTTATGATTATCGTGGCAGTTTCCAATACAGTTATAGCCCTTATATTAAGCCGTTGAGACCTTTTGCTTTTGTAAAAGGTAAGGGGAAAGGTGCTAAATTTTTCCGTGAATGGGGAATCAACTGGATGTTTAATAATCTGACTTTCTTCACTAATATGTCGCGTTATTATTATGAAGAGCAAACCAGGAGCGAGGTTGATGTCAATTTTCAATTGCCTGTGCAGGTAAGTAAGAATTTTTATTGGAACAGGCAATTAAATTTAACATGGAATCTAACCCAATCACTTAATTTCACTTTTGCCAGCAACACGATGGCCCGTATCGAAGAGACCGTAGGAGCTGTCAACCGTAAACTTTTCCCGGATAAATATCAAGAGTGGAAAGATACAGTCATGTCCTCGATTAGAGGTTTTGGAACTCCATGGAACTATAACCAAACTTTCACCGGGTCTTATAAGGCTCCTTTCAATAAAATACCATTTTTGGATTATCTAAGTGGAAATTTATCATATACATCTACTTATCAATGGGATAAAGGTGCCACGGTTGATAATCTTTATCTTGGTAATTCTATTCAAAATCAGGCTTCTTGGAATGCTGACGCTCGCCTTAATTTCGAATCACTTTATAATAAGAGCAAATATCTCCAGGAAGTTAATAAACGTTTTGCAAAAGTTTCTAACAGAAGCAACCGAAATAACCGGAATTCTAATAGAGATAACAGCAAACGTATTGAGCGTGCGATAACCCTATCCCCGGATACCTCTACTCTATTCAAACACAACCTTAAAACTAAAGATATCTCTGTCACCGGAATGAAAGATGGCAAGATTATGAAATTGGAGACTAAGGTTGTGGATGAAAATACTGTCGAAATCCTGACCAAAGGGACCGGTTCGGTTAAAGTCACTGTTAAGGAGAAAAAACCGGAAGTAAAGAAATCTATAGGCAAAGAGATAGGCGACCATCTTTTGAGATTCCTGATGATGCCAAGGAATTTGAGTTTCAGATGGCGTTCATCACATTCGCTTTCTCTACCACAATTCTCTCCTAATGTGGGGGATATTTTCGGACAATCCACAAAATATGGCAATGGTTTGGCTCCGGGTCTTGATTTCGCTTTCGGCTTTTATGATGAAAGCTACGTTGAAAGGGCTCTCGACCGTGGATGGTTGCTCACCGGCAATGATATGACTTCTCCGGCTATATGGAACAAAGGGAAAGAATTTAATTTTGAATTTACTCTGGAGCCTATTAGAGGCCTGAAAATAGTTTTGACAAGCAATCTGACGGATAACCGGACTCAACAGGTGCAATTCATGTATGAAAATATGCCTAAGAGTTTGAGCGGTAATTATACTCGTACACATATCGCAATTGGTACAGCTCTGAGAAGCTCAAAAGCCGCTGACGGATATAATTCGGAAGCATTCAACAAATTTCTAAGCTATATACCTGTAGTTGCCTCTCGAGTTGAAGGTGAATATGCGGGAACTCGTTATCCGTCAACAGGGTTCTTGCAAGACAATCCATTGGCAGGAACTCCATATAATCCCGCTCAGGGAGGTGTGATGTCTACAAGTTCTGATGTGCTTATTCCGGCTTTTATAGCTGCTTATAGCGGATATAATCCCAATAAAGTAACTCTCAAACATTTCCCGGGGCTCGATGCCATGAGGCCAAACTGGAGAATAACATATGATGGTTTCTTACAAATGGGGAATATGAGCAAGTATTTTAAAGCGTTCACGCTTTCGCATGCTTATCAGTGCACCTATTCAGTGGGCAGTTACTCCAGTTTCCTCAACTGGGTGGGTATTAATTCCGATATGGGTTTCACTTTAGATGAAATGACCCAGCAACCTGTCCCCTCTTCGCCATATAATATCTCTTCTGTTGCCATCACTGAAAGATTTGCTCCTCTAATTGGAGTCAATATGACTTTTTTTAACGACATTTCATTGAATGCCGAATATCGCGATACAAGAACATTAAATTTGAACAGTTCCGCCGGCCAGGTAGTGGAAACAACAAGTAGGCAGATAACTGTGGGAGCCGGATGGAAAATCGCCGACTTCAACAAGGTTATAAAGATAGGTAAAAAACAGACCGGTATAAGTAATGATCTCTCACTAAATCTTGACTTTACCATGAGTAATAATCAAGCTTTAATAAGAAGAATCGAAACCGCATATACTCAAGCAACCACAGGTACGCAGACAATTTCAATTAATTTTATGGCAAGCTATCAATTGAGCCGTAGAGTCACTCTTTCCGCTTTCTTCGACCATCAGATCAACAATCCTTTGGTTTCTAACAGTTCTTACCCGACAACCAATTCTAATTATGGAATAGCGATAAATATGTCGTTAGCTCGTTGATCTTTCCCCAAAGATTTATATATAGTTTCAATATTTTTGAAGGATAGCTCTATAACTGTCTGTCAATCGGAAATTATCAAACCACGAGTTGAATGTATTATAAATAGTAGAGTCTGAGGGATTAAATAGCCAAACCTGAAATTGAGTAAAACTGATTATATTGGCATATTGTAGCCGTGGATAATTCTTTGAGATTTCTTTGGCTATCCTTTCATTAACAACTGCCATGGGTATTTGGCCCATTGCAACCTGCAAACATAAAAGTTCATCCGAAATTTCTTCCGATTCTCTCACATCAATTTTGCCCCCGATCTCTTCTGATAAATTCTTTAAACGGTTTACTCCCGATGAGCCGGCTGCTACATAAACCACTGCCCCATCCAAATCTAATGATGAATTTATCTTTTTATCTCCCGTGGCTGAATCTGCCATCTGTACGAGAACAAGCTTGTCGAGGAAAATACTTTCAGAAACCAAAAAACGTTTCTTTATCGAATTGTCTAAAGGCAATGAAGCTAATATATCGAAGGCTCCTTTCTCCATCTTTTCCATACCCTCGGAAGCCTCATTTATAGGCCATAATTTTACGGGCACACCATTATCTTTACTAAAAGCTTCCGCTATATCCTTATTGATTCCTGCTATGGTATCTTGATACATATAATACCCTCCGGGCCCATAAATTACTCCTATGTCCAAAGTGTCTGCTCCTGAATAACCTTCTTGAGATCTGCCGTTAAGACGGCTACAATCATGATTGATTCCCAATACGAAACCTAATAAAACAGCCAACATGACATAAGCCGTTATCTGAAGATACCTACTTTTTGACATTTCTTAGAAACTTTCTAATTTGTGAAATCGATAGATAGCCCCATTTCAAGCCTCCGGGGATTCATAGGATAATGTGGCATAAAGAAATAATTGGATGAGAACCATCCCTGGTTCAAATGACTATACTGAATGTAGAATCTTGTCTTATATAATCGTGCATTTACATATACATTTATCAATGGATAGTTGCCTACTTTTATAGGGTTTTCTCCTTGTACATGAAAACTCATGGTGGCAGGCTGATAAGTCAATGATTTATAGGATGTGTAATAATCACAGTCTACGCCAAACTGGACTTTTAAAACTTTGAAGGCGATAAATTTTAAGAAAAGATTACTATAAACAGCTAATTCCGGTAGAGGCAATATATCGCTATTGCTACTTTTCTGATAGTTGATTGAATTATTCCAATGAAGGATTCCAAACTTTAATTCTTGATACAGAGACGCTGAAAATACCTGAACATTACCACCGTACTGTTGAGGTAATGAGGCTGAATTAAAATAGACGTAATTCTGCAGGTTTTCCAACCCTACACTAAATGTCGTTTTTGTCCATGGAATATGTAGATTTCCCCCTACCTTATAGCGTCTTGTCTTACCGAAATCATTACTCCATATGAAATGGTTTGATATATATTTCTGAAGAAGATAGGGTTGCGACAAGTTTGAGAAATGTCCCTCTGCTTCAATCTTTATAGAATCTCTTTTTATCGGTATCTTCGTTGCAACCGACCCATTTAAATCAATATCTCCGGCCCCATCTCCTATAAGTCCGAACTTGACATCTGCTGCATATCTTAGGATTTTCCCTTTATCTTTTTGGAATCGACCCCCCACCCACAGAAAATGTTGAGTATCCACATCCGGTACATACGTATTGGAAGGCAATGGTGTCAATGATTCTGCAATATCGGGATCTATTGGAGTATAGAATGTCGTTTGCTTATATTTTTGAATCTGATATGAAATATAGGCAGAAAGACCGAACTTCACCCATTTTCTAAACCCTTCTATGAGTTCCAATCCAACTGTATTGGTCATCATATTTATATAGGTGTTGTCTAAAGTCCCGGAATTGCTTAGATAACGGTTTTCCCAGTATGCGTCACCCTCATTGGCATTGGTATTTTTAAATCCATGTCGGTTATGTTGCCAATCGAATGAATAAATTGCTTTTGCCAATGGCACATATTCCTCTCTTGTCAGAGTATCATTGACCTCAACTGTCTTCCAATAACCCATTTTATAAGCATGAGTCATATAGAATTCATCACCGGTCATTTTCGTCTGCGCAAAATTCAGCCATGTAGGGATGCTTTTGGTATTGACTGATGTAACGCCTGCCTGGACCTGTGCAGGATCCGTTATGTATAAGTCATTGGTAATTCCTCCGTTCTCCTTTAGAACAGAGTAATAATTATTATAAAAAGCCTGACCTTCATAACGGTCGCCCAGATAATAGAAAGAGAGACCCCAAGAAAAATTCTTGACTGCCTGATTTTCGTATGCACCTTTGGAGTGTAGGTATTTTACCTTTCCGGCAATACCTATACGCCGGTTGACATTCCCCATCAAATCTACATTCAATAAGTCTTGATGCGTCTCTTTGCTGCCGGCAAAACCATATTGAAGTATTGTCGAAGGAACATAGACATTATAAAATTTCTGGTTAGAGAAAGATGGCAACCACCTGTCTAATGCATCACGAAAAAAGAAAGTATATCTTTGCGGACGCTCGAAAAAGATCATGTTGATCCCTTCTGATCCTAAGTTGCCTGTTGTCACATACGCATCACTTTGTAGGGCCGGAACCGAATAACGTTGATAATTATAGGTGAATGTATCGATTTTTGACTCAATATGATCACCTAAAGGGAACGTCAGAGTCCACGCCGAACCCTCCCTCACAGAATCTGTCTTTACCTGTGTGGTCGCCTCTTGATTTTTAAAGCTTCGGGAAAGATCACCACCATTTCTCCCACCCATCTGGCGTTGACTATATACCGGTTGCCAGAGGTATAAAAGAGTGAGGACTAAACCTATAAATCTTATATGTAACTTACTTCTAAACAATAACAGAGGAAAAATAAGTCGATTTTAATATCGACAGTTGAAAAACAAAAATTAATCCGATTCAATAATGAATTAAAGTTTTATTTATCAGCTGCTTTCCCTTTACAGCAACCTCCGCAACAAGTTTTTACTGCAGTTTCAGAAGAGGCAGGTGAATTTGTATTTTCATCAATAACTTCTACTTTATACCCTATTTTCTGAAATGCATTTTCTATCTGTTGAGGTGTTGTCTTTTCTGCATCATATTCTATAGTGACTCTCTGATCCTTCAAGTTAGTCTCTATTTTCTTTACACCCTTTTCAAATCTGAGGTTTCCCTTAATTTTATTTTCACAATTCTGACATGACATCGGAGGATTTGTGGTAACCACAAGCTCCTGAATATCCTTTGCGTAGATTGAGAAGGCGAACATCATCGCCATCATGATGGTCATAAATTTTTTCATATCCTTTATTTTTAGTTATAGACAATTAAAGCTTTCCAAAGTTAAAACGTATACCGGCATAAAACATTATACCATCTATGGGTCCCCATACAAGAGTTGAGTCAAAATCAGGGCCCCAAGGGTCTGATGAACCAATAATAGGATTCTTTTGCCTGTAATTGGTTATATTCTCTGCTCCGGCATAAATTGAGAAATGTCTGAACCATCGTGTGGCCTGAAAATTTAACATCGGATATGTCGGAAATCTTTCAGACCACGACCATTCGGCATCATTTAATTTATACGGAGCCGGCATTCTTCCTCCTCCATTCACCTGCAAAGTTACGTCAAATTGCCATATATCCATAGGTGTAGAGTAAGAAACTGTCAATAGTCCCTTGTAAAGCGAGTTTAAGGGTTTTTCTAATAAAACTCCGTTATAAGTGGTTTTCACATCATTTAGTCGCCATGCCGCAGTTGCTGATAATCCAAATGACGATTCATAAGATGCTTCTATCTGGAATGTATGGGAAAAAGATTTTCCATCTAAATTCCCAATAGTCAAAACATGCGGAGATTCATAATCCACAATAACCTGACGATTAAAATGAGTATAGTAATATTCTGTGCTAAAGCGAAGGGTTTCTGCATTGATGGGTAAACGATATTCTATATTGAATCCATAATTCCAGGAAGATTCCTGGTTGAGATTTTCGATCACTAAGGCTCTCGATGAGGCCAAAAGATAATTATATTCTGCCCATGCAAAGACGCTCCGGTAACCTTTACCGGCTGAGACTTTGAAGGTCAGGCTTTCAATCGGAGAATATCTTAAATTAAAACGAGGCGTGAAAAACCATTTATACAGGGAACTCCAATCCCCTCTTATTCCTCCCATGAGAGTAAACTTTTCGGATGGTTTCCAAGTGTATTGTACATATCCTCCCATTGTAGTCTCCTTTTCCTTTATCTTTTGCGGTGTAGTTGGAGTCATTAGAAGATTCTGATCCAAATAATCATAATTATATGAAATGCCTCCCGAAAAATTATTCCTTTCATTAAAATCTGATTCAAACATCAATTGAGAGAATACATTCCATTCGTCAACATCAAATCCTTTAATACCATAGAGTGCATCAAGTTTATGAAAAGATGCATTACTCATCCAGGCTATATTGCTGTTATGCGACTTATCAAGTATAAAGGCATGTTTCATATAAGCCTCATACCTCTGAGTCTTCATATCAATTTTATAAAGGTTATCATCATGACTTCCCGAATGATGAGTCAATTGACCGGCAAGACTCTTCTCATTCAAGACACCGATTCCGGCATGCATAATGTAAGAAGGGAGAAACATATTCCATCTGTTTTGAAAATTGAATTGCCGGATATCCGGCATATCGGTAAATCCATCATGATTGGAATCATGGCTCATAAAGCGATCTTCAAAATGGCCTAATATTTCTGTATTGAGAGTTGGCGAAATATGAAAATTGGCATCAGCATTTAACTCTAACTTCAACTGAGAATCAAAATATGCATTCAATACAACTCCCTCAGGATCCTGTGGCTTTAAATATTCAACATCAATTTGCCCGGACATCGCCTCAAATCCCGTTTTTACGTTGCTGCTACCCTTTGAAACGCTGATACTCTTGAGCCATGGTCCCGGCACATATCTTAATGCATATGGACGGGCAGCCCCTCTGAAATTCGGTAAATTCTCAGCGAGTAACTGCACATAATTACCTGACAACCCCAATAATTTGATCTGTTTTGAACCTGTGGCTGCATCTGTGTAACTAACGTCAACTGAAGGATTGGTGGTAAAGCTTTCGCCAAGATTGCAGCAAGCTGCCCTGAAAAGTTCTGTTTGATTCACCTTAAATCCTATTTCCGGGCCACCTAAAGTTGATGTGCCGGAACGTTTCTTTATCAATTCAAAATCATCCAGTTCCGTCCAGTCGATACTATCCGTGACTTGTTGAGAATTAACTTTATTAATCCCAACCAAGAGAAATATTATGAAAGATATATATTTGAGTTTTAATCTCATTAAAAAAATCCATAGTTTACCTGAAAGAATCAGGCAAATCATTTTCATAGAGGATTGTATCTCCGGAATTCAACATTGGATTTACCAATTTCTGGGCTTCTTCAAAAGTGTCTGTTTCATAAAGTTTCCCTTTGAATTCTCCCTTTTCGAGACCTCTTGTTATAGCCTGACGATTGTAATGACCCACCACTATTGCTATGTCGCAACAACTTGCCATGTGTTCCCCAAATTTCTCATTAAGCTCATGTTGACGAGACCCAAGTTCCACCATTCCAGGGGTGACTACGATTCGTTTCCCGTTACTGAAAGACTTCAAAACTTCAAGGGCCATTCTCGATCCGTCGGGATTAGAGTTGAATGCATCATCAAGAATTGTGACTCCCCCCGGAGTATGTTTCATACTTAACCGATGTTCAACCTGTTCTATCGATGCCACTCCACGTTTTATTTCTTCATCACTTATTCCCAATTCTTTAGCAACCATTACTGATGCCAAAATATTTGACACGTTGCAATCACCCAATAATCTTGTAGTCAGTTCGAGCGACCATCCATTTTTAGATTCAGCTATGAATGTAGTGCCGGCTGATGAATACTTTATATCTTTCGCCCAATAGTCGGTCTTCCCGTTCAATTCAGGATTGGTGGAATAATGTTCACATCTAACATTAGTAACTTTCCTTTCTCTACACAACTCAAAATCATCATTCACTACTCCCAATCCATCTGAGGGTAACGAATCAATCAGCTCAAATTTTGTGGATTGTACGTTCTCTATAGACTTGAAGGTTTCCAGATGCATCGGGCCAACCGCTGTTACAATTCCTATTTGAGGTTTTACAAGATCGCAAATATCCTTGATATCACCTTTCTGCTTGGCTCCCATTTCACAGATAAAGATATTATTATATGGCTTCATCAATTCCCTGACTGTGCGGATCACGCCCATTGTCGTATTATAGGAACCCGGTGTTATCAGGACATCAAATCTCTCTGATAAAATCCTTTCAAGATAATGTTTTGTGCTCGTTTTACCGTAGGAACCGGTTATGCCGATTACTTTAAGATTCGGCATCCCTTCTAATATCTTTTTTGCCTCCTTCCGGTATTTACCATTGATTGTTTTCTCAACAGGTATCAGGAGGACAACACCGATCATAACAACCACCCAAGAGAAAATAGTTATTAACAAAAGGATACTTACAGTAAGTGTCGGTCCTTGATAGTAGCTCCATGCCTCTCCCCTAAATCCTAAAATAAAGACAGCCCATAAAAAGAGTCCTGCACCTATTCCACCTGTCACGCAATAAATACGCCAAACCCTCTTTGTAAAAACCAATGGTTTCTTGAACTTCTTTCTTAATATGGAGGCTATCTTATAGACTGAGAGCAAAGCTACAAGGAATATTGACAACCGGAATGGCAGCAAACGGGACATAACGATAAATATCATTGCTAAATCAACCAAACGTTGGCTACTTGATATGTCTCCGTTTTTTAAATATCTCCAATAACGTGGAAGCCGATAACTATTCTGTTGCAACATATGAATGTCGTGCTTGAAATTGAGCAACATGTATATGCCGCAAATACTATATATCACTATTAGATATGCAGTCATTTATCGTTATTTTATTTATGAATTCTGTTCTATATTTTTTAATTTGAGACTTTGCTCCAATTCATCCTTAAAAAATGAACGGACCACTGCTTTAAAACGTGACGGATTATCAAGAAAGCTGTAATGTCCGGCATTTTGGAAAACCACAAGCCCTGAATCCGAAATATTTTTTTCCATAATTTTCGCATCCGATAGAGGTGTGGCAGTGTCATTCTCTCCCCATACCAATAGAGATGAGGCTTTTATATCGGGCATCTTCTTTCTTAAATCTTCATTGACACATTTACTCATGATTGCCCTCATCCGGGGGGAAGCTGCCTGATAATCTGCCGAGCCCCGCTTCTTTAGTGATTTCTCGATTATTTTTTCCCCTTTTTTTTCTCCAAATAGAGCCAAGGATAGTCTCTTTATGGCTTTATAACTATAAACTTTATAATAATACTTCAAACTTCTTCGAGGAGTAATGCCGGCCGAATCAATCAAAACTATCTTTTGGATTTCCGGATGTTGAGAAGCATAGTTAATAGATATCCTACCTCCAAAAGAGTGTCCCATAAGGTGAGGCGATTTTAATTCAAGCTTATTAATAAATTTCTCTATAAATGCAGAGAAATCTTGTGTGCCCCACACCTCTTTAGGCTCATCGGATTTCCCGTGTCCGGGGAGATCCGGACTTATTATCCGCATCCCATCTGAAAGGTCGGCGCATATGCTTCTGACAGTTGTATGGTCGCATCCCCATCCATGAAGTAATATCACAGGATAACCCTCTGAATTCCCCTCATCAGCATAATTAATCAGCAGTCCGTCTATATCTATACTCTTTTCCATAATATATCTGCAAAATTACCTAAAACGGATATTTTTTCAAAGATAAAATAACACGTCTTCCATGATTCCGGAGTTTAGTTTTGCCAAAATAAATATTTATGACTTATGCAATTGACAAAAAATTTCAATCTTGAAGAACTGACTGCGTCTGCCACGGCTAAAATCCGTAAGATATCTAACATCCCCAATGATCTTCAGATTAGCCGTCTAAAAAAATTGTGTGAAAGCATCTTGCAACCTCTTAGAGATAAATTGGGTCTGCCAATCAAGGTGACAAGTGGTTTCAGGAACCCTTCTCTTAATAAAGCTGTCAGAGGATCGGCATATTCTCAACATTTAAAAGGAGAAGCCGCTGATATTGTTTGTAGTAATAACAAAGTTTTATGGGATCTCATTTGTTCAATGATTCTTACAGAAGAAATCACGGTGGGACAAGCAATCGATGAACATAATCTTAAATGGATACATATTTTTTTACCTGATATAAAGCATCATAACCAAATCTTACATATTAAAGGGACTTAATGCTGACACAAATGAGCTTGGGAACTAAATTAGAATTTGCAGATTTTGCAATTAGTTAGTATGTTTGCACTTTAAAAGAGTGATAATTTATATCAAAACAATATTTTGTCATTCTTGCAATTGACTTTTAATTTCTTTAAGAGATGAAATATATAAATAAAAAATTGATTTTTTTAACATTATTCGCTTTTTTTGTTAACTTTGTCAATTCTCAAGAATTAGATTTGAAAAAAATGAAAAAAGAGAATACTGATGGTGTGCTCGTGGAGCTAAAAACCACTATGGGTGATATTATTGTCAAGCTATATAATGACACCCCTCTTCACCGAGATAACTTTCTTAAATTGGTGAAAGATGGATATTATGACGGTCTGCTCTTCCATAGGGTTATAGATAGCTTTATGATTCAGACCGGCGATCCTGAATCAAGAAATGCCGAACCGGAGAAAATGCTTGGTAGCGGAGGTCCCGGTTATACTATTGAAGCGGAAATAGATTATCCCCGACATTACAATAAATACGGGGCGCTCGCTGCTGCCCGAACCGGCGACCAGGTTAATCCTGAAAGAAGAAGCTCCGGCTCTCAATTTTATATCGTGACGGGAAGAACTATCTCCGAACAACAGTTTGATAAAATGCTGATGAATAAACATCAGGAGGAATTGCAGGCATATTTCAGAAAGCTTGTGAATCAAAATGTCGACACTATAAAATCCTTACAACAATCCGGCGACACTGCCAAACTCGAAGAGCTAAGGCAGAAATTAATTAAGGAAACTGAAGAAAATGTCGATATGCAACCTCTTCCGGAAAATATAAAACAAGACTATACGACTAAGGGAGGTGCCCCTCATCTTGACGGAGCCTACACTGTCTTTGGCGAGGTTGTGGAAGGTATGGATGTGGTTGAAAAAATTCAAAAAGTTGAAACCAACTCCAACGACCGTCCAATTCAAGACGTAAAAATTATTTCTGCAAAAATTTTATAATTTTCTCACATAGATCTGATTCTCTAACTCAAACACTCCAATAACATGATGAATGACGAAAAGCAACCGGCAATTCCGGTTGAACCTCTGAAAGAGGATGCTTCTGCAAATGAAGCAATCCTTGAAAACAAAGATAACGTAATTACAAAAACAGATGAGCCCACATGCGGGGAAGAGGACAAAAATAAAACCGATGAGGGAAATGATAATGTCCAACAGGCATGCGAAATCGACTCTTCTCCTTCTGAGGATCTTTCAGCTTTCGCTGATAAGACTTTAGAAAATGAGGCTTCTCAGGAAGATGCTGCCGAAAAGTCATTTCATCAAATGGATAAGGAGGAGCTTATCGCTGCTCTAAAAAATATTATAGAGGCAAACCAATGGGATAAACATAAAGAAGTAACTGCCATTAAACAAGCTTACTACAATATTATTAATAAAGCAAGGGAAAAAGAACAGGAGGAGTTTGTGGCTGCAGGAAATGATGTCGCAAATTTCTCATTCACTCCTGATGAGTCGGAAGAGGAAGTAAAAAATCTATTGGCTGAATTCAAGGAAAAAAGAAATGCCTTCTTAGAAGAAAGAGAAGAAATTCGCAAAAAAAATCTGGCCGATAAATATGCTGTAATTGAAAAGATAAAGAATATTTCTGAAGATATCGACACCATCAACCAGCAATTCCCACAGTTCCAACAATTGCAACAGGAGTTCAAAGCTGCCGGTGAAGTGCCACAAGGCTCTGAAACTGAGCTATGGAAAAACTATCAGTTGGCAGTGGAACAATTCTACGACAGATTAAAAGTTAATAAGGAGCTTAGAGACCTTGATTTCAAGAAAAATTATGAATTAAAAAGCCAACTTATAGAGAAAGCAGAGGGATTGGCTGATGTGGCCGATGTTTTGGAGGCTTTCCGAACTCTTCAAAGCTTGCATGAACAATGGAGAGAGATTGGTCCCGTTGCCAGAGATGTGCGCGAAGAAATGTGGAATAAATTCAAAGAGGCCTCCACTGTCATTAATAAAAGGCATCAGGATTTCTTCCAAAATAAGAAGGAGAACGAACAAGCTAACGAAACTGCAAAGACTGAACTATGCGATAAAGTTGAGGCTATTGACTTCGAAAACTTTAAAGGTTATGCCGACTGGGAGAATGCCACAAAGTTGATTCTCGAATATCAGGCAGCATGGAAAGAACTTGGTTTTGCATCCAGGAAAGTAAACAATGCTCTCTTTGCGAGATTTCGTTCTGCATGCGACAAGTTCTTCTCTGCAAAAGCCGACTATTTTAAGAGAGTGAAAGAAGAAAGCCGCGACAATCTTGCCAAAAAAGAGGCCTTGTGTGAAAAAGCTGAAGCTCTCGCTGCCGACTATGATCGCAAAGGTGCATTGGATGAAATGCAGGCTCTCCAGAATGAATGGAGAGGCATCGGCGTAGTCAGACGTAAACAAGGTGACGAAGTATGGAAACGTTTCTGTAATGCACTCGATGAGTTTTATGGAAATCGTAAAAAACTGTTTAGCGGGAAAAAAGCTGAAGAATCTGCAAATCTCGAAGCCAAGCTTCAAGTAATTGCTAAATTAAAGGAGATTTCTGAAAACGAAGACCGTGACGATGTGATTGAAACAATCAAGGATCTTCAAAAAGAATGGCAAAGCATCGGTCATGTCCCGTTTAAAGAGAAAGATAATGTCATTGCTCAATATCGGGCCGAACTCGACAGACTTTTCAGTGCTTTTGATATTAAAGAAACTCGACAAAGAGTCAGAAGGTTTGAAAATGAAATTAAGAAATTTGCCGGTGAAGAGGGCCGTATGAGCAGAGAGCGTGAAAAGCTTGTCAGAGCTCTTGAAGCCCGTTTATCGGAAGCCAAAACCATCGAAAACAACCTGGGATTCTTCAAAGTCAAAAGTAATGCCGGAAACAGCATGATTAAAGAAATGGAGAAGAAAATCCAGAAACTTAAAGCTGAGGCTGACGAGATAAATGAGAAAATCGCGCTCTTGGATGCTCAGGAGAATTAACAGGTAATTGCTTTTTTGTCATACTTTTTGGCAATTAGAAAACCTTTTATTACTTTTGCATCACAAATAAACAGCATTTTGCTTTTATGAAAAATTCCTACTCATATTTCTTTTTCTATTACTTCGTTTTCAACGAAACGGGAAAGATGAGTATTGATTGAATTATTGATGGTTAAAACAAGTCGAATCCCGTAAATCAACAGATTGCGGGATTTATTTTTGACGGAGAGATGAATGAAGAAAATAAATCACTAAAAGTAACTATTCAAGGTGTTGCAGGTTGCTTCCATGATGCTGCAGCTCACGAATATTTCCCAACTCGGGAGATCGATGTTGTGGAGTGTGAAACTTTCCCCGAAATGTTTGAAGCTTTAGACACAGACGCATCATTAGTGGGAATTGTTGCTATTGAGAATACTATCGCCGGTAGCCTGCTCCAAAATCATGAATTGCTGCGACAACATAATCTCAAAATTATAGGAGAACATAAAAAAAGAATTTCTCATGTCTTGGCTGCCCTTCCGGGACAGAATATTGATTCCCTCTCTGAAGTGAATTCTCATCCCATGGCTCTGATGCAATGTGAAGTATTTCTCCGCAGACACAAAAATCTCAAAATGATTGAGAGTTTCGACACTGCCGGAAGTGCAAAAGAAATTGCTCAAAAGAAACTTTTAGGACATGCTGCCGTCTGCGGCGAATTTGCAGCTAATCTTTATGGACTTGAAGTACTTGAAAAAGGTATTGAGACAAATAAAAGGAACTTCACACGTTTCTTGATCGTGACCAATTCGCTCCTGGCTTCTGAAATTGGGCCATCAGAAGGAGAAATCAACAAATCATCCATCGTATTCACACTTCCTCACACAGGAGGCGCTCTCTCCAAAGTTCTCACTATATTTTCCTTCTATGATATGAATCTATCCAAAATTCAATCAGTCCCGATTATCGGAAGAGAATGGGAATATAGATTTTATGCCGATCTCACTTTTAATAGTTTTGCAAGATATCATCAGGCAATTAATGCTGTGAGACCTCTCACTAATGAGCTCATCATCCTTGGTGAATATAAAGAATTTGATAAAGAACTATGAAACAGATTATACCAGCCACAAGGGTCACTGATGTAAAAGAATATTATTTTTCCAAGAAACTGAGAGAAATAGCCCAACTGAATCAACAGGGGGCTGATATAATTTCTTTGGGTATTGGTGGCCCGGATAGAGCTCCATCCTCAAAGGTGATTACTACCCTTCAAGGGACGGCCGCCATAGAGACAAACCATTCCTACCAAAGCTACACAGGGCTTCCTGAATTGCGGAAAGCTTTCGCTAAATGGTATTCTGATAAATATGGTGTTGTATTAGATCCGGAGTCTGAGATTTTACCTTTGATAGGTTCAAAAGAAGGAGTGTTGCATATTTCTCTAACATTTCTTAATCCCGGGGATGGTGTATTGGTGCCGGATCCCGGATATCCAACATATACTTCTGTGAGCCGCCTGGTAGGTGCTAAAATTTTTACTTATGATTTGACAGAAGAAAAAGGTTGGCTTCCTGATTTCGAGGCTTTAGAAAAATTACCTTTGAATGCAATAAAATTGATGTGGATTAATTATCCCCACATGCCGACAGGCCGACAGGCAGATTTCGAGACTTTCAGAAAAATTGTAGAATTTGGGAAAAAACATGGTATTGTAATAGCTCATGACAATCCTTATAGTTTTATACTCAACCGTGAGCCAATGAGCATTCTTCAGGTAGAGGGCGCTATAGATATTTGCGTTGAATTGAATTCTCTTAGCAAAAGTCATAATATGGCCGGATGGCGAATCGGTATGGCAGCATCTAATCCCACTTTCATCTCATGGATATTAAAAGTGAAAAGCAATATCGACTCCGGACAATTTAAACCGATGATGCTTGCTGCTGCTGATGCCCTTAAACTTGATCAATCTTGGTATGACGATCTTTACGAGCTTTATGCAGAACGTCGGAAAATTGCTGAAGATATTATGAAAGAACTCGATTGCTATTATGATCCCTCACAAAAAGGGCTTTTCCTTTGGGGCAAAGTGCCCGGTTACATAAAATCAGGAGAAGAATTAGCCGACGAGCTTCTTTATAATGCAAGAGTTTTCGTTACTCCCGGTTTCATCTTCGGTAAAAATGGAGAGAAATATATAAGGATTTCTTTATGTGCTCCTCCGGAAAAACTTAACGAAGCCCTTAAAAGAATAAAAGAATATAAAATTGACAAAAAATCATAAGAATGGAAAAATCCAATAATGATATGAAAGATTTGCAACCTTTATTCCCGGAGTTGCATCTAACCAGGCCAATCATAATAGCAGGCCCTTGTAGCATTGAATCTGAAGAACAAACACTATCCACTGCTAAAGAATTAGCAAAAAATGGAATAAAGATATTTCGTGGTGGTATATGGAAACCTCGCACTTCCCCGGGAGGATTTGAAGGTATAAGAGAAATAGGTCTTCCATGGCTTAAAAAAGTAAAGGAAGAAACCGGATTACTGATTTCTACAGAAGTTGCAAATAAAACACATGTGGAGTTGGCCCTTGATGCCGGAGTAGATATGGTATGGATAGGTGCTCGCACCTCTGCTAATCCTTTTGCCATGCAAGAAATTGCTGACGCTCTTAAAGATAGTGGGAAAGATTTGCCGGTTTTAGTGAAAAATCCGGTTAATCCCGATCTTGATTTATGGATTGGAGCATTGAAACGAATCTACAACGCCGGATTAAGAAGATTGGGGGCTATACATCGCGGGTTCAGCACTTATGGAAAACATCTCTATCGAAATCTACCCCACTGGCACATACCTATTGAGTTACAACGTCGTTATCCAAATTTGCCCCTTTTCTGTGACCCAAGTCATATATCCGGTAAACGGGAATTGATTGCATCAGTTTCTCAACAAGCCTTGGATATGAATTTTGATGGTCTGATTATTGAAAGCCATTGCAATCCCGATGCTGCCTGGAGCGACAAAAATCAACAGGTGTCTCCCGATGTATTAAATGTTATCATCAATAATCTCGTGGTCAGAGATGAAACATCTTCTACGGAAAGCCTTCAGTCGCTGCGCCAGCAAATCGACAGGATTAACGATGAACTGTTGGAACTACTTGCAAAGCGCATGAGAGTGACGTGCGAAATTGGCCTTTATAAGAAAGAACACAAAATGCCGGTGATTCAACAGAATAGATATAACGATCTTATGGAACGTCTGGTGAAAAACGGCGAAGAACTCGGGATGTCGGCTGAATTCATTAGAAATATCCTCGTAGCTATTCACGAAGAATCTGTCAGACAGCAATTGGAAATTGTAAACGGGAACAACGGTAAAATTTAAGAGTAATGAAAATTCTGATTCTGGGTGCCGGTAAAATGGGAAGTTTCTTTTGCGATCTTCTTTCATTCCAACATGACGTAGCTGTCTATGATCCCGATAAAAATAGATTGAGATTCATATTTAACTGTCAGAGATTTTCTGATCTCGGAGAGATAGATGAGTTTGAACCGGATCTGGTAATTAATGCCGCCACTGTGAAATACACTTTGGATGCTTTTAATTCAGTATTGCCTCATCTCCCTGAGAAAACAATCTTGAGCGACATCGCCTCAGTAAAGACCGGATTGAAAGAATTTTATGAAAGTTGCGGACATCCTTACGTTTCAACTCATCCAATGTTCGGTCCAACTTTTGCTTCTCTAAGCAATCTATCCGACGAAAATGCAATTATAATTTCGGAAGGCGACCATTTGGGTAAGGTATTTTTCCGCGATCTCTACAATCATCTTCATCTTCATATTGAGGAATATACATTCTCGGAGCATGACCTGACGATTGCCTATTCTTTGTCAATACCATTCGCCTCATCCTTGGTTTTTGCCTCAAACATGAAACACCAGGATGCACCCGGAACTACCTTCAAACGGCATCTCGCTATTGCCAACGGACTAATGAGTGAGGATGATTTCCTTCTTAGCGAAATACTTTTTAATCCTCACTCCTCTCAACAGTTGCAGAATATAAGCGATAAACTTGGTGAACTAAAGGATATAATCGATAAAAGAGATTCTAAAAGAATGAAAGAATTTCTCGACAAGGCGCGAGCCAACCTCAAATGACATTCCGGAGTTGAGATATTACCTTATAGGCTCTAATTGACTGTCTTCATTTTATTCTAACAGATCTTCAAACATCGTCTTGTCAAAACCTTTTGGAAGCTTGGGCACTTTTGCTCCAAGCTTTATTAATTTTCGACAAGTCTGAGGAATACTTTGTCCTCCATCTTCAAGCTTCCTTCTTCCCTCCTCAAAACTCTTAAGAGCTTTGTTAAGGTTCTCCCCTACTGTATCGTATGATTTAATGAAGTTACCTACTCTCTGAATCATCTCTTCTGCAAGTTCAAAAACTTTGGTATGATTCGCATTTTGTAGCACTTGCTGCCATGTGAGACTTACAATTTTCAGAGCTGCATAGAGCGTCTGTTCATCTGCGATATAGACATTCTTCTCCATTGCTTCTCTCCATAGAGTAGGCTTGTTGTTGGTGGCTAATAACAAAGCAGATGTGTTGGGCACAAACATTATGACATATCCAAGAAGAATCCGCGGACGAGAAACATATTTCGTATAATCCTTCTTTACGAGTTCATTTACATGCTTCTCTATACTGGCAATATGTTTCTTTAATGCTTCTTGACGCTCTTCATCCGTGGTGGCTTCCTGATATTGCAGATAGGCTGATAGAGACACTTTTGAATCTATTATCACATCTTTATTCTCATCAAGATGTAGGATAACATCCGGGCGACCCATTCTTCCCTCTTCATTTTTTAACGCTCTCCCTGCTTCATCAGTAAAGGTTTGCTGCAGATCAAAATGTATGCCTTCCTGAAGGTTGAGAGACTCAAGTATCTCTTTCAGAATTCGTTCTCCCCATTCTCCTTGATGTTTAGCATTACCTTTTAGCATTGTAGCCAATCTGTCTGCACTCGCTTTAGCAGACTCGGTGTGGTCCAACAAGTTTTTTATGCTGGCGGAAAGCTGACCTCCCAACTCACTATGTTTGTTGGTATTTTCTGCCACTTTTTCCTGCATTGCTTGCAATGAGGTCTTTAATGGCTCGAGTAATTTGTCTATCCTTTCTCCACTTGACTCCGAGAATTCCTTCTCACGCTGTTTCAAGATTTCCTCTGTTGCCACCTTAAGTTTGCTACTCAATGCTTCAGTAGTTTCGGCAAATTGTGACTTTAATGTCTGCATGGAGTCACGATGGTTTTTCTCCACACTTTCCATTAGTTTAGCATTGCTCTCCTTAAGATTATTAATTTCTCTCTGATGATTCTCTTCCTGACGTTGGATAGCAATCTCAAAATCCTGCTCTTTCCCCCCTAACAGCCTGCTATATGAATCCTCTTTCTCTTTAAGGAGAGTTTGAAATTCTCCTTGCTTGGCTTCAAGATATGTTTCTTTCTCTGTCAGCAGCCTCTTGAGTTCATTTATTCCCTGGTCTTTGTTAGGAGTCATGCTCTTTCCAAGAACCACTCCTCCTATTAGTCCCAGAATCAGGCAGCATATTGCAATGATAATTCCCATAATAAGGTTTTAGATATATATGAATCCCTCACCCGTTAGATGGATGAGGGATGGGATTTATTAATAATATAGTGGAATTCGACGCTTTTATTATCTTATTTTCCTTCCTCTTTTGCCACTACACAATTGCCTATTACAATAAATAATGCCAAGAAGAGACAGAACCATATTCCATACCATCCAAATTCATATTTGCTGTTGCCATGATCAAAGGCAATACCCACTGCAAATGCCAAAGAAAATGCATATGGGAAGAAAAGTCCGTGAACAATGTGGTCGAGCACAGGATTCCTCTGCGGCTCTTTATTAAACAATACTGCAATACGAATAAAGAATGCTATCAGTGCCACTCCGCCCAAACAACCGGCAGCTATAGTTAGAGCCGGATGGCCCAAGAATCCTATTGTGACATAAGGAAAGCAGGCGGCCACAAGCTTCATATAGGCCTCCGTTTGTGAATCAGAAAAAAAGCTGTTAATCATAGAATCAGAGTTGTGTTTGTTTTAGGCTATAAAATTACATAAAAATTTCATACTTCATAATAATAACTAAATTTTTCTTAAATTTCCTTCAAATAAATCTCTTTTCCTCTTACTTATATAAACCTTCATACGACATTCTCTTTTAAAATATCCTCATATTTATTTCATATTTTGCTTTTTCTTTGATTTTTCAAAAAAAATCTTTAATTTTGCGTCGCAAAAAGAAATCAGCGACGTCCTGATTTTCTTGGAGAGATGGCAGAGTGGTCGATTGCGGCGGTCTTGAAAACCGTTGAGGGTCACA
>JAFLTQ010000022.1:36066-47648 GCA_022510385.1 Muribaculaceae bacterium | reverse complement strand
CGGCAAGAAAGTAGTGATCAGATAAGATTGGTTCTAACCAATTCTCATAGAAAAACACTCCTCTGAAATAGGATAGTGTATATAAAAAATCAGCTGAGTCTCCCTCAGCTGATTTCTTTTATAAATTGGTGATTATAATTCCGGTGCTGTAAAGCTGCGTGAACCCAGTTCACGGTCGATTTGAAGTATACCGGTTCCATCGTTGCCAACAAGCTTGAGGTCGTCGATGATTTGGCGCACAGTTTCTTCCTCTTCCACTTGCTCGGCTATAAAAGTATTGAGTTTCTGGCGGGTAGCAAAATCTCCCAACTCTTCAGCCATTGCATATAAGTTATGAATCATGGCTGTCACTTTCTTTTCATGGTCTAAAGTCTCTTCAAACACTTCGATAGCTGAATTCCATGAAGTGGGTACTTCCGCTATCGGCTTTAAGATTACTTTTGCGTCACGTGCGTTTAGATATTCCATCAAAGCCAATGCATGGGCCTGTTCTTCCTGAAATTGAATTTTAAACCAGTTGGCAAAGCCTTTTCTTCCTTCATTTTCGAAATAAAGTGACATCGACAAATAAAGATAAGCGCTCCACATTTCGGCGTTAACCTGTGAGTTTAGAGCATCCTCGATTTTCTTTTGTAACATTTTATTTGTTTTTTAGGTTATTTTCCCCAATTGTTTATTATTATAACGTCATTTATTACAATTACATTGCCATTGCCATGCATTTTTCATAGTGTCTTTGATGTCTGATTCAGCTTTCCATCCCAAAACATTGTTTGCCTTATAGGGATTGGCCCAGATTTGCTCGATATCTCCGGCACGCCGTTCACCAATCTTATGAGGCACCTTCACTCCTGTAGCAGCCTCAAATGCATTGATAAGTTCCAGAACTGATAGCCCGTTACCTGTGCCAAGGTTGAATATCTCTATAGCATCATGGTCTTTCCCATTCAACATTCTTTCCATAGCAATCACATGAGCCTTGGCAAGATCAACAACGTCTATATAATCTCGGATACAACTACCATCACGGGTGTTGTAGTCATCTCCGAATACTGTCAATTCTTTTCTTAATCCCGCTGCTGCTTGAGTTAAGAAAGGCACGAGGTTCTGGGGAACGCCCAATGGCAGTTCTCCTATAAAACCAGACGGATGGGCCCCTATGGGATTGAAATATCTTAAGATAATGCTTTTTATTGGAGCTCCACTTGCTACATAATCCTCAATTATTTCCTCAGAAATTTGTTTTGTGTTGCCATACGGAGATGTTGCCGACTTTATAGGAGCCGATTCATCAATGGGATTAACATCAGGCTCGCCATAAACGGTGCAGGAAGAGGAGAAGACAATACCCTCCACGCCATATTGAGGCATACACTCCAACAGGTTGATCAAAGTATTGAGATTATTCCGATAATATAGCAGAGGTTTCTGTACGCTTTCCCCTACAGCTTTTGAAGCAGCGAAATTTATAATCCCTTTAATTCCCGGATTCTCTTCAAAGAGCTTCTTAAGAGTGGCAAGATCCGTGCAGTCTCCTTTTACAAACACCGGTCGTTTGCCTGTGATTTTCTCAATGCCGTCTATTACCTTCTCGTTGCTATTCGAAAGATTATCAATTATGACCACATCATAGCCTGCATTCATCAGTTCCACAGTGGTATGAGAGCCGATATAGCCGGTTCCTCCGGTCACTAATATTTTCTGCTTCATATCAAAAAAGTTTTTTTGGATAAACTCCGTCATCAACTAATTTCTTAAACTGGGCCACAGTAGCTTCCCTGTCGGCAGCATAAGTCACTCCGAACCATTTGGAAGGAGTAGGCAAGACTTTCAATTTGATTTTTCCATCCTCAATCAGTTCATTCACAACAGTCGGGATATAGAACTCTGCTTTCAGTTCGTCATGGTTCTTTTCCAGGAATCTAAGGAAAGATTCAAGTGAATAATCAAAATAATCGGGAGTGAAACCCCACATGTTCATGGAAACAGCTGCTCCTTCCGGGAAAGGTTTCTCTTCATCATCGACTACATGGATGAGTTTTCCATCTTTCCTTTGAATTCCATGACATTCCACAACTCCTGTCAGGTCGCCTTCAGCACTCACTTCACAAAGGCCTCTTGAAACGCCGCCATTCTCACTGAGAGTATTCTCTACATTGAATCCAATCATGCAGTAGCAATCTTTTTTGCCCTCCACGGATTTCAAGAAATCAGCCAAAATTTGGAAACTTTCTGCCCCGTAATAATCATCGGCGTTTATCACGGCAAATGGTTCTTTTATGACATCCTTGCCCATAATCACGGCATGATTTGTCCCCCAGGGTTTTTTACGCTCCGGATTTGGTTTATATCCGCCGGGAATGTCATTGATATCCTGGAACACTACCTCTACCGGGATATGCCCTTCATATTTTGAGATAACCTTATCGCGGAATTCCTGTTCGAAATCATGGCGGATTACAAAAACGATTTTTCCGAATCCGGCTCGCAATGCATCGTAGACTGAATAGTCCATGATTGTTTCTCCGCTTGGGCCAAGACCGTCGAGTTGCTTAAGTCCTCCGTAGCGGCTTCCCATGCCGGCTGCAAGGATAAATAATGTTGGTTTCATAGTTTTGTTTTTATTTATTGTGATTACTATATTTTTCTTATGTCGTTACACTTCTTCGAGACCCGGCAACACATTGCTTTTGGGGAGCCTGACAAGACGTGACAGAAGCAGCATCAAATCAAACATCACAATCTTTGAGTTCCCGTTTCTTTCGATATCTTGAGATGCCCTCGCTATTTCCTCTATGAGGCGTTCCACATTCCCGTCATGGATAAAAGGAGCGAAACGAGCGCTGAAGTTTTCCTCCTCTTTTGTGAGAAATAAAAGAGATGGAAGATTATAATTGTAGATATAATTCTCTCTTATCATTCTGCCTGAATAGGCGAGAAATCTTAAAAGTTTCTCACGTCCGAAAGAGGCTGCATTTTCAGAAATCTCTTTCAAAGCTTTAGCCTTGAGAGCATAGGCGTTGCGCATCATATCCTTGAAAAGGTCGGAAAATTCTAATAATTCCTCCGGATGGCAGGCAAGTTCATCAGCTTTCTGCATGCTCCCCTCAGAGATTCTGGCTGCGTCTGATGCCATTTCTTGAGACACCCCTTTCTCCAAAAGCATTTTTTCCAGATCGGCCAAAGGTATTGGCTTGAAGTTAAATCTTTGTGTGCGCGATAGAATTGTCGGAAGGAGCTTGTTCTCATTGTTGCTCACCAATATGAAGATAGTGTCTTCAAAAGGCTCCTCGATTACTTTGAGAAGTTTATTTGCAGCTTCGATTCTCATTTTTTCAGGCAGCCAGATAATGAAAATCTTATAATCTTCCTGAAAAGAGGATAAAGAGGCTCTGGAAATTATATCCTCACTGTCAGTTACATAAATTGCAGGTTGGGAGTTCCCGGCTTTTAAGATTTCATTCCATTTTTCGGGGGGCATGAATGGATATTCCTCTAACATTTCACGCCATTGCTCTATCACATCCTTGGAAATTAATGCCCCGTCTTTTTTGACGATAGGATAGATGAAATGGAGGTCAGGATTATTATGTTTCTGATGTTGAAGGCAAGAGGGGCAAACCCCGCATGAGTCGCCGTCTATATGGTTCTTGCAATGAATATATTGAGCGAAAGCTCTGGCAGCTCTTAGTTTCCCAACTCCGGAAATTCCTGTGAAGAGGAAAGCGTGGGGCATCTTTTTTGAGTCGGCAAGTTGTCTCAGCGACTTAATTATTTCTTGATGACCGGTGATATCTTTAAATCTCATGCCCACTATGTAATTATTCCTGCCCCCTATTTTTCTACGTTCACACAAAGTTAAGAAAAAAATTGTAATTTTGAATTATGGAACCGATTTTAAAAACAGTGGCCGAGGCTTACGCTTCAAGATATGGTGATCTACGTGAAATTTGTTTTCTTTTTCCCAATAAAAGATGCGGGGTGTTCCTGCGAAAATATTTAAGAGAAGCGGGCGTCGGGAAGAAAAATCAGCCGGCTATATCCACTGTAAGCGATTTTATGGGAGAAGTTGCCGGTTTAAAAGAGGCCACGAGAATCCAACAGCTATTTGTTCTGTATAACTCTTATCTGGATATCTTGGGAAAAGAGAGGGATACAGATTCAAAAATAGAGTTTGATGAGTTCCGTGGGTGGGGAGAAACTGTCATATCGGATTTTAATACCATAGACTTTGCTATGGTGGATCCTGACATTATTTTTAAGAATGTCAGTGATTATCGTAAACTTTCCACCAATTTCTTCAGAGAAGAGCAGAAAGAGGTGATGAGGGAATATTTTGGCGTGGAGGATTATGGTGATTCAGAAGATTTTTGGAGAAGTTTCGAGGATGTGGAAAACTTATCGACTCTGAAACAATCATTTCTTCGGCTTTGGCAGGTCTTGTCTCCCTTATATCATAAATTTCAGTCAGCTCTTTTTTCAGAGAAATTGGCCACGAGCGGGTTGATTTATAGGAAGGCAGCTGAAATCCTGCAAAAAGAGGGGAGCGGTAAATTAAAATATAAGAAAATTGTAGCGGTTGGGTTTAATGCCTTGACTGAGACGGAAAGAGTGGTTTTCAAAACTCTGCAGGAAGAAGAGGAGAATCCCGTATATGGGGAATTTATTGATTTTATATGGGATGCCACCGGTCCCGTACTAACTGACAGTGAGTTTTCAGCATCTCGCTTTGTTGAATATAATAAAAAACATTTCCCTATCCCGGAATGGATTTCTGAGGCTTTGAAAGTGAAGGAAATGAAGAAATGGCCCGATATCAGAGTAATTTCTTCACCCTCCAATACGGCTCAGGCAAAGATTGCCGGTGAATTACTTGAAGAATATAAGAATGAGGAGGACCAAAAATGTATTGAGGAGGCCGAAGTGGCAGTCGTGTTACCCGATGAAGAGCTCTTTTCCAATATCCTCTACTCAATTCCAGATGATCTGGGAGCTATAAATCTTACAATGGGGTATAGTTTGAGACATTCCCCGACTCTTACCTTTATTTATCTTCTAAGGCGCCTCTATAACACAATGCGTGAAAGCCGAGGAAACAACTATTTATATGTCAAAGATTTAAAAATGTTTCTGTCACATCCTTTCTCTTACATGTTGATTGGAGCTGAAGGGAAGGAGAAGGTGATGGAATATATTCAACGCTTCCATAAAGTCACCGTGTCATATAATGAAATCAAAGAATTGGCAGGTGAAAGGGCCGACTTTTTATCCTTCCCCGCCAAGAATGTCGAGCCTGAAGAGTTATTCGGTTATTTGAAGAAAATCATCGAACTCTTACGTGAAAATTTTAAAGAGAAAGGAGAAGAGCAACATCTGCAAGAAATTGAGGAATTAAGAATTTATCAAGAGTGTTTGGACGATCTGGAAAGGAATATCGAGAAATATAATATAAAGATGGCTCCTCTCTCGATCATTTATTTAGCCGACCGGCTTATAGCTGCGGAAAAGATTGGTTTTGAAGGAGAACCGTTGATTGGATTGCAGGTGATGGGAATGTTGGAGACCCGAAGTCTGGATTTTCGCCATGTAATAATAATGTCGATGAATGAGGGGATAATGCCAAGAAAATCTTTTGTATCCACATTCCTGCCTGAAACATTGCGAAGAGGTTATGGACTTCCCCCGGCTCGATATGCGGAGGAAATTTTTGCCTATTATTTTTATCGGTTGATAAGTCGGGCTGAAAAAGTGACGTTAATCTACGACGGCAGGGCAACCACCGGAATGAGAGGAGGAATGTCTCGCTATTTGCTTCAAATTTTGGAATATGCTCCAAAGGAATCGATTATTAAGGAATCTTGGAAATATGGTCTTAAAGCTCCCAAAGAGATTGATTCATCTATAGAAAAAACCGAGCAGGTGAAGGAATTGGCGCAGGTGTTTATAACTGAAGGTGAATCCCGAAAAAATCTCTCCGCCTCTTCTTTAAATAATTATCGTGAATGTCAAGTCAAGTTTTTCCTCCAAAATCTCCTTGGAATAAAATCAGATCCGGAAAAGTCTGATTTCATGGATGCAATCACTGTGGGACAAGTGTTGCATGAATCGATGATGGAGCTATATATCCCGGAAAAAAAGCTACAAAGGAAATTGATAGCCTCTCCATTGATTATAAACGGTGAATATATCGAAGGATTGCTTTCGAATAAAGATATAATTACAAAAGTTGTCAGAAAGAAAATAAATAAATATTATTATGGTGATGAAGAGATCGGTAGTGAAGACACAAAATCAGGAGTCACCGATCTGATTTCGGAACAGATTTCTACTTTGGTTGAAGAAATTTTAGCCTACGATCTGCAACAGACTCCCTTTGAATTGTTCGGATGCGAAATAGAGAAGAATATAAGAATTCAACTCCAGTCTGGCAGGGTGGTTAATTTTAGATTTGCTATCGACCGGCTCGATAGAATAAATATTGAAGGTAAGAAATTCTTGCGAATTGTGGATTACAAAACTGGCACCCGCAAACGAAATGCAAAAAGTCTTGAAGAAATGTTTAAGGGAGGTTTTGGAAGCGAACAGATTTTCCAGCTTTTTGTCTATGCTTGGCTCTTGGGGAAAATGGGAATTGATGGTTGGGAAGATGTCATAACCGAGATTTATTATGTGCCTGATATGAAAAAAGGTGAGAGGGGACTTCCAAAAATAAATGATGAAGTTGTGGAATGTTTCCGTCCTTATATAGCAGAGTTCTCCGACAGATTGGAAAATTTAATAGAGGATATTTTCGTATCGGATACTTTTAAACAGACCCTGGATAAAGGATTGTGCAGTATGTGCGTGTTCAAATCTTATTGTAGAAAATAATCAACAGCGCGTAAGAAACCCGATTTGAACATATCGTTCGGATTAGTTCCGGGAAGTCCTTCCGGGATTTCTTCCCCGATTTTGTTAAACAGTTCAATCCAAAAATCGGGAATATTTCCGGAGGAATCTCTGAAATTCATTGGTATTGAATTGAAAATCCTGTTACCGTTGGCATCAAGAAACGACTCATAAACCAATTCTGAACAATACATTTTATTATTATCGGGTAAATACCACCAATCGTAAGGCTCTCCAATATGGCTTTTAGCCCGGGTAATCGCCTGCTCAACAGGGAATTCAAATTTAATTCGTCTTACAAAAATTTTCTCTTTATTATCTTGTAAGAAATCTCTTATTGGAATCTCTCTGACACCGTTGGAAGGGGAAGCCTCAATCAGATAAGGTTCATCATCCACAATCTCTATTATACCCACATGAATCAGCTTTATAGAATCATTTTGTGCAGTCGATTCTACTATCGCATTCGAAAAAGCTGAATTTTCTTCTGAAAGAAACAACAGGTCGCCGCTCTTCAGAGATTCTGCTTTCAACAGAGTGGTTGAAAAAAATAATGAGAGCAATAAATTAAATAATAACCGGTTGTTCATTCACTTTTTTAACAGTTTGAGGAATTATGAAAAGACCTCCCAATGTGAGAAGGGCATTTAATAAAAAGATTTCATAACCCGTGGAATAATCAAAAAAGATCCACAACAATCTGCTTATCCCCCAGCAGATTACGGGAGCAAGAAAGCAAGTCAAAGGAATCCATTTTTGTTGAGGTTCTCTCTTTGTGAAGATTCCGAATATGAAAAGACCTAAGATGGGACCATACGTATAAGAAGCCAATGTGAAGAGGGCCGTGATAGCATCCTGATGGTTGAGATAATAGCAGATGATTATTACTCCCGACATCATCAAGGCCATTGACCCATGCACTTTCCTCCTTATTTTTTTTAATTGGATTTCATCATATTTTTTCATCCCGTCCAAAATATCCACAGTATACGATGTAGTCAAAGAAGTTAAAGCAGACCCGACTGATGAATAAGAGGCCGAGACCAGTCCTAATACAAAGAGAAGGCTCACAATCAAAGGCATATCCTGATGGAATGCAACCGTGGCAAAAATATTGTCGGTTTTTTCCGGAATCGGGATCGACCTGCTCTCCAGATATATTGCCATAAGTGTCCCTAAAGCTAAGAAAAGGGCGATTACAACAAATTGCAAACTGCCGCTTACTATCAGATTTTTCCTTGAACCCTTGGCATCTTTACAGGCAAGGATTCTTTGCATAAGATCCTGGTCGAGTCCTGTCATCGCTACAACAAGGAAAATTCCTGTAAGAAATTGTTTCCAGAAGTAAGAACTCTCCCAAGGATCGTCAAAATTAAAAATTTTGGTAGTGGGATGTTGGGAGACAGTTGAAACTAAATCTGAAGAAGAGAAATTTAAACTCTGAGAGATGAAATAGAAACAGAGAATAAGGGAAGTGAGAAGAATAATGCTTTTGATAGTATCTGACCAAACCACGGATTTTACTCCACCCTTGGCCGTATATAGCCATATTAGCGACATCGTGACTGCAACATTAAGGACGAAGGGGAGATGAAGAGGTTCAAACACAAGAAGCTGCAGCATCATGCAGACCACCATAAATCTCACTCCTACTCCTAAGATCTCAGAGATAAGGAAAAGCCAGGCCCCCGTTTTATAAGTGGAAACTCCGAATCTTTCTTCAAGGAAACTATATATGGAAACAATATTCCTTTTATAGAATAATGGCACGAGCAACCATGCAATGATGAAATAGCCCACCACAAACCCCAGACACATTTGAAGATAAGAAAATCCTTTGGTGACGACCATACCGGGGACGGAAATAAAAGTGAGTCCGGAAATGGGGGCTGTCACCATAGCTAACGCCACTATTGGCCACGCAATATTCCTGTTCCCGGTAAAATAGGTCTTATTGGTGGCGCCTCGTGAACTTAATCGCGCCACAATAATTAACGTCATAAAATAAGCCCCGATTATCAGGGCAATAATCCATGGCTGTCCCATATTGCAAATTTAAGTAAAAATCTGTAACTTTGCATCGCTTTTTGAAAAAGAGGGGCTTCCGAGAGTGAGAAGAAGCCGACTCCCTTTTTGAAGAAAAGTTTTTTATAAATTATTTAAACTCTCAACAAAATGTATCCTACACAAGAAGAAAAAGAAAAGATTTTCGAAACCTACGGATCAGGAAAGAATGACACAGGAAGTCCTGAAAGCCAGATTGCTTTATTCTCTTTCCGCATCAAACATCTCACAGAGCACATGAAAGAAAACCACAAAGATCATGCTACTGCTCGTGCTTTGAAAATGCTTGTAGGTAAAAGACGTTCACTTTTGGACTATCTGATTCGTAAAGATATCAATCGTTATCGTGCGATTATCGCCAAGAAAGAGTTAGGTATCCGTAAATAATATCTCGAAATCAAAAAAAAACATTAGGAGGGTGTGTCAAAAATTTTTGACACACCCTCCTAAACAATTATATCGCAAAAACTCTTCCCTCGCAGGCGAAAAAAGTCTTTCGTCGAAGGTGCCAAAGCCTTTCGTCGCAGATGAAAAGGGTCTTTTGTCGAAGGTGCCAAAGCCTTTCGTCGCAGGTGGCAAGCCTTTCGTCGCAGGTGCCAAAGCCTTTCGTCGAAGGTGCCAAGCCTTTCGTCGAAGTTGAAAAAAAGTCTTTCGTCGAAGGTGAAAAAAGTCTTTCGTCGCAGGTGCCAAGCCTTTCGTCGCAGGTGCCAAGTCTTTCCTCGCAGGTGCTAAGCCTTTCGTCGAAGGTGCTAAGCCTTTCGTCGAAGGTGCTAAGCCTTTCGTCGCAGGTGAAAAAACTCTTCAGTCGTAGGTGCCAAGTCTTTCATCGCAGTTGAGAAATGGTCTTTCGTCGAAGGTGCCAAAGTCTTTCGTCGCAAGGTGCCAAAGCCTTTCGTCGAAGGTGCCAAAGCCTTTCGTCGAAGGTGAGATAAAGTCTTTAATAGAAGGTTAGTAAAATGGATAATTACAGTCAGCGAAGTTTTCATCATGATTATTTCAAACCCTTCATCTATCATATTATTTTCAAAAAGCAGAAGGAATGGATAGATTTTGGTGAATTGAGAGGGAAAGCGGGTATAAAGAAGGGGTGTAAAGGTTATCCTTATGTTTATCTTTCAGAGTCCGGAAGAGCTATTGTAGCCGGATTGAAAGAATTTGAAGAGGAGGTAAAAGAAATTCAGAAATTTCATTATAAGATAATGCCCGACCATCTCCATATGATAATTTATAAAAAGCGTTACACCCCTGTCCATCTGGATGATTATATGGATAACCTTAAAGAAAGAATTTGTAATCATTATAATAAAATTTCCGGTTCCAATTTTTTAAAAGATGACATTTTTATAGAAAGCTATACCGATAAAGCCCTTTATGATAATGTGGATTTAAAGAATTGGATTGAATATTTGGATGATAATCCTAACAGAAGGTTAACGATTAAGGAAAATCCTGATTATTTCAGAAATATCCATAGATTAAAGATCGGGGATAGATATTTTGAAGCGTATGGCAATCCTTTTTTATGGAAAAATCCTGATAAGTATGCTGTTAGGATGAGAAGACGTTTCACCTACGACGAAAGACTTTCACATAAACAAGAAGCACTATTTCTGGCTTCAAAAGGAAGCGTACTGGTTTCTCCTTTTAAATCTGAATTTGAAAAAGAGGTGAGAGATATAGCCGAGTTAAATGGTTTCCCTTATATTTTGATACAATATCAACGTTTCCCTGACAAGTTTAAACCATCAAAGCATCTGTTTGAATTATGTGCCCGAGGGAAATTATTAATCATATCATTAGGTCTTGATCCAAAAATGCCTTTAACTTATGATATTTGCACCTTGATGAACGAACTTGCAGCCGAGATTGCTAAAGGGAAATAATAAAACTCTTTCGTCGCAAATGCTAAGTCTTTCGTCGCAGGTGCCAAGTCTTTCATCGCAGTTGAGAAAAGGTCTTTCGTCGAAGGTGAAAAAAAGCCTTTCCTCGCAGGTGATAAAAAGCCTCTCTTCGCAGGTGCCAAAGCCTTTCGTCGCAAGTGAAAAAAAGTCTTCCGTCGCAGGTGAAAAAAATTCTTTCCTCGCAGATGCCAAGTCTTTCGTCGAAGGTGAAAAAACTCTTTCGTCGAAGGTGAAAAAACTCTTTCGTCGAAGGTGAGAAATGGTCTTTCGTCGCAGGTGTCAAAGTCTTCCGTCTCAGGTGCCAAGTCTTTCCTCGCAAATGCCAAAGTCTTTCGTCGAGGGTGAAAAAAGTCTTTCGTCGAAGGTGAGTAAAACTCTTTCGTCGCAGGTGAAAAATGGTCTTTCGTCGAAGGTGATAAAAAGTCTCTCGTCGTAGGTGAAAAAAACTCTTTCGTCGCAGGTGAAAAAAAACCTTTCGTCGCAGGTGTCAAAGCCTTCCGTCGAAGGTGAGAAAAGGTCTTTCGTCGCAGGTGTCAAAGCCTTTCCTCGCAGTTGAGGAAAGGTCTTTCGTCGAAGGTGAAAAATGGTCTTTCGTCGCAGGTGAAAAATGGTCTTTCGTCGAAGGTGCCAAACTCTTCCGTTGAAGTTGAAAAAAAGGCCTTTCGTCGCAGGAGCCAAAGCCTTTCCTCTAAGGTGCCAAGTCTTTCCTCGCATGTGGCAAACTCTTTC
>JAFLTQ010000022.1:35841-35966 GCA_022510385.1 Muribaculaceae bacterium | reverse complement strand
GTCGAAGGTGATAAAGTCCTTCGTCGAAGGTGATAAAGTCCTTCGTCGAAGGTGATAAAGTCCTTCGTCGAAGGTGAAAAAAAGTCTTTCGTCGCAGGTGAATAAAAGTCTTTCGTCGTAGGTGT
>JAFLTQ010000022.1:0-35741 GCA_022510385.1 Muribaculaceae bacterium | reverse complement strand
TCGCAGGTGAATAAAAGTCTTTCGTCGTAGGTGTCAAAGCCTTTCGTCGAAGGTGGGTAATTTATCATCCTTTATGTATGATAGGAAATATATCTTTGGTCCATGTTTACAAATTATCCCCATTTTATGCCCGATTCTGATATCTTACGTCTAAATTCCAAAAATTTAAAAAATTTTTTCGCTCCCATTAATCCCTACTTCGGTGACCCCAACGATCCCCACCGTATCCTGCTCAACGTTAAAGGTATAAAAAAAGCCTTCTTACCTTGCGCTATGGCAAATCTTCCTCTTTTAAAAAAAATATTTTTGGCTGGATCTTTATCTAAATTCATCCGCTCAAATTTCTTCAAACAGAATTTCCTTTCTGTTTCTCATCTCCTATCACAATTATATGAATTGAGACTTAAATACGATTTCTATTTCTGGATAGCTGAGAAAGTTCCATATTCGTTCCCTCTGGAAAATTACCGCTCTCTAATCAACAACCTTTCTTATCATCGTTGGTGCAACAATCCTCTTAGATTAATTATACGTAAAAATCGCGACCAAGACATTTCCTTTATCTTAAATCTATTCATTATTTGGTTTAAAACTTATTCGCTTCCTAACACTAATGTTATGTTTCTTTCTCCTAAATCCTCTGAGAACCCTTACTCAAAACAACGTTTCCTCGATCTTATGGATTCTTTGCATCATAAGGAGTTTTATTTCTCTAAAAAGAATCCTTCAACCCTATTTCACCCCTCCTCCCGGTCTAAATTTTGGTTCTTTTCTCCTAATAATCCCGATGCCTGTAGATCCCTTGACTTCTCTTGTCTTCTCCTCCTCGACATCGGTCGTTGGAATAAACAAAACTCTTCTCATTTTAAAAAGGTTATTAAGGCTACGTTCCCCGTCATTCCGGCATCACTCGTGTCTGCAATAATTCTCGAATCTGGGCCAATCAACACAAATTCTTCTTTCTATAAGGAATTCTACGATGATTCTATTAATTTATCAGGTTTCTCTATTATCAATATTCCTTGGTATCATTCTACCTCCAATTTCTTTAGATTTGATTTTCCTCAAGAAAAAATCAATTTCTTCAAAGACCTCTATAACTCCCGAGATAAAAAATCCCTAACTTATTACCCGAGGGCAAACCCTGGATATCTTTACTCCTTATGGCTAAAAGGAATTCCTCTTGAGGCTCTCCACTGGTATGCAACCGAAGCATCTTTCTTCAAATCCCTCCCCCCGTTCCTCAACGCTTTCCCACCATAATTACCTCCATTCATAATATACATCTTCTCCAACATATTCTTAGAAAAATCCTTTTACAAGCGAATGAGAGTATAAAGATTCGATAAATTGGAATTCAAACGATTCTCTTAGCTATGACCAATTTTATCAGGTTCTTATTTATCTAATATTTGAATTTTTAAATCATTAAACGGTAAAATAACATTATCCTCATCTCTCTTCTCCATATCTTTGCTTTGTAGTTCTTTATTGACTATGGCCCGGATCCGGTATAAAGACCGGTTCAGGATGGTATCTTCCTTAGTCATTCAAGAACTTAGAGCAAGAGAGCTCGACCTTGTGACTCATATTTCACGTCTTTTTACGCTTGTCTAATCGAGCCCAAGGGCCTATGAAATCGTTGATAAACTACCGTGTGAGTCATCAGGAGAAATTTTGCCTGTAGCCCCCATTCTTGGGATTTTGACTTCTGCAGATATTTCGAAATGGTTAAACAAGATAGACCACAGCCTACAATCCTGACCTTTTCAGGGTAGAAGAAAATTATGCATTGAGCATTAAGAATTATGAATTGTATAACGCTGTCCAATTAAGATGATTCTTTCGCGTGTCGAACTCACAAATATCAGGGTTCCCGATGCGGTAGGGCTAACTTGCTCAATTCAAAACAACTCTGTTACGGCTTATGCGTTATGTTTGTTGGAAGCAGTAGCTATACATCTTATATTTATGCTATATGTTCTTTTTCAACATATAAATATAGGCATAGATTGGCAGCTTTCGGAGCCTTTCTATGCCTTTTTTCGTTGGGGGTTAGTTCTCCGGAAATTTAGGAGGATTGTGACAGGAGAAACTTTATTGTTGATATTAAATTGAGAATAATTTAGAGGGCATTAGATGAAATTGGTGAAATATTGACGTTCTTGCATGGGCAGCCCCTCTTTTGCCTTTTGAGCCTCTATAGCCTTTAAGAGGAATAGAATATTTTTTGCGAGATTACGCATTGTTTGAAGTCCCTCAAGATCATTTTCCACATCCTTCGGTGTGAATCCATGCACTTCATTCCAATAAGTGCTGGAAGCAATCGGCATTGCACTGATAGTGAAATATTTATTGATATCGTCGAATGCACTTGTCGAACCGGCTCTACGGGAAGAGACAACTGTTGCTCCTATTTTCATCGTCTTGTTGATGGCGGTCATCGTACTATAGAAGAATCTATCTAAGAATGAATGGAGCTGACCGTTCGGTCCGGCATAATAAACCGGCGTGCCTATAACCACTGCATCACACTCTTCCAATAAATGGGCTGATTCGTTTACAATATCATTGAACACGCATTTATTATGTGAACGGCAATAATTGCAGGAGATACATCCACGAATATCTTTGGTTCCAACTTCTATCCATTCAATTTCCACTCCATTTTCTGTAAGGATTTTGGCTACTTCTTCCATTCCTCGTTTTGTGCATCCGTTAACGTGTGGACTGCCGTTGATAAATAATGCTTTCATATAATTCGGGTATATTATAGTTTCGAATGTAAAGTTAAATTTTTTAGTTATGAAAACATAAAATGCGGTTACCTAAAATTTTTATTTTTGGCTGATTATTGATTAATTTTGTATGAGTGAAAGGGTTTTTAATAATAAGTTAATTTAATGATTGGCAGAATTTCCGAGGTCATAAAAGATAATATCTTGATACTTGATGGTGGGATGGGCACCATGATTCAAAGATATCAGTTTCAAGAAGGAGATTTCCGTGGCAGAGAATTTATCAACCATCCTTTAGCTTTGTCAGGATTTAATGATATTTTGAATCTTACCAAACCTTCGGCAATTAAGAGTATTCATAAACAATATCTGGAGGCGGGTGCCAATATAATCACTACCAACACCTTCAATTCCAATTCTATCTCGATGGAGGATTATGGCCTTGAAAATATCGAGGGGATCGTGGAACGCCTGAATAGGGAAGGAGTAAGGCTTGTCAAGTCTGCTATAAATGAATATAAGAAGGAGTGTGGTAAAGAAGAAGGATTGTTCTTTGCAGGAGGATCTGTCGGACCGACCAACAAGTCTGCCTCAATGAGTCCGGATATAACAGATCCCTTAAAACGCAATATAAGTTTTGACAAGCTCTATGATGCTTATCGGCTCCAAATATCGGGATTGATTGCCGGGGGTGCCGACCTGCTGATTATGGAGACATTCTTTGACACATTGAATTTAAAGGCTGCTATAAACGCTGCAAATGATATAATGGCAGAAAAGGATGTTAAACTCCCCATTTTAATTTCGGCAACGGTATCTGATAATTCCGGCAGAATATTGGCCGGACAGAGTCTGCAGGCCTTCGTGGCATCTGTATGTGGATATGATAATGTTTTATCAATTGGATTGAATTGCGGGTTTGGACCCGACCGAATGAAGAGTTTTATCCAAGAGATAAATAAAATAAATCCTCATTTTACATCATGCCATCCTAATGCCGGTCTCCCCAATGATATGGGATGTTACAACGTGAGTCCCGAAGAGTTCGTTGCCGCAATGAAACCTTTGATAACCGACGGTCTTTTGAATATTGCCGGAGGATGTTGCGGCACAACGCCGGCCCATATTAAAGCTCTGTCTGAGATTATAGGTGAGGGGAAACCCAGACTACCGAAGACTATTCACGATTCTTTGATGCTGTCAGGATTAGACCTTTATGAAGTAAGAGATAAATTCCTTACAGTCGGAGAAAGATGTAATGTGGCCGGTTCTGCCAAATTTCTTCGCCTGATAAAAGAGAATGCCTTGGAAGAAGCTGCCGGGATTGCTAAGGATGAAATTGAAAAAGGTGCAGACGTCATTGATATCAATATGGATGACGCAATGCTTGATGCCAAAAAGGAAATGATAAAATTCCTTCGATACATCTTGGCTGAACCGGAGATTGCAAAAGTCCCTTTCATGATAGATTCTTCAAAATGGGAAGTTATAGAAGCGGCTGCCAAAGAACTGCAAGGTAAGGGCATAGTCAATTCCTTATCACTTAAGGAAGGGGAAGATGTTTTCATTGATAGGGCTCGGAAAGTGAAAAGCTTTGGTTTGGCTCTCATCGTTATGGCCTTTGATGAAAGAGGGCAGGCAGATACTTACGAAAGAAAAATAGAGGTGTGCCAAAGGGCCTACAAAATCCTAATTGAAAAATGTGGGTTTAATCCGCAAGATATAATTTTTGATGTCAATGTGATGACAATAGCAACGGGAATGAGGGAACATGCCCGTTATGCAATCGACTTCATAAAGACAGTGGATTGGGTTAAGAAACACCTTCCTGGTGCAAGATTATCCGGCGGAGTAAGCAATCTTTCTTTCGCTTTCCGTGGGAAAAATAGAATACGTGAATACATGCATGTGATCTTCTTGCACCATGCTCGGCAGGCCGGTCTGGATATGGCGATTATAAATCCGGCGCAGAATACAAAATATGAGGAGATTCCGGAGGAATTAAAAGAGATAATCGAGGATATTATATTCGATAGAAAGGATGATGCCATAGATCGACTTATAGAAAAGGCTAATGAGGTAGAGGGGAAAAAAGAAAAAAAGATTGAAGATGTCAAAGAGAATTTAACGGAGAGTCCGATAGAGGAAATTTTGAAAAACGATCTCATACAGGGTGAACTGTTAAATTTAGAGGAACATCTTCGGGGGGCTTCGGAAAAGATTAAGGATCCTGTAAAGATAATTGAGGGTCCGCTATTAGAGGGGATGAACATTGTGGGCGACCTCTTCGGAAAGGGGAAAATGTTCTTGCCGCAAGTTGTCAAGACAGCAAGGTCAATGAAGAGAGCCGTAGAAATATTGACTCCGGAAATTGAAAGGCAAAGAAAGGATACCGGTAGCAAAAAGAATGGGAAGATAGTTATTGCAACTGTTAAGGGAGATGTGCATGATATCGGAAAGAATATAGTGGCGACAATCTTGGCATGTAATAACTATGATATAATAGATCTTGGAATTATGGTTGCCCCGGAGGTCATTGTTGAGACAGCGTTGAAAGAAAAGCCGGATATAATTTGTCTTTCAGGGTTAATAACGCCGTCACTCGTAGAAATGACCAATACCGTGAGAAAATTATCTGATGCCGGAATATCGGTCCCTGTTATGATAGGTGGAGCTGCAACTTCCCTGATGCACACTGCTTTGAGAATAGCCCCGGAATATAGGGGAGTGGTCCTGCATATGAAAGATGCCTCTCAAAATCCGATAATGGCAGGGAAGCTGAGAAATAAGGAAAGTTATGATGATCTTATTCATGAAATAGAGATAAAATATCAACAAATCAGGGACGCACAAAGAAAATCCGACAACTTGGTTCCTTATTCTCAGGTTTTGGAAATTGTTGAAAAAGAGAAGAGAAACAGTCAAACTTTAAGTTTGCCGGAATTACCTTTTGGAAAGAATATCGTTATTGATATCCCGCTTGAACAACTGGAGGATCTTATAAATTGGAAAATGTTTTTCCATGCATGGAAACTCACGGGTAAATATTTAGAGGGATTCCCTTACGACGTTAATCAAGAAAATAAAGAAAATTGGTTGGCAGAGTTGGCGGAAAATGATAGGTCAAAAGCAGAGGAGGCTCTTCAACTTTATATGGAGGCCCGGAGAATATTAACAGAAATAAATGCTCAAAAAGGCTTTGATGGCAAAGGAATCATCCGTTTTGAAAGAGCCGGAGGAGATGTCAGGAATATTTATGTGGGTGACAAGATATTTCCGATGTTGCGTCAGCAAAATGAGGAGTCAGACTTCTTGTCGGTTTCGGATTTTGTCATGAAAGAGGATGTGATTGGATTTTTTGCAGTGACTGCAGGAAATAAAATTCATAATAGGTCACAAGAAGCCCGGCAGAGGGGAGAAACATATGAATCCTTATTGATTCAGACTTTAGCCGACCGTCTTGCGGAGGCTTCTGCGGAATGGCTCCAAAAATATGTTGAGAGTAAATATTATGACATAAAAATAAGGCCGGCTTGGGGTTATCCAATGTTGCCGGATCAAACTTTGATTTTAGAGACACAAGATTTCTTGGAATATGATAAGATTGGAGTGAGCCTTACGGAGAACGGGGCCCTCTATCCTCCTGCATCTATTAGCGGAATATATCTTTCCAATCCTCGCGCAAAGTATTTTATGGTCGGAGAAATAGGAAATGATCAATTGAGTGACTATGCTGCAAGGAGGAATGAAGGAATTGAAACACTGAAAGCTAAGTGCCGTTTCAACAGTTAATTTAAACTATAGGTCGCATTTCTTTGAGGAATTATCGAGATGGAAATTTCATTGTTAAGCATTGGGAAAATCTCCGCCGGATGGATTCAGGAGGGAATCGGTATATTTGAAAAAAGATTGCCTCGATATATTAAATACTCATCAATAATATTGCCCGATATCCGGAATGTCAAATCCTTGACTCAAGATCAGATTAAGGAGGAAGAGGGGAGGCAAATCTTGAGTAGGTTAGAGGCGGCTGATTTTGTAGTCTTAATGGATGAAAGGGGAATTGAATATACATCACGAGGTTTCTCAGAATGGATTCAGAAACAGATGAATTCGGGAAGGAAAAGACTTGTTTTGGTTATTGGAGGGCCTTATGGTTTTTCTGAGGAGGTCTACCAAAGAGCTGATTTAAAGATGTCAATTTCTAAGATGACTTTTACCCATGAAATGGCAAAATTAGTAGTGACGGAACAGATTTACAGAGCATTTACAATTTTAAGAGGAGAGCCTTACCATCATGACTGAGCAGATAAAAAAAGAAGAAATAAAGAAAAAGCTTCAAGAGATACGTCATTCTTTTTATGCCTATAGAAATGGCATAGTGAGTGAAAGTCTGAAAAAGTTATATCCGGCTGATGCAATGATATTTGGCCTGACTGTGCCACAATTTAATGAGATAGCGGCAAGGTATGGAAAATATCTCGAATTGGGTAGGGAATTATGGAAGGAAAAGAATATCCGGGAATCACGCTTGTTGGCTCTTTATATTCTGCCACCTGAATTGATTGATGAGGGGGAAGCGAAGAGCATGATTCGTGATGTGAGAAGTATTGAGGAAGCCGAGATGTTGGCCTTCAAGGTTCTAAGAAATCTGAAAGATGCAAATTTGATTCTTGAAAAACTGTCCGAACCGGAAAAAGAATTTGAAGAATTAAATCAACGAGATCCGGTCAGATATTGTCTGGAAATGTTTGCAAGGAATCTTCAGCAAATCAGAAAATAAATAAAGGAGCCTTCCCTTATTATGCCGGTTTTGATTTCATGGAAGAAATCGACTGATGCCTTATTAATTGCCAGGAATTTACTATGTTCTGCCATGCCACATATGCAGCCGGTGCAATAGATGAAATAGGATTTAAATAGGCTAATGAAAGCCACACAGCCAATACTGTATTTTTCTGACCTAAAGATTGCCCTCCTGATACTTTGTCACCAAAATAACCCCCGATCTTCCTACCCAATTTAAATTGGATAAGACAGGCTGCTAAAGCTCCAAGAGCTAATAGAACCATAGTCCCGGTGGATTCCGGTGTCCAATTTTGAATTGCAAAACTGACGCAACTTCCTACTACGATAAGGATTGAGACACACCAGCAATAGAAAGAAATCTGTTGCTTTTCTACAAAAAAAGAATGGAGTGACGGTATAAACCTCCTGAAAGCCAAGGCTAAGGCAAGAGGAAGTAGAATGAGAGGAAAAACTTGCTTTAAAATCAAGAGGAAAGAATCGCCAAAAGTTATTTCCGGATGTTCCCCTATGGCCGCCAGCACCAATGGGCCGATTGTTGCAATAATAGCATTACACATAAGACTATAAGTGGCTACTTTTGATATCGAACCACCTAACATAGCAGTGATAACGGGGGCGGCTGTTGCCGTAGGTATAAAAAAACAGATAAAAAGACCCTCCGCTAATGTTGAGTTCCAGAAAAAAGTCAAGAAATAGGCAATCGCTGCAAGCAACATTTGGACCCCTAAAAGAATCAATTCAAATTTACTTGGTTTGAAATCATGGGGTGTGAGTTTACAATAAGTGATGAAAAGCATCACGAAAATCAGATAGGGTGACAGAAACGTAAGGTAACCCATCCATGGATAGAAAATTGCTCCAAACAGCATCGCTATCGGCATCATAAGCGATTTAAAATTTGATCGTCTGAAAGCTATTATCATTCCTGGGATTCTTCTAATTGTGTGATTAAATTGTAAACTCTGATTATAGGCGCATCTGACAATTCCTAAGCGAGGTTGCTCAAAATCATTGAAATTGTTTCAAAGGTTTTGACGGGAGCTGTTTGCCAGAAGTCTTTATATTGAGATATGTTTTCTCCCTCCCCGGGTGTGTCGCTTATTACCCTGATTACAGCAAATTTTTTATTTGTCATAATACAAGTCTGGGCAATGGAGGCTGATTCCATATCAACTCCTCTTACATCCGGGAATTTTGTACGTATAAATTTAATTTCTTCAGAAGAACTGATGAATTTGTCGCCACTACAAATCAACCCGGTTTCCAAGTTATTTCTACGGGCAATCTCTAAAATCTCAGGAGCTACCGACATAAATAAAGGGATTCCGTCAGCCTGTCCATAGATTGTGCCGGGACCACACCAGACATCATGATAGGCAACTCTGTCAGCAACTAAGATAGTCCCTATTTTAGCATCAGCGCCTCCCGCCACTCCTGAATTTATTACTATATCGGGATTTATATCAAGAATCAATTTATATGTATTGACGGCTGAATTTACTTTGCCGATGCCACATTTTGCAATCGTAACTTCATGATGATGTATTCTCCCTTTGTGGAAATTTATATCCTTGACACAACCCTCTACAGGATTTTCCAACAAATTGACAAGGAGACTTATCTCCTTATCCATAGCTGCCAGAATCAGTATTTTCATATTAATGCTACGGCTGATTGGTATTTAGCGATATTTGATGCTTTTTTGATAGCTTTCCATGCCTTCCTCCCTATCTCTTCTTCAGCATATTCCCAAAATGGCTTGATCTTGGATAATATCTGGGTGTCACCACAAAGCACTGAGGTATAATGGTTAAAGAGTAGGCGATGAAATTCCAACATCTTTTCAATTCTCTCTTCTTTTGATAGTTCCTTACCGGTATAAAATTCAGAAAAAAGAGAGGGACGTCCCAAGGCTCCACGGGCAATCATGATTCCATCGACTGCGGGATATTTCTTTAATATATCATCAATGTCAACGACCGACTTAAGATCTCCATTATAAACCACCGGATTCTTGCTCTCTTGTAGAAATTCAGAGAATCGGGCATAATCGATTTCACCGCCATATTGCTGTTTGGCAATTCGTGGATGTATCGTGATATGTTTTAGATTTATTTGATTTAAGAGAGGCATAATCCCTTTCCATTCATCTGGTTGATTCAAACCAAGACGCATTTTAACGGAAAAAGAGATGTCAGGATTGTCAGCTACAACTTCAACGATTCGGTGAGCAAGATCGATATTTTGAATTGTAGCAGCTCCACGTCCATGGCCCGTCTGCAAAGGGAAAGGACATCCCATGTTTAGATCTAATTCTTTTTCCCCATTCTGTTTCATCAAATTTATTAATCCACAGAGTTCCTTTTCATCTCTGAAAATTATCTGAGGTATAAGATGGATGCCGCGGTTTAAGTCAGAGTTTATATCTTTCATATCACGTGGCCTGATCCCATCTTTTTCAAGACGAATGAAAGGAGTATAATAGGTTTGTTGCTCACCGTAGACTTTGGAATGGAAATGACGGTAGGCTGCATCCGTGTGACCTTGCACGGGGGCGAAATGTAGTTTAGTATTCAAAATTCAAATGCTTCTAATGTTAACATAAGATAGGGAAAGGACTTTTATTTCAATTTTTCGGGAGGAATGTAAAACAGACAGCTCCAATAAGACATAGGAATGCCGCTACATGATTCCAATGGAGTTTCTCCCCTGAAAACAAGAACATAGCTACGATGGTAAAAACTGTTAAAGTTATAACCTCTTGAATAATTTTAAGTTGAAAAAGTGTGAAAGGACCTCCATTTTCTTGGAATCCCATCCTGTTTGCCGGAACTTGAAAGGAATATTCAAATAGAGCGATACCCCATGAAACGAGAATAACAAGATAAAGCGGCCATCCTTTAGATATGCCTGAGCTTTGTAGTTTTAAATGTCCATACCAGGCAAAAGTCATAAAGACATTTGAGATAATCAGTAACAATATTGTGACGATATAGCCTTTCATAATCGTGCTTAAAAAACTGTGCAAAATTAGTAAAAAAAGAGTTATTGTTTTATTTTTGCGTAAATAAACTTAACAGCTCTTTGATGGGAAGAATAATAGCTATAGATTATGGAAGAAAACGGAGTGGCGTAGCTGTGACAGATCCGCTTCAGATATGTGCAAACGGACTACCCACGGTAAGGAGTTGTGATTTAATCAATTTCTTAAAGGAATATATATCCAAGGAACCGGTTGATGCCATTGTGGTTGGAGAACCCAGAGACCTGCAAGGGAATTTAAGCGAGAGCATGCGCTATATCACACCTTTTCTCAATCAAATAAAAAAAGAGCTCCCCATGATTCCTGTAATTATGGTTGATGAACGTTTCACTTCGACCATAGCCCATCGGGAAATGTTGGCCGGAGGGTTCAAAAAGAAAGATAGAGAGGAGAAGGGGAGAGCTGACGAGATGGCTGCAGTCTTGATTCTAACATCATATTTAGAAAGGCGGAAGGATTGATAACAAAAAAAAGACAAGAATCGAAAATGACTCTTGTCTTTAATTTTTATAAAAGTTCCTATTATTTTATTTATTGGAACGATTACCGTAGCGGCTACGGAATTTGTCTACACGACCGGCTGTGTCAACAAGTTTCTGTTTGCCGGTGAAGAATGGATGGGAAGAAGAAGTGATTTCCAACTTCACTAAAGGATACTCTTTACCATCAATAGTGATAGTTTCACGTGTAGCCACTGTTGAACGGGTGATGAAAGTTTCATCATTCGACATATCCTTGAAAACAACCTCGCGGTAGTTTTGGGGATGGATATTCTCTTTCATTTTAACTGCAGTTAATTTATTAATTAATTATAATTTACAGCCGTATGAACAGGATTCATAATCGGCATATTTGTAAGACAGGTCGCGATCCCATCTTAATTGGCATGCAAATTTACAGAAATTATTCAAGAAAACAAAGCACAATAATCTGCGCTACAATCACACGGGCGAACATCGTGAGCGGATAAACTGTGGAATAAGCAACTGCCGGAGCATCATTATTGGCAACTTTGTTGCCGTATGCAAGTGCTGGAGGGTCAGTGTAACTTCCACTCATCATACCGATTATGGAAAGATAGTTCATCCTATATTTTGCTCTCGCTATTATCCCTACGACTATTAGAGGAATAACGGTTATACAAAAACCATAACCAACCCATAATGCTCCCTTAAGATTGAACACTGTGGCAAAGAAATCTTTGCCCGCTGCTATTCCGACGGATGCCAAGAAGAGACATATTCCAATTTCTCTAAGTAGAAGGTTAGCCGCTGAATTTGTGTAGGTCACCAAATGCACCTTATGTCCGTAAGCTCCGATAAGGATGGCCACTACGAGCGGACCTCCGGCCAATCCTAATTTCATAGGCACTGACATGCCGGGGAATTGCACGGGTAGGCTTCCCAATAATATTCCAAGGAAAATACCTATAAACATTGTAATAAGATTGGGTTCATTCAGTCGTTTCATTGAGTTGCCAAGCTTCCTTGCAAGCATATTGATATGATCGATGTTACCAACCACAGTGAGACGGTCGCCTATCTGAAGCCTGAGGCCCGGACTCGGCAATAGATCAACCCCTGATCTGTTTATACGGGTGACATTTAATTGATATGCCGCATGAAGATGAAGCTCTCCTATTTTAACCCCGTTATAGGAAGTCTGAGTCACTAAAATACGCCTTGATACAACCGGTCCCTCATCTTTGGGCCATTCCCAATCAATTCTTTGTCCCAGGAAACGAGCAAATTTTTCTTCGTCGGTTTTGGCACATACAATCAGAACTATATCTCCAATTTCAATTGTGTCGCTTGATTTTGGAATTACAGTATGTCCGTCAGGCTTTAGTATTCGAGAACATGTGTAATCTCCCGGTATTAATGCATGGAGCCGTATCATTGAAAGCCCTGAAACTAACTCATTGGTTATTTTAAAAGTAAGCATTTCAGGCGCCTTCATAGAGGCATCTTTCTCATTTTCGATTTCTTGAATCTCTTTTTCAATGTTGATTTTAAAAACCAGCTTTATGACAATCATTGTGAGAATAATACCCACAACCCCGAGGGGATAAGCAGCAGCATACCCCATTGACATATCTTGTGTGAGATCATAAGCATCAGGATTTACTTGCAGGATTGTCTGTTGGGCGGCTCCCAGAGATGGGGTATTGGTTATGGCACCACACATTACACCTACCATATCGGTGATTGAACTCAGGCCATTTTCTCCTCCCTGAAGGTAATATATGGTCAACATAATCCCGACATTCAGAGCAATTCCAATCATTGCAAGAACATTCATCCTTACGCCTCCCTGCTTGAATGATGAGAAGAAACCGGGACCTACTTGCATTCCTATAGAAAAGATAAAAAGAATCAAACCGAATTCACGTAGAAAATGGAGGGTATTTGATTCCACACTATATCCGAAATGACCAAGGAGAATACCGACAAACAAAACAAAAGTAACTCCTAAAGAAACTCCTGCAATCTTAATCTTACCTAATAAAATACCGGCAAAAATTACAAATGAGTATAGCAACACAGTGCTTGCTAATGAAAGATTGCCGGGTTTTAATAAGTCTATAAACCAATCCATTTGATATGTTTACAGTGTATTTTGGGTTGAGTTGAGATTTTAATGCAAAATTAAGGAAAAAAGACAAAGAAAAATTAATTTCTCTTGCATAATGTTAAAACATATTGTTTCTCAATAAATTGTAACTATGATAAACAGCCCTATAAACTTTCTGAATATTGAACAATTGGGAAAATGTGTCTAACTTTGCAACTTAATAAATATTGCTTAAAATAAATATCGCATAAGATGGTAATTCAACGTTGGCAAACGGTGCTACTTTTTATCGCAGCGGCAGTGATGGCATGTTTCTCCTTTATGCCCATAGCTGAAATAGTGACTCCCGATTACACATTTAATTTCAATTCATTAGGCTTTTATCAGGCAGGCGTCCCGACGGATGGTGAGGCTCCTATAGTAGTGCATACCTGGTATTTCTTCATGCTTTCAGTGACTACTATTGTCTTGTTGTTGCTCGATATTTTTCTATTTAAAAATTTGAGGCTTCAGCAAAGAGTATGCATGGTGGCTTTGCTATTTATAGTAGCAGACTGTTGTGTGTGCGGTTTATTGGGATTTTGGTCTTTCAGACTCGATGAAGGTCATGTGTGGTGGAAAACCACTATTATCTGTCCGTTAATAGCCATCCTTGCTACAATTTTCGCCTATTATAGAATGGCCCAGGACTATTCTCTTCTTAAGGCAGCCGACCGTCTCAGATAACAAAAACAGAAATAACATATTTTATATAATGGCTAAAGAACTTAAAGACCTCACAAAAAGAAGTGAGGATTATTCTAAATGGTATAACGAGCTTGTTGTAAAAGCCGATCTTGCCGAGCAGAGTCCGGTTCGCGGTTGTATGGTCATAAAGCCATACGGATATGCCATCTGGGAAAAGATGCAGCAAACTCTTGATCAAATGTTTAAAGAAACAGGTGTGCAAAATGCATATTTCCCGCTCCTTATACCTAAATCTTTCCTCTGTAGAGAGGCCGAACATGTTGAAGGTTTTGCAAAAGAGTGTGCTGTAGTAACTCACTATCGGCTAAAAAATGACCCGAATGGAGGTGGAGTAATAGTTGACCCTGAGGCTCGACTTGAAGAAGAATTTATTGTGAGACCTACATCTGAAACAATCATTTGGGGCACATATAAAAACTGGATTCATAGTTATCGTGATCTTCCTTTGCTTATAAATCAATGGGCGAATGTGATGAGATGGGAAATGCGCACCCGAATGTTTTTGAGAACTTCAGAATTCCTTTGGCAAGAGGGACACTGTGCTCATGAAACGGCAGAAGAATCTGAACGGCGCACTGTGCAGATGATAAACGTCTATGCAGATTTTGCCGAGAAATATATGGCTATGCCTGTTATTAAAGGAGTGAAAAGTGAAAATGAAAGATTTGCCGGTGCTGTAAATACTTACACCATCGAAGCTATGATGCAGGATGGGAAGGCGTTGCAAAGTGGCACATCTCATAATCTTGGACAGAATTTTGCAAAAGCTTTCGACGTCACATTCATAAATAAGGAGAATAAACCTGAATATGTATGGGCTAATTCTTGGGGAGTGTCCACTCGTTTGATGGGTGCTTTGATTATGACACATTCAGACGACAATGGCCTTGTTTTGCCTCCGAAACTTGCTCCTATCCAAGTGGTGATAATCCCTATTTATAAGAGTCAGGAACAAAAAGATGCCATAACCGAAAAAGTAAGGCATATGCTTGAAGAGTTCCGGAAGAAAGGAATAAGCGTGAAATATGATGATGCCGATAATCGCAGACCGGGATTTAAATTCGCAGATTATGAATTAAAGGGTGTTCCGGTGAGACTTGCCATCGGTGCTCGTGATCTTGAAAACGGCACTGTTGAACTTATGAGGAGAGATACTCTTGAGAAGGAAACCCTTCCCCTTGACGGGATAGTGGATAAAGTGGAAAGGGAACTTGAATCAATACAGGATTCTCTTTTTGCAAGAGCGCTGAAATTACGCCAAGAGAATACTTTCAAAGTGGATTCTTACGATGAATTTAAGGAGAAAATTGAAAATGGAGGATTTTTCCTTGTTCATTGGGATGGTACAACTGAAACAGAAGAGAAGATTAAGGAAGATACGAAAGCTACGATACGTTGCATCCCTCTGGATGGAGAGGAAGAGGAAGGTGTTTGTATGGTCAGTGGTAAGCCATCAAAACGCCGTGTGATTGTTGCGCGTGCATATTGATATCCTTTTAGTCTTACCCTCAAGTTATCACTCACTTTTAATCTCACCAGTATTTTTACAGGCATATATTATTGAATCCCGAATGTTGATTTTATGTTCTTATTGAAATGAAGAAGATAATTTTACTCACTCTATTGATTTCATGTTTATTCCCTTTAAAGGCGGAATTAAATATTGAAGATTATTGTGATGTTAGATTCGCCTCCCCGGCATCAATCAGGGCGATAACACCGTTGCCCGACGGATCCTCATTTGCTGCTATAAGTGAGGACGGAAATGCCATTGAGATATACAGTTTCAAGAATGGAAAAAAGACGGGAGAATTATTTAGACTCTCGGATGTGAAGGGAGATCTGAAAATAGATAATTTCGAAGGATTCAAGTTAAGCGAGAATGGAAAAAAGATTCTGCTTTGGAATAATAGTGAAAAAATCTATCGCTATAGTTTCCGAGCAGACTATTATGTTTTTGACACATTCAGAAGCACTCTTGCCCGAGTGAGTGAAAAGGGGCCTCAACGTGCAGCTACTATATCCCATGACGGACGATTTGTGGCTTACGAGAGGGATAACAACATCTGGATCTCCAATCTTGATTATAAAACCGATTATCCTATCACCGAAGATGGAGAAAAGGGGAAGATAATCAATGGAATCCCAGACTGGAGCTATGAGGAGGAATTCGATATGCTGTCAGCCATGAGATGGAGTGGAGATGACACTGTGCTTGCATACGTAAAATTTAATGAATCGGAAGTGCCCGAATATCAGTTTAATTTATATCGTGGTTATTGTAATAGCGATCCATTAGGAGATCTTTATCCGGCTGTTTATTCCTATAAATATATGCTACCCGGCTACAAGAATTCTAATGTATCAGTTTATGCTTATAACATAGATAATCGTACCACAAAGAGGATGGATATCCCGATGGCAACCGATGATTATATCCCTTCAATAGAATTTGGAGGTGACGGTAGCAGGCTAATGGTGACAGTGTTAAACAGACTTCAAAATTCTATGAAGATCTATAATGTGAATCCGGGTTCTACAGTAGCAAAATTGTTGCTGGCAGAAGAGAGTGCCACATGGTTGAGTCCCGATGTTTATCAGGGCACGCGTTATAATTCTTCAGATTTTGTTTTCTTTAGCGAAAAGTCGGGGTATAAACATCTTTATGTCTATGATTACAACGGAACCTTGAAGAGAACTCTAACAAAAGGAGATTTTAATGTGACAGCCTATTATGGATGTGACAATAAAGGGAACCATTATCTTCAGACCACCTCTTTAGGTCCGATATATCGTTCCATTGTAAGCGTAGATTCCAAAGGGGTATTAAAAATTTTGTCAGGCAAGACAGGCACATCTTCAGCTATATTCAGCTCTGACATGAATTATTTTGTAAAGTCTTTTAGCAGCAGTATAACACCACCCCAATATACCATTTGTAATTCCGCAGGTACTCAGCTTGCCGAGCTTGAAATGAATAGGGAATATGCTCAGAAGTATTCTAATGCTCCCAAAATGGAATTCATTCAGGTTAAGAATGATAGCGGAGAAGAGATGAATGCATATATGATTAAACCCCTTGATTTCGATGCCGGTCGAAAATATCCTCTTTTGATGTATCAATATAACGGACCGGAATCTCAGGAAGTGCTCGACAGATGGAAAATGGAGGGAATCTTCTATCTTGCTTCTCAGGGATATGTGGTGTGTTGTGTTGATGGACGAGGCACAGGCAATAGAAATAATCAGTGGACTAAAGCAGTTTATCTTAATTTAGGAAATCTTGAAACTCAAGACCAGTTGTCGGCAATTAAATATTTTGCATCCCTACCATATATCGATGAAAAGAGACTGGGTTGTTTCGGATGGAGCTACGGGGGATATATGACACTTATGGAAGCCGGTCATCCTGACTCTCCGTTAAAAGCAGGGGTGGCTATGGCACCGGTGGCAGATTGGCGCTTCTATGATGGCATTTACACAGAAAGATTTATGCGCACCCCGATTACAAATGCAGAAGGTTACCTCACTTCTTCCGCTTTGGGAAAGACAGGGAATGTAAAGGCAAACCTTTTAGTAATTTCCGGATCGGATGATGATAATGTGCATCTATACAACACGTTGAAATATACTTCAAAACTTTCATCCGAAGGGAAGATTTGTGACATGATGGTTTATGCCGGCTATGAGCATAGTCTCCGGATGTGTGATGCCCGGGTTCAGCTGTTCCGCAAGATTAATTCTTTCCTTTCAAAAAATTTGTAACATCCGGTATTAGATAAAAAGTTAACAGATAAAGACAACATTCTCCAATTTTAACATAATTTGCAAGATCGAGGTATAAACCTTTCAAACAATATAATGTTATAATTTTGTAAAGGACAATTAATGATTTATCAGATTAAGACGTGAAGGATCTCGGAAAAATAAATAGTACGCAGGTTTATGGTCTTTGGAAAAATCTGACCGTAAGCCTACTCGCCGTTATAGCAACCATTGTTTTTTCAAAGCTACTTCCTTATTATCTCTCCCCGGTTACAGCACTTCTTGTGGCTTCCGGTCTTTATGTTTATATCTACAATGAGAGACTTAATTCAATTAAGTCATGTATTGTGCCGGGAGTAGCTATACTCAACAGCATAGTGGTGTATGCATTCTTCACCATTATCCTGAATCTGATGCACGTGTGGGGTCTATTTCAGATGCCCAAGGAGTTCGTATTCTTTACTGATCCTTTTATTCCATCTCTGATTCTTAATCCAATAAGTTGGATTGTATTAACAATCACATTCTTTGAGCGTAGACATATGAAAGCTTGCCGGGATTGCAGGTCGCTGAGAAGCTTTGGCGGTCAAAGAGGTGCCGGAGGCGTTTTGAATTCCGAGGCTCACATACAGATGAAAAATTTCATCATTATGTCAGGTGTGCTATCTTTAGCCGTCTGGGCCTATTATCAATTCTTTTACATTGATGTAAATGTAAATGCCCGGGATTCATATATATTTACATGGCTCACCGTGATTGGTATAATTTTAGATTGGCTATATTTCTCTTGGAGATATTATAATCTATATCTTGATTTGAAAGAGAATGATGAGTTGATCACACCGTCAGAGCTGAGAGATATGACAGCCAAGACCTATCTGCGTTTTTATGTGGTTAGTGGTAATTATCTTTATCTGACTAATGAGGCTTACGATCCGAATTCGAGCAGGGAAAAGGTTGTTGACACTCCTTTCTTCACCAAGCAATCTATGAACGGAATTTATGGAGAGGATGTGAAACGCCTTATAGAAAGGATGACCGGAGTGGAAGGTGGAGAGCTTAAGTTTTTCTATGGTAGAAAAAGCACGGATGATGACAAACATTCTCTTCTGAGATATTTTTACTTTCTCGACGGTGATATTTCTGATTATCCGGAGCTTGCCACTAAAGGAGAATGGATACCATTCGACAAGGTGAAATATCTATATTCCAATATGCCCAATAAAATGGCAGAGTTGGCAGTCTATGATATCACACGTCTTGCCACTATCATTCTGACAGAAAAGATTTTTAATGAAGAGGGGTATCGGAAAAATGGCATAAAGTCTTATAGTCCCACTTTTAATCTCCCTGATGTTAGAAAATCGAATATAGATTTTCAAGATGACAAATGGATCCAAATTTCTCTCTTTAATTCAGACACTCCTCTCTTTAAATTTAAAAAATGGTTGAGAGCCCAAACTCAGAAGTCCCGCAAAAAAATCGGATGATTACAATATTGGGTCCGACTGCCTCAGGGAAGACAGCAAGAGCTGTTGAACTCGCACGTTCGTTTAATGGAGAAATAATCAGTGCCGATTCACGTCAGGTGTATCGTGATATGGATTTAGGCACCGGGAAAGATTTAGAGGAGTATCAGGAAATCCCTTATCATCTAATTGACATTTGTGAAGCGGGAGAAAAGTATAATCTGCATCGTTATATCTCGGACTTTCATTCAGCTTTCAAAGATATAGGGGAGAGGAATAAAACCCCGATTCTTTGTGGTGGTACAGGCCTATATCTTGAATCGGCATTGAGTGGTATTTTACTCCCCGACGTGCCGGAAAATCCTGAGTTGAGGAGACATCTTGAAAAAAAAACTTTGGATGAATTGACTGCAATTCTTTCAGGGTTTAAGAGGTTGCATAACACGACTGATGTCGACACTCCCAAAAGGGCAATCCGAGCAATAGAGATTGAGGAATACTATAGAAATAATCCGGAGCTGGCCGGAAAATCCGACAGAAAGATTGCAAAACCTATAGACTCGGTTATTATAGGAATCGATATTCCAAGAGAAGTAAGGCGAGAAAGGATTTCAAAACGTCTTGTAGATAGATTGGAAGCCGGAATGATAGAGGAAGTTGAAAAGCTATTGAAAAGGGGAATCCCACCGGAAGATCTGATATACTATGGACTTGAATATAAATATCTCACCCTCTATGCTATAAAAAAATTTTCTTATCAAGAAATGGTTAATAGTCTTGAGATAGCAATCCATCAATTTGCCAAACGCCAGATGACATGGTTCAGAGGCATGGAACGCCGGGGTTTTAAGATTAATTGGTTACCTTACGATCTCTCATCGGATGAGTTCCAAAAATCTGTAGAAACACTCTTATAATTCCCAAGTCACAACTTTCTTATCTCTTAGGGCTGATTATCCTGTCGCCGATATCCTTTGCCATCCGGCTTCTCATATGGATTATTTCTCCTATCTTGACATGAAGCTCTCTTTGCAATTCACTTTGATCCTCTCCAAGTTTTTTGAACTCTTCCATCAATTCCTTCAACTGGAGATCGATTATCCCATTTTTTAATACATTCAAGGAATTCAATATGATTTGAATCACTTTCTCCTCAATTTTTTCAACCGGACGGTTTTTGGTAAACAAGGAGCTTAATTGATGTTTTTCGGCCAAAGCCCTGTTTGTCTGATTCCGGATGACATCATCTTCATGGCTGCCAAATTTATCCAAAATATAATTCTTGGCAAATTTTTCACGCTCAGCGATAGCAAACTCATTAAGACACTCTTCTAATTTCGCTTCCTCCCTCTTTATTTCAGACAGAGAGATATTCATTCGACCTATTCTCTCAAATTCTTCTTTTCTCTTCTTCTCTACCAGTTCTGCTATTACACTTTCCTCTTCTGCCAATTCTCTTTTGAAAACCGGCACAATCTGCTTAAGAGCTTCAAAAACAAGAGAGTATTGAGGGTGAGTGAAGGTTATTCCATCTACATCCAATTCTTCAGAAATATATTCCACTACAGTAACGAGCTCATTTTCATGTTCCGGTTTATCACTCGGCCAAAGTCCTACAAGTCCATACTTAAGGCAATTGTCAAGTAATTCTCTTTCAAGAGGGAACAAAGGGGAAATGTTAGTATCGGGAAGTGGACGCGTTTCACCGGCATCGTTCTTATTTTCAGAATCCGTAGGAATTAAAGAGCTTTCTCCTTCTTTATTTTCAGTATATCCTCGGATTTCTTCTGCGCGACGCTTTGCTTTTTCTTGTTCAACAATCTGAAAACGTATTTTTGCTACTTCACTACTTAATGTAGTTTCTTTGATATCAAGCAAGATGCTGCAATCCTGAATATAAACGTCTCTCTTAATCTTGTCGGGAATATGTGCAATGCTTTCCACAATACTCCTGATTACCGACCATTTTTGTTGAGGATCATTCTTTGAATCTTTGAGCAGGATATCAATCTTAAAGCGTATAATATCAACTTCATGTTCCCGAAGATATGTCTTTAATTCTTCAGGGGACAATCTGGCAGCCAAGGAGTCCGGATCATCACCATCCGGCAAAGGGACAGCTTTCACATTCAGATTATGAGCCAAAAGCATGTCAATCCCTCTTAGGGATGCTTTTATACCGGCAGGGTCTCCATCATAAATCAGCGTAACATTGTCAGTAAAACGATGGATGAGTACAATTTGACCATCTGTTAAAGCCGTTCCTGAAGAAGCCACAACATTTCTTACCCCGGATTGCCACATCCCTATGACATCCAAATAACCTTCTACAAGATAGACTTTATTCTCTTTCACCATATCCCCTTTTGCCTGATAAATCCCATAAAGCTCTCTGCTTTTAGAATATATTTCAGACTCCGGAGAATTTATATATTTAGCGGGGCCTCCCTTCAGGTCTCTACCCCCGAAAGCAACTGTTTTGCCGGCAGTATTGATTACCGGGAATATCACTCTGCCACGAAAACGGTCGTAGACACTCCCTTGCTGACTTACTCCCGTGAGGCCGGTTGCTTTTAAAATTTCCAACGAGAAGCCTTTTTTTAGAGCTGCATCGGTGAAATCATTCCCTTTATCTATGGCATATCCAAGCTGGAAAGCTTTTGTTGCTTCTGCCGTGACGTGACGACCATAGATATATGTCAGGCCAATATTCTTTCCCTCCTCCTTTTCGTAAAGATTTCCGATAAAGTAATTTTTAGCCCATTCGTTAGCCACCATCATTCCCTCACGTCGGGTCTGGCGCTCTCTTTCTTCATCCGTGAGTTCACGTTCCCTGACCTCTATACCATATTTTTTTGCGAGATGTAAAAGCGCTTCATGGTAGGAAATTCCCTCCTTCTCCATAATAAAGCTGATTGGGCTCCCTCCTTTATGGCATGAAAAGCAATAGCAGAAGTTCCTGCTCTTATTGACAGAAAAAGATGGGGTACGCTCGTTGTGGAATGGACACAGTCCCATATAGTTAGAGCCACGCCTCACTAAATGCACATAATCGCTGACTACATCAACTATATCTGCAGTATCTTTTATTTTCTGTACTGTTACCGGATCAATCAAACTTCAAAAACTCTTTTTCCAACTTTTCTTTTATTGTATCACTCACTCCAACTAATGGAAGCCTTAAAAAATTCTCAACTAATCCTGATTTGCTGAGCAAACACTTGACTCCCGCCGGATTTCCATCCTCAAACAAATATTTAATGAGGGGATTTAGCCGCATCTGAAGTTCTGTTGCTTCATCAAACTTTAGATTCCTACATAATTCCACCAATTTCTTCATGTTTGAAGGAAGAACATTCCCTAAAACAGAAATTACTCCGCTACCTCCCATTGCCATGATTGCCGCTGTGTCGCTATCATTACCGGAAATCAATGAAAAACCTGCAGGGGCGCCTTTTATAATTTCTTGACTTTGATCCAATTTCCCCGATGCCTCTTTTATGCCGATGAACTTAGGGGACGAAAGAGCAAGTCGGAGAGTTGTGTTGGATGTCATATTTACCCCGGTTCGTCCGGGCACATTGTATAATATGATTGGTAGGGGAGAACTCTCTGATATGGCTTTGAAATGTTGAAAGAGACCCTCTTGTGTCGGTTTGTTGTAATAGGGTGTTACAGAAAGTATTGCAGAATAACCCTCAAGATCACGTTGCTCAATATTCCTGATGACTCTTTGAGTGTTGTTACCTCCTATTCCTAAAACCAGAGGAATTCTTCCCCCTGTCTCTTTTCTTATAAAAGAAGTTATTTCATCTTTTTCTTCTCTTGTAAGAGTTGGGGTCTCTGCTGTAGTTCCCAAAGCCACAATATAATCGCAACCTCCCTCAATCACGAAGTTTATGACTTTTTTGAGGGAATCATAATCAATTGAAAAATCTCTTTTGAAGGGAGTAACTAATGCCACTCCAAGACCGGTGAATTTAAAACTCCCTTTATTTCGCCTCATTGGTTGCGAATCTTCTGTCATATAATTATCTGTTTTTTTATCTTTCCTATAATGTCGATTTTCCATCCACTATCTTTAATACCGACTTATCCCTTTCTCCGGCCATGGGAAACCATGCGGATTGACGGTCAACCCTAACTCTTTATCATTTAGCCTTAACCTCAGAAATTCCAGCAATTTCTTACGTTCAGACTCAACTATCGTTTTATTTGTTTTGACAAAAATCATATTTATAGTGTCAAGACTAACCGTTTCTACAGAGGTAACAAGCATTTGGGAGAGTGCTATTTCCTCCACACTTGGGAATAGAATCTTTACTTCCGGAGCAATTTCCAGACTTTGATTATTAAACCAGTTTCTCCATTTGATTACATCCTTCAGGGAGTCGATCACACTTTGCCGCTGTAGCAATTCTTGTTGGGCCATTGAATAGAATTCTGCAAAATTCTTTTCAGGATTGACGCTTGGGGAATTTATTGAAGAAACGGAGAATCCTTGTTTGATTTGAAGTATAGTGCCTCCAAGACCAACACTGTCGAGCTTATTTAGCATTGCCAACTGCAAGGAATCTTTAGGAAGGGCTGCTCCGATAAGAGTCACATCAATATATTTTTTACCCCCTTCAATATATTCTTTGTGGCTCAAGACTTGTGTATTTGGGAAAACCATTTGTTGCTCTACAAAGGTCTGAGCTTTAGCAAGGAAGATATTCTTCCTGATCATTTGTACTGTCAGGAAGCAACTGACACCTACCGTGCAAAACACTACAATAGTTACAAAGGTCTGCACTCTTTTATTCCTCGAACTATTCTGATAAACAACACCTTTGTATTTCAAAATCTTTACTCCTATCCAAGTTGCGAATAGGATGAAAATCATATTTGTAAAGAACAGATAGAGAGCGCCCCAGAAGAAATGTCCTTGCCAAGTTGCAATGCCGTATCCTGCTGTGCAAAGAGGAGGCATCAGTGAAGTTGCAATTGCGACACCCGGCATAACCTGCCCCTTGTTGCGACATGCGATGCTCACAAATCCTGCCGCTCCGCCAAATAAAGCCACAAATACATCATAGATAGAGGGGGAAGTACGGGCTAACAGTTGGCTGGAACCTTCATACTGGGGGGAAATTAAAAAATAGATTGCCGATGCAGCTAATGATCCTAAAACTGCCATCGAGATGTTTTTGAAACTTCTTTTCAACAAGGTATAATCGGCAATACCTATTCCTAATCCCATACCGATTATCGGACCCATAAGAGGTGAAATCAACATGGCGCCGATCACTACCGGTATGCTGTCTGTGTTTAGTCCTAAAGAGGCTATAAATATAGCAAATATCAATACCAACAGCTGACTCCCTTTGAAATCTACACCGGATCGTATTGATTGTTCTACATCTTGTTGAGGCTCGAGATCTTCTGCTACATTGAAGTATGACAACAAATCCTTGAGCAAGACCTTCACTTTTGTGAAGAACTTTTCTTTCTGATCCGGATCATTTGTCTGAATCGCAGGAGATGTATTTATATTGTCGCTCAAAATATTATTTCATAAATTATAATGCAAAAATAATTCCTTTTTATCAATATATAAATTATTTGTGATAACTTTTATCTACACCCCCTTGTAAGCTCTCTCTCAGATGGATGAAAGAATTATTGATGGGGAGGATAGTTCTTTTTTTGCATAATTTTTTAGATTTAGGTAATTTTGATAAAATTTAACTGAATACCCAATAAAAATCTAACATTTTATCTATATCATGGAAATCCCTTTTGCCGAATCATGGAAAATCAAGATGGTGGAACCCATCAGGAAAAGCACACGTGAAGAAAGAGAGAAATGGATCAAAGAGGCTGATTACAATCTTTTCTGTCTTAAATCCGATCAAGTATATATAGATTGTCTCACAGACTCAGGCACAGGCGCGATGAGCGACAGGCAATGGGCTGCAATGATGACGGGCGATGAATCTTACGCCGGGGCGCGTTCCTTCTTTGAGCTTAAGGATGCAATCAAGACAATAACAGGTTTTGATTATGTTATACCTACTCATCAGGGGCGTGCGGCTGAAAATGTCCTTTTCTCTGCATTGGTGCATGAGGGAGATTTTGTGCTTGGTAACTCTACTTTCGACACTACTAAAGGTCATATAGAATTTCGTAAGGCTTCAGCTGTCGACTGCACTATCGATGATGCTAAGGATACTCAGAAGGAACTCCCGTTCAAAGGTAATGTAGATCTTGTTAAATTGGAGAAAGGTCTGATAAAGTATGGGGATAAGGTTCCGTTCATCATTATGACCATTACAAATAATACAGCAGGAGGAGAACCTGTATCAATGGAAAATCTGAAGGGAGTGAGAGAACTTGCAAATAAATATGGCAAAAGAGTAATTTTTGATAGCGCACGTTTTGCTGAGAACGCATATTTCATAAAAACTCGAGAGGCTGGATATGCCGACAAGAGCATTAAGGAAATATGTAAGGAAATGTTTGCTTTGGCCGATGGAATGACGATGTCGGCCAAGAAGGATGGTTTGGTTAATATGGGTGGTTTTATTGCTACAAGATGGGAAGACTGGTATGAGGCAGCAAAGGCTTTTGTAATTCCGTTCGAGGGCTATCTTACATATGGTGGTATGAACGGTAGAGACATGGCAGCATTGGCTGTAGGTCTTATCGAGAATACAGAATTTGAAAACCTGCATACCCGTATCCATCAATTGAAATTGCTCGCTTCCTTGCTTGATGAATATGGAGTACCATATCAGAGACCTGTAGGAGGGCATGCGATATTTATAGACGCCTTGAAAGTGCTTCCTCAGATTCCGAAGGAAGAGTTCCCTGCCCAGACTCTCGCAGTAGAACTATATAAGGAAGCAGGTATCCGGGGATGCGAAATCGGATTTATTCTGGCTGATAGAGATCCGGTGACTCGTGAAAACCGGTTTGGGGGTAATGATTTCGTAAGACTTTGTATTCCCCGTCGTGTTTATACCGATAATCATATACGCGTGATAGCGGCAGCTTTGAAGAATGTCTACGACAAACGGGATGAAATAAACAGAGGTGTCAAGATAGTCTGGGAGGCTGAGTTGATGCGTCATTTCACTGTTAAATTAAGACCCGCCGGTGGTAAATGAACAACAGAATCTCAAGCCATTAAGGAAACCTGAATGGCTGAAAATTAAGCTTCCTCGAGGTCTGAAAGCTGCTCAAGTGGTTGGCTGTCTCAACGACAGGCATCTAAATACAATATGCAGCAGTGGACTCTGTCCTAATAAAGGGGAATGTTGGAGTAACGGAACCGCCACTTTTATGATCGGCGGTTCTATTTGCACACGCAATTGTAAATTCTGCAATGTCACCTCAGGTAAGCCTGTTCCCTTAGACCCGAAGGAAATAACTGATATTGTACGCTCTATCCGAGAATTAGACCTACGACATGTTGTAATAACCTCTGTAGATAGAGATGATCTTGAGGATTATGGGGCTGCTCATTGGAAATTGATGACGGAGACTTTAAAAAAAGAGTGCCCTGGTGTGACCATGGAACTTCTCGTCCCTGATTTCAGAGGTAAAACCAACTTGTTAGCCCCCATTATTAATCTCCAACCTGAAGTCATATCTCATAATCTTGAAACGGTCAGAAGACTTACCCCCATAGTCAGAAGTGTAGCCACATACGACACCTCTTTAAGCGTTATTAGACATATTGCAAAAAATGGTATCCGTGCGAAATCAGGGATTATGCTTGGTCTTGGGGAAACACGTGATGAAATATTGCAAACCATGGATGATCTTTTAGAGGCAGGTTGTGAAGTAATGACAATAGGACAATATCTTCAGCCTTCTCGCAATCATTACCCTGTGAAAGAATATATCCATCCCGATATCTTTGAGGAGTATGGATTGATCGGAAGAGAGAAAGGGTTCCGACATATTGAAAGCAGTCCCCTTGTAAGGTCGAGCTACCATGCAGAAAAACATATCAAGTAATAGCGAGACTTAAAATGGATATGTTATTGGTAGATTTTGGGTTGTCACCCTATCACGAAATCCATGATAAACAGAAGAAACTGTTTTCAGAGTTGGTTGAGAGAAAGAGAAAGGGGGAAACAGAAAAGGAATTTATATTGATAGGGGAGCACTATCCTGTTATAACTCTTGGTAGAAGAGCTGAAAAGAGAAATGTTCTGGTTTCACAAACAAGATTGAATCAACTCGGCATTGAAACTGTTGAGATTGAGAGAGGAGGCGATGTCACGTTTCATTCCCCGGGTCAATTAGTAGTCTATCCAATAATTGATCTTGATAAGCGGGGAATAGGTGTTAAAAATTATGTTTTAATACTTGAAGATATAGTGATAGAAGTTCTCAAGGATTATGGAATCAAAGGAGAGATAATTGAAGGAAGTCCGGGAGTATGGTTAGGAAGGGGTACAATCAATGAACGGAAAATATGTGCCATAGGCATCAGATGCAATAGGTTTTGCACTATGCATGGGTTTAGTCTTAATGTCAATAATGATTTGGATGGGTTTAAGCTTATAAATCCATGCGGATTTCAGGATAAAGGGGTTACTTCTATAGAAAAAGAAACCGGGGTTAGCATAGACATTGTAGAAATTAAAGATAAGATTATAAATAAGCTTTATTATTATCTCTTTTATATCCGGAGTTAATTTAAAATCACTTTGCTTGCTATAAGCCTGTCGCCCCTCGCTCCCGGTTGACGAAGAAATACATTTACCAGATACTCATTCTTAGTCTCATATTTGTTTCCTTCAATCGGAAAAGATGAGGGAATTCCTTTTTCGGACAAGATGGTGTATTTATAATTATAACTACCTTGTTTTAAGGGTATAGAGGCTTGATAAAGACCTGAATTCCAATCATAGCGCATTAAATTCTGATCATTAAAAATATGATTGGTTAAATCCCCGTCAATATAGATTTCGCCAAATTGTCGCTCTCCGGGGTCAAGAGAGAAATGCACCATTACATAGTCGGCAGATAGATCAGGATCGGTAGAATTGTATTCATCAATTTTAAAACGACCAAGTTGAGTACTGTCGTAGACATACTCTTTATCTTTCCTGGAAAAATCCGGTTGGAGCCATGCGTGCCATAAACCATCTTTAAATTTTACAGAATCAACATGCATTCCGGGATAGTCGGTCCTTACGGTTTCAAACCTTCTAAACTCGTTGCCACCATCAAAGATGAGCTGGGGAGTATGTTCAAAAATTGCTTTTCCCCTATCTACTCTCATAGGATGAGAAACAAAACGTGTTGTAGAGGGGTCGTTATTTTGAGTAATTATCACTATAAGATCTTGATAAGGATTGATGTCTCCTAAGTTTCCTAAATCAACATCTAAAACCAATTGTTGAAATTCAGAATTAACTCCCTTGTCGGTGCGAGATGTGACGATACCATTAATCCCGGATGCCTCTTCAGAGACAGAAAATCTTGCCTTTAATAATATTTCACCCGGTTCATTTTCCGGGAACACTTCTAATAGATAGTTGCCGGATCTCAATATTCTGAAATCATTGTTAGGAATCCTGATATTATAATTGACATAATGTATATAAGTATTGGAGGAATAGGCAAAATCTTCAATTGAAATTTCATTAAACCCATCTATTGTTTCACTTTCGAGAAACCTTGATGGCTGCCAGTCGGAATTGCAATGAATCAGGCGGTAGCGTAAGTAATCATGTTCATCGCCGATAATATCGAAATTTATGTCAAGTTTGTCGTTGGTCCCTAACCTTATAATCGGAGGTGCCATGAAATTATCAGGGTTAGAAACAGTCAGGGTTCTGACATTGGGCTTCAATATTTGTTGTCGAGTGTCAAGTGGAGTGGCAGCATGTAAATAAAAGCTGCTCATAATCATAAATAAACTCGCTATCAGGTTAGCTTGATTCATATTGGGGGTTGGTGAAAGTTTTTATGACGTGAATAGGGTGGTCGTGGTTTTTTATTAGACAGTTTTCAGATGGGATGGTTGCATTAAAAAAGATTTTTTGTAAAGTTATGGATAATTTCGTTAATTTTCAGCGACAGATGAATAAGAAAAAGGGCGGATTATATATTCATATACCTTATTGCCGACATAAATGCCTTTACTGCGATTTCTATACCGGAGGTTTGAGGATAGCAGAGTGGGATAAATATGTCGACTGCCTCCTTAATGAGCTAATGCAACGTAAGGATGAATTCGATTTTGAGATTGAGACTCTTTATCTGGGTGGGGGGACTCCTTCATTGATACCGGTTAAGGCTTTTTTACGCCTGATGGAAGGAATTAACTCTCTGTTGGGTAAAAGCGATTTTAAGGAATTCACGTTGGAAGCGAATCCGGAGGATGTTACGGATGAGAAAATAAAGGTGTGGAAGGATTGGGGAGTTAACAGGGTGAGTCTGGGAGTGCAGACTTTGATTGACAGTGAATTGAAAAGCATCGGACGGTGGCATGATTCGCGATCTTCCATCGTGGCCATCGAGAAGCTAAGGAGGGAGATAGGAAATGTTTCTGTTGATGTAATGTTTGGGATACCCGGACAGACTGTATCTTCATATCTTTCTACTTTAAAGAGAGTTTTGAAAGTAAATCCTACACATATATCTTCCTATGCATTAATGCTCGAAGAGGGCACTGCTATGACACAATTATATAATTCGAACAGGATTTTTCTTCCTTCGGAATCGGAATGGCTTGAAATGTATGAAGCAACCATCAATATTTTGAAAGGAGAAGGTTATGAGAGATATGAAATTTCTAATTATTCGAAACCCGGTAAAGAATCCTGCCATAATTTATCCTATTGGGAGGGAAAACCTTATATAGGGCTTGGACCCGGGGCTCATTCCTTCGACGGAGGAAAAATAAGGAAAGAAAATCCCAATGACCTTAAAGGGTATCTTAGAAATTTTTCGAATGGAGGAGATAAGAAATTTTATATAGAGGAGTTTCTAAAGGAAGATGAACTGAGAGAGGAGATGATTCTGACAAGGCTTCGAACAAGCAAAGGGTTGAATCTAAAAGAATTTGCGGATACATTTGGAGATGAAGCAAAAGAAAAACTTCTGCAAAATGCTCAGAACTTTATATTTCAAGGAAAATTGCAGAAGTCAGATGATTTTATATGCTTCACAGATGCCGGCTTTTCAGTCAGCGATTCGATTCTGGTTTCTCTAATCTGAAATTGTCAGGTAGTGGGTAACCCGGCGGCAATCCATGAATTGATACCATTATCAAGATTGATGACATTATAACCTAATTGCAAAAGTTTTTGCTGAGCGATTGCAGAATGTTTGCCCGTAGTGCAATAGACTGCGATAGTTTTGTCTTTTGGTAATGTAGCCATCGCTTCATTGTCAAAATCCGTGTCCATCACATCGATATTATGAGCTCCCTCAATATGTGTTTTCTCAAAATCACTTTGGGGCCTTACATCTAAAAGAAATACTTCAGGACTTTTGATAGCTTCAGAAAATTCAGTAGGGTTCATAATTGTAAAATTTAAAAGTTAATAATTGTATTTATCTTAATAACAATCCGGTATGCTTAATTGCACACAGAATCTCTAAAAAAAGGCTGCATTTACATTTTTTTACTGATTTTTTCCTTAAATTTGCATTTGATGGTGCAAATTATGCATATACATGTGAAAAACACACAAACTAAATAAAAATAAAAACAAAAAATGGCTAAAGCAATCTACACATTCGGCGATGGAAAAGCTGAAGGTAATGCCCAGATGAGGAATCTTTTGGGCGGTAAAGGAGCTAATCTTGCTGAGATGAATCTTCTCGGTATGCCAGTTCCTCCCGGTTTTACGATCACAACAGAAATATGCTCGGAATATACCCAATGGGGGCGTGACAAGGTAGTTAAGGATATAACTCCTGAAGTTCAGAAGGCTATTGAACATGTTGAAAAGCTTACAGGGAAAAAATTTGATGACCCTTCAAATCCTCTCCTTGTATCAGTACGTTCTGGTGCTCGCGCCTCTATGCCAGGTATGATGGATACTGTTCTTAATTTGGGAATGAACGATGCCACTGTTGAAACAATGGCACAAAAGAGCGGTAACCCGAGATTCGCATGGGATAGCTATCGTCGTTTTGTGCAAATGTATGGTGATGTTGTGCTGGGTATGAAACCCAAGAGCAAGACCGATATCGATCCATTCGAGGCTATCATCGAAAAAATGAAAGAGGCTAAAGGTGTGAAATTCGACACTGAATTGGATGTAGATGATTTGAAGCTCCTTGTAGCCCAGTTTAAGGCTGCTGTGCTTGAATATACAGGCAAAGAATTCCCGGAATCAGCTTGGGAACAGCTTTGGGGTGGCATCTGCGCTGTATTTGACAGCTGGATGAACGAAAGGGCTATCCTCTACCGTCGCATGAACCAGATACCTGAAGAATGGGGAACAGCTGTTAACGTTCAGGCCATGGTTTATGGTAACATGGGCGACAACTCTGCTACAGGTGTAGCTTTCAGCCGTGACGCTGCAACCGGTGAAAATATTTTCAACGGTGAATATCTTATCAATGCTCAAGGTGAAGATGTTGTAGCAGGAATTCGCACTCCCCAGCAAATCACAGTGGAAGGTTCACGCAGATGGGCGGCACTGCAAGGGATTTCAGAGGATGTTCGCAAAGAAAAATATCCTTCTCTTGAAGAATCAATGCCGGTGTGTGCTGCTGAACTGATAGCAATTGCACATAAACTTGAAGATTATTACAAGGATATGCAGGATATGGAGTTCACTATCCAGGATGGCAAGCTTTGGATGCTCCAGACCCGTAATGGAAAACGCACCGGCGCTGCCATGGTGCGTATTGCCATGGATCTTCTTAGGGATGACATGATTGATGAAAAAACTGTGCTTCTCAGAATGGAACCGCAGAAACTTGATGAATTGTTGCATCCTGTATTTGATAAATCAGATATAAAGAAAGCTACAGTTGTTGCAAAAGGTCTTCCCGCTTCTCCGGGTGCCGCTACCGGCCAGATTGTTTTCCAGGCAGATGATGCTGAGGCATGGGCTGAAAAGAAAAAGAAAGTGGTGCTTGTAAGAATCGAAACATCACCCGAAGATCTAAGAGGAATGGCTGTAGCGCAGGGTATCTTGACAATGCGTGGAGGTATGACTTCCCATGCTGCAGTTGTTGCTCGTGGTATGGGTAAATGCTGCGTATCAGGTGCCGGTGATATAAAAGTAGACTATAAAGAAAAAACTGTTGAGATGGGTGGAAAAGTCTACCATGAAGGCGACTGGATTTCACTCAATGGCTCAACAGGTGAAGTTTATAATGGACAGGTGCCGACACGTGAACCGGAACTTGATGGAGATTTCGGTGCAATAATGAAACTTGCCGACAAATATGCAACCACAAAGGTTCGCACAAATGCGGATACTCCTCGAGATGCCAAGCAGGCACGTAATTTCGGGGCACAAGGTATTGGACTATGCCGTACGGAACATATGTTCTTCGAAGGCGATCGTATCAAGGCTGTTCGTGAGATGATCCTTTCTGCAGATGAGGCTGGGCGTCGTCATGCTCTTAAGAAACTCTTGCCCATACAGAGAGGTGACTTTGAAGGAATCTTTGAGGCTATGGACGGTTTCGGCGTTACAATTCGTTTGCTTGATCCTCCTTTGCATGAGTTTGTGCCGCACCAGACTGCGACTCAAAAAGAACTTGCAGATGAAATGGGTCTCACCTTAGCTGAAGTTAAGGCAAAAGTAGATGAACTTGAGGAATTCAATCCTATGCTCGGTCACCGTGGTTGCCGTCTCGGAATCACTTACCCGGAAATCACAGAAATGCAGACTCGTGCAATCATCGAGGCTGCGCTTGCTTGCAAAGCACGCGGAGTTAAAGTAGAACCCGAAATTATGGTTCCTCTTGTTGGTACTCTTAAAGAGCTTCAGAACCAAGCTGATGTAATCAATACAACAGCTGCAAAAGTTTTTGAAGAAAAGGGTGCTTCCGTGAGATATAAAGTAGGAACAATGATTGAAGTTCCACGTGCAGCTTTGACTGCAAACAAGATTGCAGAGGTTGCTGATTTCTTCTCATTTGGAACTAATGACCTAACCCAAATGACATTCGGATATTCTCGTGATGATGCTCCTAAATTCTTGAAATTCTATAAAGAACATGGAATTATCAAGGTAGATCCGTTTGAAGTGCTCGACCAAGAAGGTGTAGGTCAGCTTGTAGAGATGGGCGTTAAGAAAGGACGTGCCACAAATCCTGATTTGAAAGTTGGTATCTGTGGTGAGCACGGAGGTGAACCATCAAGTGTTAAATTCTGTGCAAAATTGGGCATGAACTATGTATCTTGTTCACCCTACCGTGTGCCAATCGCCCGAGTAGCAGCCGCCCAAGCAGCTATAGAGGAATAAACACCAATTTTTGTTGAAAAACCTCTTTTTAGCATACAAATAGCATACACTAAACAAATAAGTGTTTGATTTTAAAAGCTAAAAATTTGCCGCCCAGGCTGCCATAGAGGACTAAGAGTATAATTAAGACTATCATAGCCTTAGGCTGTAACGTACTGGTAATGCAGACGTTACAGCCTAAGTTGTTCTTAGAGGGTTCGTTCATTCGACCGCAATAAATGAGCCATATTAACGGGAAAAGCATACACTATGCATACACCAAATTAAAATTGAGCATACACCAAAGCATACACCAAAGCATACACCAAAATAATAATCGTATATGGCTACATTTAAAGCAGTTGTAAGGAAGAAAAGAGTGGATGGTCTTTACGCCGTTTATATACGTGTAGGTCACAAGCGTCAAATGGGGTACATAAAGACCGATAAAGTAGTTTCCTCAAAACAAATTAAAGCGGGAGAAATTAAGGATCCGGTTGTAAATGAATATTGTTCAAGAGAGATTTTGAGATATAATAACTTAATGAATCAAAAAAACGTATCTCAATATTCTATCCAAGAATTGATCGATTACTTGACAACTGAACAGTCTGAAGTATATTTCAGTGAATATGCTCAAAAGCATATCAAGAACCTAATCAATACAGGACATGAAAGAACTGCAAAAAATTATAAAATGGCAGTTCAGCACCTGGAACGTTATTGTGGAACCACAAGAATCCTGTTTTCACAATTGACTTCTACAGTTCTTAAAAGATGGATTGAGACAATGTCTCAAACAAATCGAGCAAAAGAAATGTATCCAGTATGTATTCGCCAAATATTTAAAGCAGCTTTGCTTGAATTAAATGATGAGGAAAGAAATATATGCAGAATCAAGTTCAATCCATGGCTCAAAATACAGATTCCAAAGGCTGATAAAGGAATTCATAAATCCATAAGTGCTGAAGCATGTAGAGAATTTTTCAATAGACCCCTTCCTCATACTAAAATGATTTCTTCTCTACCTGAACTCGGCAGAGATGTTGCCCTATTGGTTTTATGTTTGGGTGGCATGAATACTGCTGACATTTATCAATTAAAAAAAACTGATTATAAAGATGGTATTATCAGTTATAAAAGAGCTAAAACACGCAATAGTCGTTCAGATGAAGCATATATGGAAATGCGAGTAGAACCTTTTATAAAACCAATTTTCGAAAAATATCTTGATACAACTAATGATGAGCATTTATTCAATTTTTACCAGCGTTATAGTAATTGGGATAGTTTTTGTGCCAATGCGAATAATGGAATAAAGAAGATTTGTAGGGATATGAAAATGTCCGAAGACAAATATTATTGTTGTTATACTTTCCGTCACACCTGGGCTACTATTGCCCAAAATGACTGTGGTGCCACATTAGCAGACGTGGCTTTTGGTCTTAATCATAGCCATGGTTATAATATTACCAGAGGCTATGTCAGAGTAGACTTTAGCCCTGCATGGGAACTAAATGCAAAAATCATAGAGTTTGTATTCTTCTCAAATAAGAAGAGTAAACAAGGTAAAGCTAAAGATATTGAAGAAACTAAAGATTCCCAATTTAGAATTACACCAAAGATGATGATTTATGGTCGAACCTATTTTAAAGGCAATCTTATTGCGGAGGTAACAGATATAGGTTTCAGAACCGTAGAGGATGTAATTAAAAGAATGCTTCCTCAATTACCTGACACAATCCCTGATGGTTGTACTGTTCACTTCCGTTTGAAGAATATTGACTCACAAAAAGAAGTCATATATGAAAGAACTAAAGGTAAAGGATTCTAAAGCGGAACCACTATCCCACTTTTCATAATAATTCCAATTATAGACAGAGCGACTTTGGTCGCTCTTCTTCATTTATAAAGGTTAAAGGTCATCCTCTTTTAGGGTGAATTTGGTTGGTCAATTCATGGCTTGGAGCGATGTAGGGGAGTGAATATTAAAGTGCAAAGGTAGATATTGGCAGGATAATGTCAAGGTCAGGCCTTAGGTTTGGGTCTGCAAGATGTCGCATGACTCCATCTTTCGACTCAAAACCTTGCCTTATATCCCTTCATCACCTTATTCGGGCACTATAATATTCACCTTCCCCACATAAATCGCAACAGCGATAAAAAGATA
>JAFLTQ010000021.1 GCA_022510385.1 Muribaculaceae bacterium | reverse complement strand
AACGTCGTGAGACAGTTCGGTCTCTATCTGTTGTGGGCGTAGAGATTTGCGGAGAACCGGCACTAGTACGAGAGGACCGTGCCGGACAGACCTCCCGTGTACCGGTTGTCCCGCGCAGGGGCACAGCCGGGTAGCGGTGTCTGGGCAGGATAAGTGCTGAAAGCATCTAAGCACGAAGCCGGCTCCAAGATTAGATCTCACTTAAGGGCCGTTGAAGACTACGACGTGGATAGGCCGCAGGTGCAAGCATGGCGACATGTTGAGCCGAGCGGTACTAATTGCCCGAGAAGTTCCGTGTGAAGAGATTCACAAAGAGAGATGCCTGAGACATGTCAAAGAGAGCATGAGAAGGCATCGGGAAAGGAAGCAGACAATGCCAAGAGCCGGAAGGCCCGTCATGTGGCAAAGCCTCAGCCGTTTGCAGTCGCTCTTGTAGAAACCCGTTTCCCGGCATGGCTTCCGTCATGTGCATCTTTCAAACCTTACAGCCGGTCTGACCTGACAAATACAAGACAGGTATGAGATACGGATCAAAGATACTAAGGTGATGACAGCGCAAGGGCTCCACCTCTTCCCATTCCGAACAGAGAAGTTAAACCTTGCCACGCCGATGGTACTGCGAAAGCGGGAGAGTAGGTAATCGCCCCCTTAAGAGAGCCGCAGAAATGCGGCTTTTTTTATGCAATGGTAATTGTTCTGAAGGAAACGGGTTGAACTTTTCCAAAGTTCACAAATAAAATGTGATTGGAGTCCTTATTTGTCACCGTAATGACCTTTCATTGAAACGATTGTAACAATCACTCGGTCTTCCTCTATTCTGTATATCATCCTTTCGCCTTTTGAAATCTGTCGACTCCAGAATCCGGAATAATTTCCCTTGAGTTGTTCTATATGACCGGTTCCCGTTTTAGGATGTTGAGACAATTCCTCTATTAAGTCTGATATTTTTTTCAAGACTTTATTCTGACCTGATTTCGCCCATTCTTTTAAGTGTTTTTCGGCAGTTTCGGTCAGTTCCACTCTGTAAATCATACCCCGAGGATATTTTTGATTTCAGCCATGGTGTAAGCCTTTGTTTTTCCTTCTTTCATCTCTTGAATCCCTTTGTCGAGTTCGGTAAGATTTTCAGGATTATTAAACCATTCATCATTTGACGGGGATGGGTTTTCCTTGACTTCAACTGATATGTTGTTAGCCTTTGCTATAAGTTCAGACTCTATATAAGCTTTGAGACTCTTTCCCTGTGCTACTGCCATTAAAGAGAGTTTCTGAAAAGTTTCTACCGGAAGGTCGATAATTTTTCGTTTAAGTGCTACCGCTGTTGCCATAGTCAATCTGTATATATGATTATGCAAATATATACAATTTATATTATATAAACAAATATTAGAATATTATTATACTTATTATGACTGAGTAGTCAGTCTAATGCAAAAATGGTCGAATATTCGACTGTTTTTGCAATACAAATTTAATAAACAGTTAGGAATAAGATAAATGAGATTAATTTTTGTTTAAAGTGAACCAGGTGGACTGCAAAGTTCTTGGGTTTGTCTTCGGGTGGATATATATTTGCGGATGTAAAACAAAATCAAATGGAAACTGAAGAACTGATTGCTTTGGCACCTTCTGAATTTTATGTGATTCAACAAAAGAAAAGTTAAACCTTGCCACGCCGATGGTGATGGTTGACTTAGGAAAAATAAACTTTCTATGGATCTAATAGAAAAATAGAAATCCTCAATAGTTTTATTTTCAAACTATTGAGGATTTGTCGAGGTATCTCCATACGGAGTCGAACCGTAATCGTCGGAACCGGAATCCGATATTCTATCCATTGAACTATGGAGACATATAAAAATACTCCTGTCAACCTGACCCGATTACCAGGATGCGAAGTCGAAAGTAGCCTCTACCGCATTTTCAATGCTATCAGGCAAAGCCGAGAAGAAATCATAACCGGTCAGGATCTCAAGATCATCGATGCTCATCGCATAATCTTTTATATTACCCGGGTTTGAACCGTTCTGGAATACAAAGGCAATAGCCTTTGGATTCTTTTCATCCAAATAAAGAAAAGCCTTGAAATAAGAGCTTGCCACTCTTGCCTTTGCCCTGCCGATGTATAGATCATCGGAATCGGCATAGAGGGGTCCTGCAATAATCCATATTGCTCCATATTTCTTTGCCCAGCTGCGCTCGGTGTTTTCCAAAGAGCCCCAAAGGCCTGAATTCAGACTTCTTAATTGCGGACACATATTTGCCATCACCATTGAATCGTACATTGCAGCCTCGCTCCATTTCTGATCGGCAGCAGGACACATGTGGCCTCGTTCGTAACCGTATGTACTATAGGCGAAATCCTTGTCAAGGCAACCTTCCAGACTCTTGTCAACCCAATAATCATAATTATTACGGTTGGCCGAACCGGTTGTCTCACTGCTCAGAAGCTCCCAGGCCACATAATTGGAGGTGTGATTATCTTTATTAAAATTAAGGGTGAAGCCCGTGTATTCTTTCAGCTGTTCGGGAGTACCTTCAGGAAGAACAACATACGATAGCGGATATCTGAAATTCGAGGGTACGGGATCATATTCATCGGCTTCATCTCCGGGCTCCTCGGAATTTCCGGGATCTTCTTCATTACCTGGCTCTCCAGGAGTTTGCGGTTCTTCGGAATCTCCGGGTTCTTCCACATTTCCGGGATCTTCCGATTCATTGGGATCCTCCTTATCGGATGGATCTTCTACCACCGTGGAATTATCATCCTCCGGCCAATATGGTTCATCAGCATCTTTTGCGCATGAATTAAATGTTAATGCTCCTCCCGAGCATAATAAGATCAAGGTTAGGAATGAACTGATAAAATTCTTTTTTGAAAACAGAATCATAGAAAAAAATAAGATTTATTAGATTATAAAAGCCCTTCCAAGGGGGAACCGGTGTTTTTCACTAAACGCAAAATTAATGAAAATATTTGAGAGAGCCAAGCAGGAAGCGAAAGAGGCAAGCGACAAGCTGCCGGGCGCCCGGGGTGCCGGTCGTCGAGAGGGAGTGTCAGCAATGGTCGGGAAAGTTTTTGGCGGAAATATAAAAAAACCTTAACTTTGCAAAAAGTCGTAAAATGAGAGCCGGAAAGGAAAGCGTATTATTAAAGATCCTATATCCGGAGTCTATGTTTCCGTGCTTACAACATAAATCTATATACTTACCTAAAATCCATATTATGAAGAGATTGTTTCTCGTAGCCCTCGTGCTCTTAGGTATGGTGGGGTTTGCGTATGCGCAACCCAATACAATGACCTGCCGGGGCACAGTGATCGACGAACTCGGAGAGCCCGTTGTGGGAGCTACAGTTCAAGTGAAAGGCACCACCACTGCCATTCCTACCGATATTGACGGTAAATTCGCGCTTAAAGTTCCTTCAAATACCAAGGAGCTTCAAATCAGTTATGTGGGATATCAAACTGTAACGGCAAAGGCAGCTCCCGAGATGGGGGTAATAAAAATTACACCCGATTCCAAAATGCTTCAAGACGTTGTAGTAACATCTTCAATTGCAAGAACCCGTGAGACTCCGGTAGCTATCTCTGAAATTTCCGCTGCGGAAATCGAAGTGAAACTCGGCGACAAGGAATTGCCCGAGCTTCTTAACACTACTCCCGGTGTATGGGCTACTCCCGAAGGTGGCGGTCATGGTGATGCCAAAATCAATATGCGCGGATTCAAGGCTCCGAACGTGGCAGTGCTCATCAACGGTATCCCGATGAACGATATGGAATGGGGAGGCATCTACTGGTCGAACTTCGGCCACCTTCCCAACGTGACATCAAACGTGCAAACTCAGCGTGGTCTCGGTGCGGCCATTATCTCCACTCCCTCAATCGGGGGTACCATCGCCTACACCACAAAAGGTCTCGACGCCAAGAAAGGAGGTTCCTTATGGTATGGCACCGGCAACGACGGCCTCAACAATATAGGCATGACCCTTTCGACAGGTCTTATGAAAAACGGCTGGGCTATCACCCTTATGGGCGGACGCCGTTGGGCCAACGGTTACATCCAGGGCACACAATATGAAGAATGGAGCTGGTTTGTAAACGTCACCAAGAAACTCGGCGACAAAAACCAGATAGCCCTCACGGCTTTCGGTGCCCCTCAATGGCACAACCAGCGTTCCAGCGCTTCCCTTATGATCAACGAATGGCAAAACGTGGCTAACTACATGGGCGATGAGGCTCCTTATAGATACAACCCTATCTTCGGTTATGACAATGAAGGTCAGCAACGTACATCAGCCCGCAACCAATTCCATAAACCGATCATCTCTCTCAACCATATCTGGCAAATCAACGCCTATTCTTCTCTTTCAACTGCCCTCTATGTCTCACTGGCAACCGGTTACGGTTATTCAGGCCAGGGACGACCTATCGATGTAAGCAGCCCGAGTGGCACAAACTGGCGCACAGGCTGGTATGGCACCGACGGATACGGCAACCTCAACTGGGAATACAACGGTATCTCTACCCGTAGACCTGACGGAACTTTCGATTACGGTTCAATCCAAGATATGAACGCCTCAAGCTCTACAGGTTCTAACATGGTGATGGCCAGTTCAAACAACAACCACCAATGGTACGGCCTAATCTCCACCTATAAGAATGAGGTGCTTCCCAACCGTCTCACCATCACGGCCGGTATCGACATGCGCTATTACATCGGCCATCACTTCAACAAGATCATCGACCTCTACAGCGGTGAATACTTCATCGACGATTCAAGCCGCGGCGGTTCATCTATGATGGCAGAAAACAATTCCATGACCGGCAACCAGCAATGGATCTATCAGAAGCTCGGAGTGGGGGACATCGTCTACCGTAACTACTACGGTTATGCCAATCAGGAAGGTATCTACGGACAGGCTGAAGGAAAATATCTCGACGGTCGCATCACCACGGTCTTGGCCGGTTCTCTTAATGTCACTACCTACCAGAGAAAAGACCTCTTTTACTATGATGCCGACAAGGCTTGGTCGGAAAAGAGAAGCTATCTTGGGGGCACGATCAAAGGAGGTATCAACTGGAACATCGACCGCTACAACAATATCTTTGCCAACGGCGGTTACATATCAAAGGCTCCCTTCTTCTCCAACGGTGTGTTCGTGTCATCAGATGTGAGCAACGCCATCAATCCCAAATCATTCAACGAAAAGATTGCATCGGCTGAATTCGGCTACAGCTACCACTCACCGAAATTCACCATGACCCTCAACGGTTACTACACCGTATGGATGGACCAGACCAACCGCAACACTCAGCGTTCCGTATATATCAACCGTGGTCCCAATGCCGGAGAACGTTACACCGTCAACCTTGAAAATGTGCAGGCAAACCACTTCGGCGTGGAAATGAACCTTACCTATCTCCCCACCAACTGGTTGGAAATCAACGGTATGGTGTCTTGGGGCGACTGGAAATGGGGCAACAACGTGTTAGGTTACTTCTACAACAGCCAGGGTGCACCTCTTGCCGACCTTGAAGGCAACATCGCCTCCGAAATGTTTGGCAAAGACCACATCTGGGTTAGGGTAGAGCAAAAAGGCGTTCACATCGGCGGTTCAGCTCAGACCACCGGTATGGTCGGTCTCACATTCCGTCCTTTCAAGGGATTCCGCATCGGCGCCGACTGGTTGCTCAATGCCCGCAACTATTCCGACTACTCGCTCACCAGCAGCGCCCTCAGCAACAGCGTCAACAGCACCATCAAGGTGGAAGAGCCATGGGAAATACCCTTCGGCAACGAGCTTAACCTCAACGTGAGCTACAACTTCAAGATGGGTAACATGTATGCCACGGTTTACGGCAACGTCAACAACGTGCTCAACAATTACTACATCAAAGACGCCAACACCAATTATTATGAAAAGGGAGACTGGACAAACGCCTGGGGTTATTACTCATTCGGCAGGACCTTCTCAGTTCGTCTCAAACTCAGTTTCTAACTTTTCCTAACAAATAATCATTAGACGATATGAAAATCACATATATAAAATCGTTGGCAATTGTGGGGCCGGCCCTGCTATTGGGAGGTTGCACCGATAATTCCTGGAACAATACATTCCTCGACGGATTCTCCGGCGAACCCACATACGACAACGCGGTGACTGTAAACTACACACTCACCACTACCGATTACGAAACCATCGGTCAGACCCTCTATAACCTTGCAGAAACCGATGAACAGAAGGCTGCTGCAAATTTCATCCGCAACAACCACTACTTCGATCAAAACAGCATCTATCCGGCTCAAGTGGCAGTGCCCTATCTGCTCAATCAGGAGAAGACCGATTTCTATATCTACAATGACGGCTCCATGGTGCAGGTGTCGTTGATGCAGGCCGAAACCCCGGCTGAAGTGGCTGCCATTTCAGCAGCTCCGCGCATGGTGCTTGAAAAGGCCCCGGCTGCCGTCGCAGCTATTCCCGGAATGCTTCTATCGGAATATCCCGATGCACAGGCCGGCGACTATGCTATCGTGTCTTACCCCGGTTCTAACAGTGGTTCCGGTTCCGGCTCAGGCAACGGCGGAAGCGGCAACAACTCCGGCAATGGCGGCGGTTCCGTAAGTACGGAGCTCACTTCCAATATCAAAGACCTCTATGAAGGTGAAACCCTCACCGCCACCGCAGTGGTAACAGCCCAGAGCACCCGCGGTCTCATCCTCACCGACAAGGCCGGCTCTATCTTCTACTATAACAATAACGTAGATCTCTCCACTTATCCCATAGGCACTATCGTAAACGTTTCGGGTTCAGTGGCTGTGTATGGCGGTTTCCAATTGACCAATTCCGCTACTCTCACTAAAGTTGGTTCGCAGTCATATTCCTATCCGACTCCTACCACCTACACTTCCACCATGATCAGCGACGCTATCGTGGCAAATACCCCCAACACAGCTCAATACATAAGCTTTGAGGGCACGCTCGATATCAACGGCAACTACTATAACATCAATATCCCGGGCGTGGATAACGGTCAGGGTAGCCTTTACACCCCCACGGATGCTTTGAAAGCAAAGATGGAGACCGGCAAAACCTACACCTTCACAGGATATTTCACAGGCATCACCAGCAGCAAATATTTCTATATGGTGCTTACCGATGTGAATGAAGCCGGCACCAATTCACGCAGCTCCTACAGCGGCAAGACTCGCGATTCATACTGGACAGTAGCCCAGGCCCTCTCACAGATTGCCAACGGATATGAAGGAGAGGCCACTGTGGAAGGATATATAATCGCTATATCGGAATTGAGCACCTCTTACGGCAACGCCACTTACACGATAGCCGACAACGCTACCGACAAAGAGGGTCTCATAGTCTACAGAGGCTATTATTTCAATGGCGATAAATTTACTTCCGAAGACCAGATCAAGGTCGGCGACAAGGTTGTGGTGACCGGTTCTCTCGTAAACTATGGAGGCACCACTCCGGAATTCACCACCGGAAGCAAGATCATCAGCCTAAACGGTGAAGGCGGCTCAGCAGGTGGCGACAATAGCGGTTCAGGAGGTGGCGACAACAATAACGGCGGCAACGGCAACACCAATCCCGGCGGCTATTGGAGCGTATCGGAGGCTCTCTCAAAGATGGCTTCAGGTTTCGAAGGCGAGGCTACCGTTGGCGGTTACATCATTAACATTTCCGATGTCAGTCCCTCTTATGGCAACGCCACCTATACCATTGCCGACAGCGAGTCTGAAACCACCGGTCTGCTTGTCTACAGAGGCTACTATCTCAATGGTGATAAATTCACTTCCGAAGACCAGATAAAGATGGGCGACAAGGTTGTTGTGAAAGGTAGTCTGGTAAATTACAACGGCACCTACGAATTCACTACCGGCAGCCAGATCATGAGTCTAAACGGTGAAGGCGGTTCAAGCATTGTGTTCGATGAAGCCACGGCTATCAACCTCGTCTACATGTTCGACGGTTCGGCTTGGGCTCCCGCAGAAAATGCAGTGGCAATGAACGGTGAAGCCTACACGGCTTTGGATCTTACTCCCAATTCCTTGAACGATCCCGCCATCTATCTGCCGATCTATATGAAGAATACTTATCCCTACATGGCAGCCGGCACCGAAACCTACGTTGCTTACAATCTCGGCAACAATTCGAGCGCTTGTGCCCTGATGACCTACGACGGCAACAACTGGACCTACGTAGATAATTATATCCAGGATAAGGTGGCAGCCTTCGGCAAGTCGGGTGGCAAATACTCGTTCCGCAAATATATAGGCGAAGAGGTGTTCAACTTCTATGAAGGTGAAACCTTGGCCCTCAATTGCAGCTATCTGATTGTATATGGCGGCGTATGTATGGATCCCGTGCCCACGGGCAAGTCTTACGGCTATCCTGGTGAAACCGAAATCACCATCAACGATGGAAGCATCGTGATGCCGAACGGCGACAATGCCTTCACATTCACCACCACTACAGAATACAACGGCAATACATATACCACTCCGGAAGGCTACTTCCTCATCCTCGACAGCAACGGTAGGTATATGTATCTGCAAGGCACATACTCCAGCTTCAACGTGAGAAGCAACAATGCCTATATCGACAACGACGGCACAATCAACGTGCAATATCTCTTCAAGGCAACCAGGGAAAGTGACGGCACATGGAGAATAGTCAATGAGCAGCCCGACATCACTCGCACACTCTATTATTCCGATGGCAACAACGACTTCGCCGGTTACACTGAAGAACAGTTGACACGCTACACCGGTCGCCTCCCCTACCTCTACATTTCCGAAACCAGCACCCCCATTGTGGGAGACACCACCGAATAATCTAAAATTCGACTAATAAAAGATTCAGGGACACTGCAACTGCAATGTCCCTGATTTTTTATTAAATGAATTGTAAGAATTCTATTTTACAACCTTGCAACCATTAATGATATAAATACCTTCAGGAAGGGAATCCAATGCTTCCCTCTTCATAGCCTTAGTAAGATTATTTCAGATAATTGATGATATTTTCAGTCAGTTTCTCAATATTTCCCTGATAGGGATTTTCACTACAATTTACACTCCATTCGTAGGCACCGAGTTCCATGGCGATACAACAACCGTGAATATCATTTGCATTGAAATCCACTATACCGGCTACGCAATGGTCGGCAACCTGACCACATACAGCAACACAATGGAATAAATTCTTGAATAGGAATTATCCCCGTTAGAAAAGGGATTAAAAAATGGGTGTGACAGAATTGAAAATTTTGTCACACCTTTTTATGATTATTCAACCATGTTTTTTGAGGCGTTATTCAACCAAGTGTTTGTCTGAAATGTTAATTTATCAAACATTCATTAAGAATTAAGATATACTATTATGGAAAGAGCAGATTTTTTAAGAAAGGAAGATCAGGTGAGCGTTACGATCCTCGGACCTGACAACTCGCGACTTTACGATAAGACAACTAAAGGTTTACATAATATCAATAGTGCCATCCAAGAGGCTCTTGAGGATGCACACATTGAGATTGATCCGGAGGAATTAGTGTTCGTTGTTGATAATATCACCACAGGAGTTAGCCATAGATATCGTATCAATGCACATGGAAATATTAAGCTTATTGTGTGATATAGGCAGATAAATATTAAAATTTTGTTAAAAAATGCTATTTCGGAGACTTTTTTAGGTCTCCTTTTTTTGTTTTGGCTTATAATTTGAATAATTTTGCATCGAAAATATCATAAATAAACAAACAAACAAATCACTAACCACCCTAACATCGCCTGCCTATAGAAAGACTTTACGCAACAATCAAGATTTATAAGGATGGCAAAAAAAACCAAACTGACCGACGAACAATTGGTCAAAATGTACGCAGAGGGGAACAACGAGGCGTTTGACATTTTACTTAAGAGACATCAGGAGAGAATTTTTAATTATATCATGCGTATAATTAAAAATGAAGACATCGCAAACGATATCTTCCAGGAAACTTTTGTTAAGGCAATCCTTACAATTAAACAGGGACGCTATACTGAAAATGGTAAATTCCCGGCATGGATATCGCGGATAGCTCACAATCTGATAATCGATAATTTCCGTCAGGAGAAATCGGAAAATCATCAAAGTGCAGATATCGATGATGTTGATATCCTAAACCGTAAGGAGCTCTGTGAGGCAACTATTGAAGATGTGCTTGTATCCGATCAAATCCGCGAAGATATCAAGCATCTGATTCAGGAGCTTCCTCCGCTTCAACGAGAGGTTCTAAACATGAGATATTATCAAAACCTCTCTTTCAAGGAGATAGCATCCATGACAGGGGTTAGCATCAATACTGCTCTTGGCAGAATGAGGTATGCAATCCTGAATCTAAGGAGAATAGCCGAAGAGAAGGATATTGTCCTGACAGCCTGATAAGTCGAAAATGAAAATTACGTTCCCCGTTTTTTATCTCGGAATAGACGGGGAACGTGATATAAAAAAGAAGATATCTAAACTGTGTAATCAATAACCAGGTATCTTCTATATGATATTTTTTTCGGGGATAACAGAAATGTGATTAATTAATTTATTTTTTACAATAAATTTTAACATATCAACGTTTATCAATTAAGATTCGAGTTAAATCTGTTGCCTATGATAAACGATTACCCCCATTTAGCTTACAACAACGAAAAAAGTCAGTCGGAAGTCCCGGCTCCCAAACCATCCTCAATCAGCTTTCTTAAACAGTTCGCCAGGGTTTACACAGCCATAGAAGGCGTTCATTTCTCATATTTTATCTTGAATTGAACAGAGCTTATTCCTCCGGGTTTGAGCTATCGTCCTTATTCAAAATAAAAGATTCTCAAGTTTGCGCAAATTGTTGCAATTTATCGTAATGAGATAGAGCGACTTAGGATGGACGTAGAGAGCAATGCGGAAATTTCTTAGTGCGTGTCCTCCCTGGATTTTCAGTCTGATAGTAGCCGTTTCAATTTTATGGCTCACACTGGCTCCCAAACCGTTAGGTGAAGAGCCGCCAATGCTGTTCCCCGGTGCGGATAAGTTGGCGCATGCGCTAATGTTCGGTGGATTTGCGGTAATGTTGATGCTCGACCGCCAACGTAAAAATCACTGGCGTCCTATTTCTTTACCATTCGCGCTCCTTTCAATCATAGCAGCTTCATTTTTCGGGATTATAATTGAGTTCCTACAAGCCTCGATGGGATTAGGACGCAGTTTTGAAGCTGTTGATGTGGTGGCTGATATAATTGGTGCCTTTCTTTTTCCCCTTCTTTATATATTTTTTCAAAATTTATGGCTCTATTCATCCCAAAAATGAAAAGAAAAGATTAAATTTGAATTCAAAATAATTTGAAGTTCAAAAAAATGCTACACTTTATTAAGAGGTATTTTAGCGAACAAATCAAACTTTTCAAAAAAGGATACAAATAGAGCCCACTAACGACATATCAAATCAAGAGGATCAGCCTCAGAAGAAAGTCAAGAATCATTGGATAAAGCCAAAATGGCTACGGATTCTGCTCAAGACGTTCTTATGGATCATTATTTCAGTTGTCTTTATAGCTGTTTTAGTGCCGGTGCTTCTCTATGTTCCTCCGGTTCAAACATTTGTTAAGAATGTAGCATGTAATTATGTGGAGAAATCCACAGGCATGAAAATAGGCATAGAACGTTTCCGACTAAAATGGCCTGTAGATGTTGCACTTGATGGAGTCACAATCGTGGAGGCTACAGGCGACACGATGGTTTATGCCAAGGAAGTAATTGCTGACGTGAAGTTAGCTCCCCTTTTTAAACTTGATGTTGATATTGAAGAATTAAAGCTTCAAGAGGCAGGAATCCGATTTATGGCTCCCGACTCTTCCCTGCTCTTTAAATTAAAAGCTCATTTAATAGAGATAGACGACAAGAGCTCAGTAGATATCAAAACTTTGAATATAGATGTCAATAAGTTGCGTATCGAACAGGCGGATTTGAGTCTTATGATGGATGTATGGGCTAAACCTTTGGAGCCGGATACAGCGCCGGCAGCCCCATTGGATATGAAAATAATCCTTCATGACGCCCAAATTGACGGTTTCAATTTCGGGATGGCAATGCTCCCCACAATCGACACTCTGTCTTTGGAATCCAAGAGCGTTGAAATCAGAAACGCCGTTATCGATTTGTCGCAGAATTTGCTGACGGCAGATTATTTAGGAACATCTGATGGGTATGTCACTTATTTGACACCAACTCCCGAATATATAAAGACTCATCCACTCCCGGTCGACACGGTTTCATCTTCAAGTCCTCCCTTTATTATCCGAGGAGACACCGTTGAAGTTGCAGGGTTCAATGCTCTTTATGCAGTGAAAGATGCGAAGCCTTTGCCCGGTTTCGACCCCTCCTATCTGCAGTTCTCAAATGTAGATATCCGACTTGATAATTTTTATAATGAGGCATCTACTGTGAGGCTTCCGATTGCTAAAATCTCTGCTTATGAAAGGAGCGGATTGATGGTGACATCCGGCAATGGTCTAATTGAAGTTGATTCCACAGGACTAACCCTGAAAGATGTTTATCTTCAGACTCCCTATACATATCTAAATGCTACTGCAGCTATTCCTTTTGGAGTTATGGAGATGGAACCCTATTCCCTCTTTAACCTTGATGCCGATGGAAATGTGGGATGGCCTGATGTCGAAGCATTTATGCCCGACCTTAAGAAAATTACGTCTAAGTTACCTGCAAGAAACCCACTTGAATTTAATGTTGAGGCAGGAGGATGCCTTGCAGATATTAGCTTGACCAACTTAGATGTAGGAATAAGGAATGTGATGAAATTGAAGGCAAAGGGTTATGCGAAAAATGCTTTCAATATCAAAAAACTTCGTGCAGACGTAAAATTCTCAGGGGAGGTGGCGGAGCCCAAAATTGTAGACAATATCCTTGAAATGAAAGGATTCTCTCTGCCCTCTCTGGATGTCAAAGGAGAATTAAAGGCAAATAATGAAGTTTATTCTCTTGATTTTGATCTTCAGACTTCGGCAGGCTCACTCGTGGCGGATGGAAGCGTTTCCCTCACTTCAGAAAAATATATAGCATCATTGAGTGTCAATGATATCAATGTCAGAGGATTTATGCCCGATCTGAAGATAGGATTGGTGGATGCTTCTCTGACTGCACAGGGAGAAGGATTCAATCCTACAAAAGAGAATTCATCAACCGACATACACTTGGCTATCAAGTCACTCGAATATGAAGACCAGGTTTTGAAAGATATGAAGGTTGATGCTGTCTTGGATAATGGTGCGTATCAACTGAGTGTAAACTCTCCCAATGATATACTGAAACTTAATATTGCAGCGACCGGAACTCTCGCGCCTGATCTTTATTCCACCGACCTCAAACTCGTATTGGATAAATTGGATCTTATGGCACTCGGAATGTCGAAAGATCAGAAGACTGCAAGTGGCACTCTAAACGTTAAGGGGACTGCGAGCCCTGAAAAATGGATTTATGATATAGATATGTGTCTTTTGGATGCAGCCTATATAGATGGACCTAATTATTATGCGATTCCTAATGATATCGATCTTGTTTTCAAGAGTTCTTTCGATAGTGTGATGGCTGATATTGATGCAAAGGGGACTTGCATCAACTTTAATGCGCAGACGGGACTCAAAAATCTACTTTCAGGCTTTTCTGAGGCAGCAGACTCCATATCAAAGCAAATAGAAGAAAAGAATTTGAACGTAGAGGAACTTCATCATATTCTACCCCCCTTCACCCTTAAAATCGAGGGAGGAGGTAATGGAGCATTGGCAGACATTCTTGCCGGCGGAGGTATGAGTGTCAATAAACTTAACGGAAGCATATCAAATGACTCAATCATATCGGCTAATTTCAAGCTTCTTGCTCTTGCAAATGCGAAAATGAGGGCTGACACGCTCACATTCAATCTTAAACAAAGGGGGGAATTGCTTGATTACAAGCTTCATATGGGGAATCGTCCCAACAATCCCATCGGAGATTTCGCAGATGTGAATCTTGCAGGTTATGTAGGTCAAAACCGTCTTATGTTAGGATTCCGCCAATTGAATCAGAAAAAAGAAGTTGGGTATAGACTTGGATTGACAGCATCTTTTCAGGATTCTGTCATATCAGTGCATTTCACTCCATTGAAAGCCATGATCGGTTATATTCCATGGACCTTCAATACCGATAATTCACTCGATGTAAATATGAGGACTTACAAGATTGATGCAAATCTTCAGGCTTCGAGCCCTAAGAGCAGCATCCTCTTGAAGACAGAGCCCGGCGAGAGGGGGAATGATGAGTTGCATCTCGCTTTAGATAATATACAGATTCAAGACTTCCTTCAACTTTCCGTATTCGCACCTCCCATCACTGCTTCGGTTGATGCCAATGTAAATGTAGGATATATGGAAGGATGGCTTTACGGTACCGGGAATATGGGCATCCATAATTTCACCTACGACCGGATGAATGTGGGAGATTTCAATCTTTCCCTCCGAGCCGGAAGGAATGATGACGGTTCAACCGGTGCTCGTCTGGGATTGAAAATAAATGGGAAAACGGCTATCTCGGCAAAAGCCATGTTAGTGCCTGATTCTCTAAATATCCCTCAGGTCAAGACAATGGAGCTCGAGTTGACTCAATTCCCGCTCAACATTGCAAATCCCTTCCTGGGAAAAGATGTTGCCCAGCTTTCGGGAGCTCTCAATGGAGATTTCGGAGTGACAGGATCACTTAAGGCTCCAAAACTTAATGGCTTCTTGGCTTGTGATTCCGTAGGCGTTTTCATACCGATGATGGGATCTTCGGTTAAATTCAACCAAGATTCTATTTTGGTAGTTGATAATATCATTGATTTCAATAAGTTTGACATCTGGGGAGCCAACAAAAATCCTATAGAAATTGATGGCACCATCGATATGAGCGACTTGAAGTCGGCACAATTTGATCTCAAACTTAATGCGACCAATTTCCAATTGATAAATAATGACCAAAGAGCTCATTGCGAACTTTATGGGAAGCTCTTTATGGATCTCCATGCCAATGCGCGCGGGCCTCTCGAGCATTTCAATATAAATGCAGGAGTGAGTCTTCTGAAAAACACCAATGTTACATATTCGATACCCCAGACGACGGCACAACTTACTTCCCATAACACGGCCGATATAGTTAAATTTGTAAATTTCAACGATACGGTTCTCGTAATGAGAGAAGACACTGTGGCGAGTCCAAAATTCTCAATGAGAATACTTGCAGCCTTGAATCTTGAACCGGGCATGCAGGTAAACGTGATTTACCCGGGTTCAACAACCACCGGTTCGGCAAAAGTTGAAATTCAACCGAGTGGGGAATTAACATATTTCCAAAACTATCTTGGAGATATGCGTCTCAACGGACAGCTGTTCCTCGGGAATGGATTTGCAAGCTACAGCATGCCTATAGTGGGAGAAAAGAAATTTGTATTTAATCCGCAAAGCTACGTGCGTTTTCAGGGGGATCTCATGAACCCTTCGTTTGATATAGAGGCTACGGATGATGTTAGAGCCAGCGTCATAGAGAACGGGAATTCACGAATAGTAAATTTCGATGTCAGCGTTGACATTACAAATAATTTACAAAGTCCAAAGATCGAGTTTAATCTTGACACTCAAGACGATATGTCAATCCATAATGAATTGATGTCGATGACGCCTGATGCCAGGAGTATGGCCGCATTAAATATGCTGATAACGGGACAATATTCGGGTGCCGGAGTTAGGACAGCCAGCAGCGACATTCTGCAGGGGACCATGTATAATATTTTGACATCAACCATTAATGGATGGCTTGCAAATAATGTCAGAGGGGTTGATATAAGCTTGGGAGTAGACCAATACGGAAATTCACAAAACGGAGAGACTGGTTCGTCCACCAGCTATAGCTACCAGGTGTCTAAGTCGCTATTCAACAATAGGTTCAAGATTTCTGTTGGAGGTAACTATACTACAGATGCAGCCGCTGACGAAAATTTCTCTGAAAACCTGATAAGCGACATCTCGTTTGAATATCTTTTGAAACAGACTCAAAACGTCACAATGTATGCGCGTCTGTTCAGGCATACCGGTTACGAGAGTATCCTTGAAGGTGAAATCACGGAAATGGGAGGCGGTTTCCTTTTCAGGAGAAGACTATCAAATCTCAAGTCGCTCTTTAAATGGGGCTCTAACAAGCAACAGATCACACTAAACCAGAATCAGCTGCGCGGTCCGGGTATGGGAAATCTCCGTTCCGGAAGTGAGGTAAAAAAAGCTGAGGAGAATGTGAAAGATTCAGTGAGTTCATCGACGCCGACTATAGAAATCAAAGAGAATCCGGATTCGGTTGTAAATAACTCTGTTGAGATTAATAAGAAAATGGAGGGAAATGAAAAGTAAGCCAATAATAAATGCGGCAGCCGCTCTCCTGCTTATGGTTATCTTTATTTGGATAGCCTCATGTTCTACAACCCGGCGTTTGGGCCCTGATGAAGTGCGCTACACCGGTATGGGGAAATTCGAGGTGATTACCCCCGAGGGAGTCAAACTACCCTCCGATTTGGATGCGGAACTTAGAAAAACAGGAGAAACAGACGCCAACGATTATCTTTTTGCTCCTTTCATAAAGATACCATTGGGTCTATGGGTCTATAACAACTGGAATGATTCCGCCAAGGGTTTGAAGGGTTGGTTATATCGAAAATGGGTTAAAGACCCGGTGCTTGTCAGCGAGGTAAAGCCACAGATCAGAGCAAAGCTTATGCAACAGCTCCTTGACGACAATGGTTATTACGGTTCACAGGTGGTCTATAATATAGAAAAGAACAAGAAAAACGATAAGCTGGCAGCTATCGGCTATACTCTTCATGTCACAAATCCCTACCGTATCGATTCTATCCTCTATTTAAACGGGAAATCCAAGTTAAACAGATATATAGACTCTGTGGCGAGAAAGAGCCCTTATCTGCAAAAAGGAGAGATATTCTGTATTGATTCACTTGAAGTTGAAAGGGTTAGAATAGTCAACTCAATGCGTAACCATGGTTACTATTATTTCCGCCCCGAATATATAGAATTCCTTGCCGACTCCTTGATTAATCCCGGGTCAATTGCTGTAAAACTAAATCTGGTCAATAATATCCCGAATATGGCCAAACTTCAATACCGCACCGGGAAGATAGAAACAATAGTTTTGCGCAACAGTGAGGAGAGCATGGGGACCCCCGACACTACCCAGACAAGCCGAGGGGAGCTGATAGTCTACGAACCGGCACGCCTAAGGAGAAATCTTATACCGGAATGTATCACCTTCCGCGAAGGGAAACTCTTCACTGTCAGGGATATGAATCTGACCCAGACCCGTCTTTCACGTCTCGGCATATTCGGAGGAATCCAGATTAATGTGATGCCTGCAGACACTACACCGGAGAATCCTCTTGTAGATGTCTATACAACAGCACGTTTCCAAAGCCCCATCGAAGCTACCATTCAAGCTAATGTTACTTCTAAATCAAATAGTTACATAGGGCCGGGAATAGTGCTCGGACTATCTCATAACAATATATTCGGGGGAGGCGAAAAGCTTAGTGTCCAGCTTAATGCCGACTATGAATGGCAAACCGGTGGCGAGCGAAATAAGAATTTCAACAGTTATGAATTCGGCATCACAGGTTCGCTCGCTTTTCCACGTCTTTTGGCGCCAAAATTTGTGAGACGTACAAAAAGAGATATCAACTGGACCACTATCAGCTTAGGAGCAAACACATTAAATAGACCTCAATTCTTTAACATTGCGGAATTCAATGCCGGAATTACATATGAATGGAGAGCCACACGTCACTCACTCAACCAATTGACGCTTTTTAAGCTTACGTATACCAAACTTTTGTCACATACACTTGAGTTTGACTCTATTATGGAGCAGAATCCGGCAATAGCTCTCGGATTCCAAAGTCAGTTTATCCCTCAGATCAGTTGGACATATACCTACGATAAATTTTTCGAAAGAGAACGTATCAACGGGATTAATGTGCAGACAATATTGACAGAGGCAGGAAATATTTTCGATGGCATCTATTCTCTTGCAGGTGTTCATGGGCAAAAGACTCTTTTCGGGACCCCTTTCTCTCAATTCATTAAAGGACAATTCCAGTTAGTCTATAACCGCAGGCTCTTCCCCAAGTCAGACCAATGGATAGTGTCACGAGTGCTGATTGGTGCGGAGCATCCTTATGGTAATTCAACACAAATACCATATTCGGAACAATTCTATATTGGAGGAGCGAATTCAATCCGGGCATTCACGATCCGATCGTTAGGTCCGGGTTCATATAGACCGCCGAATCATGAGCGTGACGGATATTTCGACCAGACGGGAACCTTCAAGCTTGAGGCCAACGTAGAATATCGCTTCCCCATAGTCAGCATCCTTCATGGAGCAGCCTTTTTAGATGCAGGAAATGTATGGCTTCTTAAGAATGACCCCCAACGTCCGGGAGGTCTGCTTCAGGGTAAGACATTCCTTAGAGACATAGCCCTCGGCACGGGAGTCGGAGTCCGTGTAGATATCGGAGTAATGGTTTTGCGTGGTGACTTAGGCTACGGATTGCATGCTCCTTACGACACGGGCATACACCATTACTTTAACATAAAATTCACAAAGGCCTGGTGTTTCCATCTTGCCATCGGTTATCCTTTCTAAAGTAAGGGGTATTATACACCGTGTTTAACGGTTGGCGTTAAAGAGGAGTCTATTTGTGAAGGAGATTATTTAAGAAAACAGAATTTTACAATCTTAAAGTTTCTTGCTTTAAATTTGAAAAATAAAAAAGAATGGGAACTAAAACGGCGTTAATAACAGGAGTAGCAGGGCAGGATGGATCTTTTCTTTCAGAGTTTTTATTAGAAAAGGGATATCAAGTTCATGGCATCATCCGTCGTTCATCAGTAGACTTCCGGGAACGTATAGCCCATTTGGAGAGCCATCCCCATTTCCACCTTCATTATGCAGATTTAGGGGATTCTATGAGTATTATTCGAGTGTTGAATCTTGTGAGGCCGGATGAAGTCTATAATCTCGCAGCCCAAAGCCATGTGCAGGTAAGTTTTGATTCACCCGAATATACAGCCAATGTGGATGGTACTGGTGTTTTACGTATGCTTGAGGGAATTCGTCAGACCGGATTGGCAAAAACATGCCGTTTCTATCAGGCATCAACCTCGGAGCTTTATGGCAAAGTGGAGGCTGTCCCACAAAACGAAGAAACCCCATTCCATCCCTATTCACCTTATGCAGTTGCCAAATTGTATGGTTTTTGGATTGTCAAGGAATATAGAGAGGCATATGATATGTTTGCCTGTTCGGGAATCCTTTTCAATCATGAATCGGAACGCCGGGGAGAAACCTTTGTAACCCGCAAAATCACCCTTGCGGCGGCCCGTATTGCACAAGGGAAACAAGAGAAATTATATCTTGGAAATCTTTCTTCCTTAAGAGATTGGGGATATGCCAAGGATTATGTGGAATGTATGTGGCTTATTCTTCAGCAAGAAAAACCGGATGATTATGTTATCGCCACCGGGGAACAACATTCTGTCAGGGAATTCTGTCTATTGGCATTCAAGCACGCGGGTATTGATCTGATATTCGAAGGTGAAGGGGAAAATGAAGTTGGAAGAGATTCAAAAACCGGTAAGGTATTAGTAGAGGTTTCTCCCGATTTCTATAGGCCTACAGATGTGGTTAATCTTCTTGGTGATCCCTCAAAAGCAAAACGCGAGCTCGGATGGGATCCGTTGAAGAAGACATCTTTCGAAGAATTGGTGAAACTAATGGTAGATGCCGATATGGCCAAAGTGGCGATTGAGAGAGCGGGAGATCACGTGTCGAGAAATCTCGCTGAATATTTGGAAAAAGGAATCGTCAAATAAGAGCTTGATTTATGGAGGGCTCTAAATAACAAATTTATTTTTTATGGGAAAGGTATTATTAGTGCTGTTGTTGGCTTCAGTTTTTTTATTAGGTGGATGTAAACCTACGGAAAAAGGTTATAAAACGGCATATGATGCAGCCTTAAACAAGCGCAAGGCGGCTCTTGAAGATATGAATTTGCAGATGCAAACATCGGAATTGCAGGAAATTGACGGAATGCAACTTAAAGAGGTGGATGGAGTTAAAGTCTTTTTGATGCGTCAGAATCTAAAGCCTGTGGAAGAGGCGACAGAAATTCCCGGAGTTTATAATGTGGCAGTTGGAATGTATAAAATGTCAACCAATTGTCTTGCCCAAGTTAAAGATTTGAGGGAAGAGAGGTTGCAAGCTTTTGCAGCACAAGATTCGGAAGGAATGTATTATACTATAGCCGGTTCTTTCGGTGATTTGAAACAGGCGGTGAAGTTTGAACAAGAGTATCAAAAGAAGAGAAACCGTACTTATGTAGGCCTTCATAATGCTCCGGTTATTATTTTTTCGCCAAAATAAAACTATTTCCAATATTACATAAATTAGGGAGTTATCTCTAAATTTTTCGTTCTAATTTTTTATGGATTGAAAACTTTTATCAGGCTTATGTGTTAATCATATAAAGCAACCCTTAAAAATTAGAACTTATGAAAATCAACGATACAATATCCGTTAACCCTTCAAAAAATGCTTTGGGGCAAGTAGAGACTCCGGTGTCATCAATATTCCGCAGTCAGGTTCTGAGGGAAGAGTCACAAACAGGAAGTATCGATATTCTTCAGATAGCATTTCCAAGTACAAAGAGTGGCCTTGGAGAAATGGGTAAATATAGTGTGCCATTGCGTACATTGTTTGCCACAATTCTAATAGTCACAGGGCTTTCCTTTATGCATATTGGAGAAGTTTCCTTAGCCATCTGCTCCCTTAGTTTTGGAGGCTTTTTAGCATTGGGACTGCTTACGCGACCGGTGATGTTAGGGGCTGCTGTTTATTATTGTATTCTTGGAGCGCTCTCTATAAGAGCAGGAGTTCCCGATATTTCTCTCTTTTCGATGATGTTCGGTTGCCTTATTTTCGGAGTCGCCGGAGCAGGCAAATATTCATGCGACACTATCATCAAAACTGCTATAAAAAGAAATAAGAAAAGGCATGAGAGAAAAATGAAAGAGAACTATCTCGGTTATAGGGCATTTCACAAAGTAAATTTTTAACCACCTAACTCTTTACGTTATGTCACCGAAAACAAGAAAATTATTGATTGGCTTAGCTATACTGGTAGCCTGTGTAGTTGTAGGTCTCGTAATCTGGAAAATGATTGCCGTACATGTATAATAATTAAATGACCATCTAAAAATCAAAAAAATATGGAAGGAGATAACAGAGAGCGCCGCGGAGTGGTTGAGAGATATCGTTGGATGGGATGGTTATACACTATTGTAGGGTGTTTCATAGTAGCTTTGTTGGTACTGATGTTTTTAGATATGTCGAATTATGCCGGCTTTGATAATCCAATGCCTGAGGCGGCTCCGGCAGTAGAGATTGCATCACCGGCAATAACCCACCCATAAGTAAATAACAAAAAATATCAAGAAGAAAGGATGTATCTTAGATGCATCTTTTTTTATTTAGATATAGGATTTAGATTCCTCAAATTTTAACATAAATAGAGGGAATCCTCTCGGTAAAATTTAGTAATTTTGGGATTAATAAGCGAGGGAAATCCAAAGAGATGAAAGATAGAGGAAAACTATACTTCCGATATGGAACGATGGGTTCGGCCAAGACAGCATTACTTTTAACGAATGCATATAATTTTGAAGAGAGGGGGATTGCCTACCTCTGTTATAAGCCGGCAACCGACACACGCGAACAGAAGAATGTAATCAAAAGCCGTATTGGAATAGAGCGGGAATGTAGATGGATCTACCCTGAAAGTGACATTTATCAGGAAATATCCAATATGAATGAATCCGGCGGGATGTTGCCCGAATGGATTCTCGTGGATGAGGCACAATTTCTCAGTGCAGCTCAAGTTGACCAGTTAGCACATATTGTAGATGATTTCGGGTGCAATATCATATGCTATGGATTGCGCACAGATTTCAAAACAAATATGTTTGAGGGTAGTCGGAGACTCTTTGAAGTAGCCGACACAATCGATGAAGTGAAGTCAACATGTTCATGTGGAGGGAAGACCATTGTAAATGCGAGGATAGATTCAAAGGGAGATATAATCACGGAGGGTGAACAGGTAGAGATTGGTGGTAACGACCGGTATATTGCAGTTTGCCGTCGTTGTTGGCGAAACAAGCGGATAGCGAGTCTCTCTCGGAATACTCTTCCATTTGATTTGTAACGGTTTATTCTTCCAACTTTTCAAATATTTTTATAAAACATAACATCCCTCAATTCGATAATTCTATTACCATTGGAAAGAGAAGAACGTGAAGCTATAATCAAGCTTATCAAACGAGAGGTTGTTCCGGCTTTAGGGTGCACCGAACCGGCTGCCGTGGCATTATGTGTGGCCAAAGCGACGGAGGTGTTAGGATATACACCTTCCCGGATAGAGGTGGAATTAAGTGGCAATATGCTAAAGAATGCGATGGGAGTGGGTATTCCGGGCACCGGGATGATCGGACTTCCTATTGCAATAGCTTTAGGAGCCTTAATTGGAAAATCCGAATATGGCCTGGAAGTTTTGCGAGATGTTAGTCCGGAAAGTGTTGAGGAGGGAAAGGCTTTTATCAATGACCGCAAAATTTCCATATCTCATAAGGTTGATTCGCCTTCCATATTGTATATTGAAGTGACATGTTACGGAGAAAGCGGGGATTCTTCGCGTGTAATAATAAAAGATAATCATACAAATTTCGTGCATATATCCCTAAACGGGGAGATTATCATGGAAAAGAAGGATGTTTTTTCTACGGATCAGACAGAAGAAGATACAGATCCGGAACTGAATTTACGAAAGGTGTATGATTTTGCTATGTCTGCTCCTTATAAAGAGATTGATTTTATATTAGAGTCGAAGCGTCTAAATAAGGCAGCTTCTGAGGTGGGATTGACTCATAATTATGGTCATTCTTTAGGTTACACTATGAAGAAGAAAGGAAGCCCTCTTTTCGGTGACTCAATCCTTACCAATATTTTGAGCTCTACATCAGCAGCATGTGATGCCCGAATGGGGGGAGCCACGATAGCGGTGATGTCAAACTCGGGAAGTGGTAATCAGGGAATTTGTGCCACGATGCCTGTCGTCAGTTTTGCTGAAGATATAGAGGCAGATGAAGAGTCGCTTTCACGAGCTCTTATTTTAAGTCATCTGACGAGTATATATATAAAGCAAAGTTTAGGGAGATTATCTGCACTATGCGGATGCGTTGTAGCCTCCACCGGAGCTTCATCAGGTATTGTTTATCTGATGGGTGGAGGATATCCTCAAATCAGTTCGGCTGTAAAGAATATGATTGCTAATATCACCGGAATGATTTGTGATGGTGCCAAGCCTTCTTGTGCTTTAAAAATATCCTCGGGAGCCGGGACAGCCCTTATGTCAGCAATGCTGGCGATGGAGAATAAAAGTGTCACAGAGGCTGAGGGAATCATTTCTGACGATGTTGATGAGACTATACATAATCTGACATCGATAGGAAGAGAGGCCATGAAAGCCACCGATAGACTTGTGCTCAAAATAATGACCAATAAATAAAGAAATTACAAAAGGGTTTGATATAAAACAACAAAAAATAATACCTAAAACCAATATAATAATATAAAAAAGAGGATGCTCCTTCAATAAAGGTGCATCCTCGTTATTTAGGGGGTAGGTTTTTTATATTACTTGAACCACCCTCGGGTTCATCTTATAAGGAAGTATACCGGTCTTGCTGATAATCTTTTGCCCCACAAAACCTCTCACAAACTGATAGAAGCTATTCATTACTGTTGAACCGGAGGCGGTTGATACGAAATAAACCTTCCTTACCAAAGGATAATCTCCGCTGTAAATATATGCTTGATATGGTTCGTAAGCAACTAAGCTATAATCATTATCTTCAGTGGGATTTGAAATCTTAAGAATTTTTACTTCTGTAGTGAGATTGGTGGCTACAGTATCATTTTCATTCTGATATTGAGTGTTTCTGATTTCTACAGGTACTTTTTTTGCTGCACTAAGATCATCACCAAGCCAGCTTACACTTATAACTCCAAGCACCTCCGGATTGCTCTTTACGATATCGAATACTTGAGCATTGTTTTCTTGAGCATATGCATTTGCCACTTCTGATATTGTCTTTCCTTCAGGAAGGAATTTTTCACGGAGATAGCTAACCGTTGAAGAACCGGCATTATCAAAAACTATACGTATAGAAGCTGTGTCGTTGGCAGCCAATTGGCTCCACTTAGTGATTTCTCCATTCATAATCTGTTTCACTTCTTCCATAGAGAGAGAATTCACCGGATTATCTTTGTTTATGATCAGAGCCACAGCATCCACAGCTATAGGATCTTGTCTTACAATTCTCTTATATTTTGACTTCATGTATTGAATTTGTTCCTTTGAGAGTTCCTTGGTTACTACAATCGCAGTAGTTCCGTTGGCAAGCAGTGTGTCAATTGCACCTTGTTCACTCACATAGAAGGGGAGAATACTGGCCTGTGGATATGTGTATTCAAACACTTCTATTTCCTCTTCAAGAATATTCTTAAAACCGTCGTCACAGAAAATTGTAGCGCTACCACTGGCATATTCACCTTTCTTAATTGGGGTGCAGGATGCAATACCGGCTAAAACAAGAGAGCCAAGGGCCAATTGTAAAATTGTCTTTTTCATAGGGGTAATTTTTGATGGGTTTGAAAATTTAAAAAATGAATTCTGAACCCCAAAGTATCCGGTTTTAATGAGAGGGGCTACAATATATTAACAAATTAGAAATGAAAAGTTATCATGGCAATAGAAAAAATGTGAAAAAAACATTACAGGATTCTATATTTAATATAATATTTCGAGATACGCACTTAAAAAAAGAAGGCGAATCGATTAAGACACGCCTTCTTCTATAAGATAGGAAATTAAGAATCAATTCATTCCTTTCCACATTCTGTAGCCTCTCCAAACTCCGTAAGCGCATAATACACCACCTACGGAAGCGCTGATAGCTACATTGTCGATATTGAATACATCGAAGATGAAAAGCAAGCCAACAGCCAGATACACCAGAATCATAAAGATCCCGAAAATCACTCTACCTCCTTTAGGGAGATTGTTGTTCATGTTATCGTTTTCCATATTATACTTGTGTATTACTGGTTTTGAAGCTTAAATGTTACCGGGAGGTTGAAGTAAGAACGAACGGCTACACCATTATTCTTACCCGGTTGCCATTTCGGCATCTTGTTGACTACACGGAGGGCCTCGCGGTCAAGGTCTTTATCGACACCACGAGCGATTTCAGCGTGACCTATAGAACCATCCTTTTCTACTACGAATTTCACAACAACACGACCTTGGATATCGTTTTGCTGAGCGGCTTCAGGATATCTGATATTATTGCTGAGCCATTTCATCAAAGCAGCTTGGCCGCCGGGGAATTCAGCTTGTTGCTCTACAGCAACGAAAATTTCTTCCTCTTTAGGCTTTTCAGGCTCCGGTTCTTTAACAATCACCTGCTCTTTTACTGCCTCGAATTTATCAACATCGTCAGAACCTTCCTGGTTAACTACACCACGCGCTGTGTTGTCTTCCTTTTGTTCTTCCATGTCCATCACTTCATTCTGCACCTTGTCAGCATCGACGATGGCAATTTGAGTTACCTGTACGGTTGCCAAAACTTCCTGAGGGATCTCGGGAATTTCGATTTCTACTTTCGTATCTTCGGGTTCCGGCTCCGGTTCGGGTTCTGCCTCATCTTGTTGCAGCAATTCTGCTGCAGCCATTTTCTCTCTTTGCTCCTGAAGAGCAAGCTGCTCTTGTTCAGCGCGGAAATCGGAATATTTAGAATAAGCAAGAATAAGGATAAATACTACTATAAGACCTATAACAGTGAAGAGGACAGCCATATTATGGCGTTTGTCGCTCTGACGTCTAAGCTCATATGCACCGAATTCTTTATTTTTATCGGCGAAGACGAGGTCGCGCCATTCCTGGGAGGTTAAATCTACATTTCTTCTAGCCATTGTTTCTTAAGATTAATGGGTTAATAAATCTATCATTAACTCCCCTGATGGGTGCTTAAGTAGTCTAACAGCATTACGGAGTCAACTCTTGTCATATTATCAATCTGATATTTTGAGATTGAGTTGATCTGCATTTCATCGAGCAATTCCACGAGGCTACCAAAAGATGCCTGGGGAGTAGACTTGATGATAATAACCGGTTTCTTAAGGTTCTCGTTTTTACGGATTGCAGAAGCAGCCTCGTCATATTTAGCCTGAGCTTCTTCGCGTTCCGCTTTAGTCTCGAGAGGTCCGAAACCTCCGTTAGCATATTGTTCCTTAATCTTCTTGATTTCGGCGAGCACGTCTTTATTTCTCTCTTGAATAATCTTACGAATACCGCGAGAAGTCCTGTCACCCACTTCATTCACCTCGTCGGAAAGGAGTTCCGATTTTTGGAGGTTGTTATTAGCGGAAAGGATTTCACCTCCGGGGCCGAACATGCCGGCATCAGTGCCCGGTTTGCCGAAATAATAGTAGATTTCGTTAACCACGTTACCGTTAACAGAGTCAACGATATTAGTACCGGGTTTACGTTTAGCGTCCACGATAATAGTCACAGCATCGTCGGCAGAAGCCTGCGACATGTTTTCCTCATTTTGCACTTTTTCGTTAGAAGGGAGCGCAATTGTAAGGGTTTGAGACTTAATCATGGTAGTACAAAGCATGAAGAATGTTATAAGCAACATGTTCATGTCTACCATCGGCGTGAAGTCCACGCGGATGTGCATTTTTTTCTGGCCACCTTTTTTACCTTCGTTGCCTGATTTTTCTTGAACTTCTGCCATAATTTATTCTGCTGCTTTGAGTGCTGTCAAAAACGTAAACTTATTTTGCTTGATGGTTTGAAGGTTATCCATCACCATATGGACAATATCGAATGATGTGTTCTGGTCAGCCTTAATAGCGATACCTGTGCCATCTTTAATAGCCTGAGCGAGGTTTTCATTCTCAGTCTGACGCATCGCTTTAATCCACATTTGGAATTCAGTGGGCTGGTCAGGATTTGAGTTCCATTCGATAGGTATGCCGGTCTTATGGTTAGGATTTCCGTCTTCCCCTTCGAGCCATTTATCCATCTTGGTCATACCTTCAGGTTCGTTTGCAGTGTTTAGGAATTCTCCCATTTGTGCAAGCGGCACTCCGAAACTACCAAGTTTTGCGAAAATGTGCTTCTGCTCGTTATTGAAACTTACGGGATTGTTCTTATGTGTTTCGTTGTAGATTTCAGCTACTTTATCGAGCACGGCCATCCTCATGTTTTCGTTACTCCAAACAGTGGATGTGTCGTTGTTCATAGTCAGCCAAATCTTTCCTTCCGGGCTCACAAGAACCTGAACGAAGTTAGTTTCCTGCACTTTCTCCGTAGAAACGGAGGGTGGGGTCAACACTGTTGTCGGTTCTTTCTGAAGGAAGGTCGAAGTCAACATGAAGAAGGTAAGCAGCAGCACGGTCACGTCACTCATCGCTGTCATGTCGATGAATGTGCTTTTCTTTGCTATTTTTACTCTTCCCATATTAAGCTTTAACTAAATCGGTTGTTTTTAATAGATTCTGACAAATGTCGGATTAATTGTGAGTAGCAGCGAAAGTAGCTACGATAGAGAAACCGATTTCGTCGATAGCGTAAGTAAGGTTGTCGATCTTGTTAGTAAAGAAGTTATATGAAATAACGGCGAAAGCACCTGTAGCGATACCGAAGGCAGTGTTAACAAGCGCCTCAGAGATACCGGTTGAAAGTTCTGTTGAGTCAGGAGAACCTGAAGTAGCCAAAGCCTGGAATGATTTGATCATACCCATTACAGTACCGAGAAGTCCGACGAGTGTACCGAGAGTTGTAAGAGTAGCAACGATCGGCAAGTTTTGTGAGAGCGCCGGCATTTCCAAAGCTGTAGCCTCTTCAACCTCATTGCGGAGAGTAGTAAGTTTCTGCTCTTTGCTGAGGGTAGTGTTAGCGTCCATTTCTTTGTATTTCACGAGAGTGCTATAAATAACGGCAGCAACAGAACCTTTCTGATCTTTGCAACGTTGCATAGCAGCATCGATATTGTTCATTGCGAGGTCGGCTTTTACATCGCTGACAAATTTAGTTGTGTTGCCTTTGCCGGAAGCAGAGCTGATAGCGATCCAACGTTCGATTGAAAGCACAATTACAGTGAGGAACAAAGTCATAAGAATAGGAACGATGAAACCACCTTTGTAAACTGTGCCGGCAAGGTTGATCGGGTGTCCGGCGGGATCGTTGCCCTCAAAGTTACCGGGAGCTCCCATAGCGAACAGGAAGATACATACTGCTGCGATAGCACATGCTATAATTACAAAGAAAGCATTGCGGATACCGCGTACATTACTGATTTTTTCCTCCTTTTTCTTTTTCGGGGTTGCCACGGCTTCTGCGGCAACAGTAGGATTTTGAGATGCCATAATGTTAATTTTGTTTGAAATTAATTTTATTAGTTTGAAATTTTATATTTTTTCTGTTTACCTTTCCCCTAAGTCTTTCATGGTGGGGGCATTATCGTTTCTCTGTTATCGGCTTTTGACCGCATTACTTTGCAAAATTAATATATAATTTGATAAAAACAATTTTTTTAAAAATAAAAATACAAAATAACCGGCTTTTAAGTCTAAAAGAATTGCATTATGTTATCGTGAAGAGAAATGATTCAAAATAAATAAAAAGGTAAAAGGGAAGCTTTAGATTGGCCTCCCTTTTTAAATGTCTGTCGAAAAATATTTTAAATGTCTGCCATACTTTATTTAACCTCTTAAGCTCATTAATTTAATGATTGCCAGGGATCAATGTCGGCTATTCATTTAAAGGGTGAGATGCATTTATTTAACTGCGGCTACTCCGGGAAGCTCTTTGCCTTCTATGGCTTCGAGAAGGGCGCCACCACCGGTTGACACATAAGAAACAGCATCGGCAAGACCGAATTTATTTACACATGCAACAGAGTCACCCCCACCCACAAGAGAGAAGGCGCCATTATCAGTTGCCTCTACTATCGCTTCAGCGATCGCACGTGAGCCTTGAGTGAAATTCTCGAATTCAAAAACTCCGGCAGGGCCGTTCCATAGGATTGTTTTTGATGGACGTATCACTGCTGCGAAAGACTTCTGGGTTTCCGGACCGGCATCAAGACCCTGCCAACCGTCGGGTATGTCATTAGCCGGGCAAACGATAGTCTGTGCATCATTGTCGAATGCATTGGCTGCAATACAATCCGTGCCAAGCACAAGGTTGACGCCTTTTTCCTTTGCTTTCTTAAGAATATCAAGGGCAAGATCAAGCTTATCGTTTTCAACAATAGAGTCACCGATTTTTCCACCTTGAGCTTTGGCAAAAGTATAAGTCATGCCGCCACAAAGAATAAGATTATCAACTTTATCCATGAGGTTTTCGATGATGCCGATCTTAGTTGAAACCTTTGAGCCTCCCATAATGGCAGTGAAAGGACGTTTAATGTCTTTAAGGATGTTATCAACTGCGCTGACTTCCTTTTCCATAAGGTATCCGAGCATTTTGTCGTCGGCATTGAAATAGTCGGCTATAACAGCTGTAGAAGCATGAGCACGGTGAGCTGTTCCGAAGGCATCATTTACATAAGCGTCTGCATAACTTGCAAGATGTTTTGCGAATTCCTTCTGGCTCTTTTTCATTTCCTCTTTAGCAGCCTTATACCCGGGATCTTCTTTATCGATACCTACAGGTTTCCCTTCTTCTTCAGGGTAGAAACGGAGGTTTTCAAGAAGGAGCACTTCACCCGGTTTAAGGTCTTTGACAGCTTCATCGGCATTATTGCAATCCGGGGCGAATTTCACATCTGTTCCGAGAGCTTTTGCTACATCTTCGCGAATTTGCTTCAATGAATATTTTTCATTCACTTTTCCTTTGGGCTTGCCCATGTGGCTCATAAGGATTAGGCTACCACCGTCAGCAAGAATTTTCTTAAGAGTCGGGAGAGCGCCGCGAATACGAGTGTCATCAGTCACATGACCATTTTCATCAAGGGGTACATTGAAGTCAACCCTAACGATTGCCTTTTTACCGGCGAAATTGTAATTGTCTATTTTTGCCATAGTATATTGGAATGGTTATAGTTTTTTGGCGTTTTTATTGTTTTTATTTTTTCGGGGATTTTTAATTATAAGAAGATGCTTATAGTTAAGTGCAAATTTAATAATTTTGCTTTTATTTCAAAAGTATTCAATAGAAAGATAAATGAGTCTTTTACACAATAAGGAAGAAATAATCTCACTATTTGAACGGAATTTTGGGAAATGTGTTGCTATAGAGAGGTTGAGAGGGGGAGGTTCGAATAGGGAATATTATCGGCTTCGAAGTGATTCCGTCAGTATAATAGGGGTTTATGGATGTGATATCAGGGAAAATGATATTTTTGTTCGTCTTGACAACTTGTTGGCGCAAGAAGGCATAAATGTGCCGGGTGTTATCGCATTCTCTCCCGATAAAAAATATTATCTGCTCGAGGATTTGGGAGACATCCAGTTAATGAGTCTTTTAAAATTGGAGAATGGAAAGGAGTATGCCCGCAAGGCATTGGGTGAACTTATAAAAATGCAGTTGATACCCGAGAAAAAATGGGCGGATTTGGTAGGTTTCCCACCTTTTTCGGAGCGTCTCGTGAGATGGGATCTCAATTATTTCAAATATGATTTTCTTAAACCTTCCGGAATTATTTTTGACGAAGAAAAATTAGAAGATGATTTTGACCTAATGCTTAATCATCTGACTTCTAAAGGAATAATTTCAGGATTTATGTATAGGGATTTTCAGAGCCGCAATATAATGGTTAAGGATGGCAGTCTCTACTTCATAGATTTTCAAGGTGCCCGGAAAGGTCCGGTTGTTTACGATGCCGTGTCGTTTATTTGGCAGGCAAAGGCTCCATTCTCATATTCAGAAAGAGAGGAACTGGAGGAATATTATATCACTCGCTATGGCAGTTGTATTAGCGAACAGAGGATTAAAAGTTGTAAAACTGCCACAGAAATAGAGGATATTGCACGTAATGAAGGGGGAGGAGAAAATAAAACTGAAGAATCCCTTCGATCTCAGATGGAATTGATTTCTGTTTTCCGGACATTACAAGTATTGGGAGCATATGGATTCCGAGGGTTGATAGAAAAGAAACCTCATTTTATAGAAAGTATCCCTTATGCCATTAGAAATTTAAAATATTTAGGGAGTAAGGGGAGACTCAAGCTTTTCCCGGAAATAGAAAGGATAAGTGGAATCCTCTATGAGGAGTATGAAAAAGTTTCTAAAATTGAGAAACACGAGAAAACAAATTTGACCTTGACAGTCAATAGTTTTTCATATAAGAAGGGTTATCCTGAGGATAAATCGGGGAATGGAGGTGGTTTTATGTTTGATTGTAGAGGGCTGCATAATCCTGGCAGGTATGAAGAGTATAAACATAAAACCGGAAGAGACAAAGAGGTTATAGAATTTCTGGAGGCAGAGAAAGAGACATCAAAGTTTGTAGAGAGAGCTATAAAAATCGTGGAGCCCTCTGTGAGACGCTACATAGAGCGGGGTTTCACCTCTTTGCAAGTAGGATTCGGCTGCACCGGAGGGCAGCATCGTTCCGTTTATTGCTCCGAAAAATTCGCTCATACTATAAAAGAGAAGTATCCGGGTGTAACAGTAAGATTGATACATAGGGAGCAAGAAATAGAAGAGAATTTATGAAAGCAATGATATTGGCGGCGGGTTTAGGCAGTCGTCTGAAGCCTTTAACTGATAAGATACCCAAGGCGCTTGTAGAAATAGAGGGGGTTCCTATGCTCGAAAGAGTGATCTTGAAATTGAGGTCCCAAGGTTTTGACAATATAATGGTAAATGTTCACCACTTTGCTGATCAGATAAGAGATTTTCTTACTTCAAGGGAATTTAATGTGGAGATTTCCATAAGTGATGAGAGTGATGAATTACTCGATACGGGAGGAGGAATTGTGAAGGCATCAAACTTGCTTTTCTCAAAAGATTTATCTCCGGTTTTGATTCATAATGTAGATATTTTAAGTAATGCCGATCTGAGGAAATTGATAGGGGAAAAAACAAATCTGCTTGTCAGTGATCGTGAATCATCACGTCGCCTTCTATTTGACCGGGAAATGAAGTTGTGGGGTTGGCATAATCTTACTACAGGCGAATATAGACCCTGTAAACCACAAGAGGGAATGGAAATAAAAGGATATGCCTTTAGTGGTATTTATAGCCTCACATATGAGTCGGTGGAGGAAATGAAGAGATTGGAGGGAGAGGGGAAATTTCCTGTAATGGATTATTTTCTTGACGATAGAAGAGAGGAAACAATAGAGGGAATCTTTGATCCAAACCTTAAGCTAATAGACATAGGAAAGCCCGCAACATTGTCGCAGGCCTCTCAATTTATATATTGATGGTTAATGTGATCAGTTGAATCCGTCATTGTTGTTGGAAATCTTTCTGTTTGATTTCGATGTGAATTGGAACACGCAACCTCCGATTAGGAATATCACCGCGATACCACCTATCCACCAAGTTGCAGCATAGCTATTAACGAAACAAGATACTATCAAAAGTATTGATCCGATAATGTAAAAAATAATTGACAGCGTTTTCATAATTTTTTTAATATTTTCAGGTTTTACATAAATTCTTTTTTGTTGGTTGAGAATTGTAAATTTGATTGTTCAAATTATGCAATTCTCTGTTTGCTAAAGGGGTAAAACAAATAAATTATCTTATTCCCTTTGTTTGATAATATAACATTAGGAATTAAAAAAATGTTTACTTACATTAAAAAAATTATACGATTATTAAGAAGAAGGCCGGATATTGATTAAAGGCTTAAACAGCTAATCCTGAAGTTTCAGAACCATAACTCCGGATTTGAAAAAATTATTTTATGGGATATTAAGCAGACGGTGGGTCTGCAGAGATAGTCTCCATCTGGGATCAGAAACCACTCTTTTGATTGTGTTTCGAAGATTCTTTTCGTTTTGAATGGAATCGGAAACATAACATGGTTGTAAAAGCATTTTGGTTTTTTGTCCGACACATTCTAAAGAAAAGTAAGGTTCAAGGTTCTGGCCCAAGTCTACGATTTTTAATTCGTCAGCAATGAAATTCGTATTCAGGGAATCATCCCCCGATTTACTCATTCCTAATTTCGGGGAGACAGTGATCCAATCGATATTTGAAGGTAAATGATGAGTGCCGTTAGTTTCAATAGCTATTGGCAGACCTGTTTCAGATTTTAAAAGAGCTATGAAATCTTCGTCAATAAAAAGAGATGGTTCGCCACCGGTCAAAACAATCTGTGCCGCTTTATATTTTTTTACTTCATCTATAATTTCTGAATCAGAAAGAAATTTGCCAGGCATATGAACAGTGTCACAAAAATGACAAGAGAGGTTACACCCTGAGAATCTGATAAAAATAGAAGGGAGACCGGTGTGGCATCCCTCCCCCTGTAATGAAAGGAAAATTTCGTTAATCTTTCTCATTCATTTTTTATTCAAAAGTCTTTCTCATAGGCGGCAGAATTCCCTTCACTTTCCTGCACTTCACATCTCCAGCAATTCGGGACATTATCTACAATCCATTTGGCTATGTTTTCAGCAGTAGGATTCACATCCAGAACATCATTAATGACAGCATGGTCAAGTTTATCAACAACCAACTGTTTGATATGTGTGAAATCAGTGACCATTCCATCGCTGTTTAATTCTTTCGCTCTACATTCTACAGTGATAATCCAGTTATGACCATGGACATTGCAACATTTGCTTTCATAACCAAGGTCGAGCCGATGAGCAGCGCTTATTTCAAATCGTTTTTTAACGTAAAACATTACAATAATTAAAGTTATTAGGAATAGATTGTAGGGTCGGGGATATGGGCTTGAATGAATGCCTCTTGTCTTTCTCGACATGTGCCACATTTCCCGCAATGTTTTTCCTCGCCACAGTAACAAGAGTAAGTGTGGCTGTAGTCAACACCTAATTTTGCGCCCAATTGAGCAATTTCTACTTTGCTCATAAAGGTGAAAGGATCAATGAGGGTTATTCCATCATATGTGCCACATCTCATTGCTTCACTCATGGCTTTTGCAAACTCAGGTCTGCAGTCGGGATAGATTGCGTGATCACCACCATGATTTGCCATCATAACATGGCGTAGCCCCCTTGATTCGGCAAGACCACAAGCTATTGACAGCATTATACCATTACGGAACGGCACGACAGTCGACTTCATGTTTTCCATGTCATAATCTCCCTTTGGAATATTTTCGGCTCCCGATAAAAGAGAACTTTTAAAATATTTAGCCATGAAATCCAAAGGAATCACCAAATGGGGAATACCAATAGATTCACATTGCCATTTTGCACACTCTATCTCCCGGAGATTATGATTAGAACCATAATCGAAACTAACAGCAAGAGCTATTCTCTCCTTCTGATAATGAAGAAGAGTTGTGCTATCCATGCCGCCGCTTAGTATTAATATTGAATCTTTCAATGCTCTTGAAGATTAGCAGTTGAAAACAGTATCTTATTTACAGAACTTTTAATAATCCTTAAGGGATAATTCGTAGATTACTTAAACCCCAGCATTTCAGCCCGGCGTCTTAAGGCCAATTCTTCGTGTTGTTCATCCCCAAAGTTGGAGAAAGGGTGAATTGATATGCCTCCCCGGGGCATGAAATAACCTTTCACCTCGATATATCGAGGATTCATAAGATTTTTCAAATCTTTCATAATTATATTGACGACATCCTCATGGAAGTCGCCATGATTACGAAACGAGAAAAGATATAGTTTCAAGCTTTTGCTTTCCACCATTTTTTCTCTCGGTATATAAGAAATAACTATATGTCCGAAGTCAGGTTGCCCTGTCTTTGGACATAAAGTTGTGAATTCCGGACAGTCGAGAGTCACGACATATTCGTTTTCCGGATGTTTGTTGATAAAAGTCTCTAACAGAGATGGATCATAATCAGAAGGATAATTTGTTCCTTGATTCCCAAGTAGTGTTATTCCTTCAAGTTCTTTTTCGTCTCTCACTTATTTTTCAATTAATCAAACTTTCGTTTAACATTGCAAAATTAACAAAATAATCAACCTGAGCAAAGAGGAATCATTTTCCCTTTTGAAAAAGGTTTTTTAGAAAATTCTGCGGAAAACGTGTTTGGTTTTTTGAAAAGCTTCTTCAGCGCCATTCTTAGTCTGAGTATAGATATGTTTGGCGCCTTTAGCGGCTTTGTTATAAGTTTTGACAGTTCCGTTAGCTACGCAATCGGAGGCTTTAACAACTCCTTGTTTAGTCTTATTGTATGCACGGGTAGTTCCGGTGGCCGTTTGATTATAAAGATTTACTGTTCCGGCAGCCACAGAATCATAAGTATTCACAGTGCCTTCTGCAACCTTATTATAAGCCTGCACTACGAGAGGCTCATCGTTAGATGCCTCAGGATTTTGTGCAGAAAGAGTCAAGCCTGAGAAAAAAGGCACTGCTAATAAAGCTATGATCAAATACCTCTTTTTCATAATTCAATCTATTTATTGTTGAGCATAAGAAAGCACGGTAGGCGATTCAACATCCACGCCATACTCTTTAGCAAAACGAAGGATAGCCCTTGCGAGTTTTGGTTTTAAATCTTCAGGACAATACCTGAAATAAGCTTCTGCAGCCCTGACATGAGCGGCATCAGGCATTGGATACTCTCTTCTTTCCGGCAAACCGAAAATGCTATCAGGAAGTTCTCTCCTCTCTTCAGTGTTTAATACGTCGTTCATAATTTTATTCATTTTATAAGTTAAACTTTCTATGTTATAAACAAAAAAGAGGGGAAATAGATTAATAAAAACAACCTTTTTGTGAGGAAAAATAATTTTAATCGGCGATTTATCATTAATTTTGCATATTAAACTAAATAAAGAGACGTCATGTATCGAGACAGGACATGCGGAGAGCTGCGGCTTGAAGATAAAGGAAAGAAAGTCACCTTGGCCGGATGGGTACAGAAAAACCGTAAGATGGGAGGGATGACTTTTCTGGATTTACGCGACAGATATGGAGTCACCCAAGTTGTTTTCAATTCGTCAATCAATCCTGAGCTTTTCCAGGCAGCCAATACTTTAGGTAGAGAGTATGTGGTGGAAATAACAGGAGAAGTTGCAGAGAGAGAAAATAAAAATCCGAATCTGCCGACAGGAGATATAGAAATCATAGCAGAGGATTTAAAGGTCTTGAATAAGAGTGAAATTCCTCCTTTCACAATAGAAGATAATACTGACGGGGGGGATGATCTGAGGATGAAATACCGTTATCTGGACTTAAGACGTCCTTCTGTAAAAAAGAATCTTGAGTTGCGCCATAAGATGGCCTTCGAGATCCGCAGATATCTTGACGCAAATGGATTCCTGGAAATAGAGACGCCTATATTGGTGAAATCAACCCCGGAGGGAGCCAGAGATTTCGTGGTTCCTTCGCGGATGAATCCGGGTGAATTTTATGCTTTGCCGCAAAGTCCGCAGCTGTTCAAGCAGTTGCTGATGGTGAGCGGTTTTGACCGCTATTTCCAAATAGCGAAATGTTTCAGGGATGAAGACCTTCGTGCCGACCGCCAGCCGGAGTTTACTCAAATAGACTGCGAGATGAGTTTCGTGAGGCAGGAGGATGTAATAGATATGTTTGAAGGATTGGTGAAGCATATCTTCAAGTATGTAAAGGATATAGATTTCACAGAGCCTTTCCCTCGAATGACGTGGAAAGAGGCGATGGAAAAATATGGAAGCGACAAGCCCGATATCCGGTTCGGGATGGAATTCGTGGATCTTACAGATCTTGCCCAAGGGAAAGGATTCTCAGTAGTTGATGATGCAGAACTAACAATAGGAATAAGAGTTCCGGGATGTGCATCTTATTCACGCAAACAGATAGATGAATTGACAGAGTTTGTGAAACGTCCACAGGTTGGAGCCAAGGGCCTTATCTGGTTGAAGGTGGAATCTGACGGCTCGATCAAGAGTTCTGTAGGTAAATTTTATACGGATACCCAACTTAAAGAATGGGTAGACAGAATGGGCGCCGTGCCGGGTGATTTGATTCTTGTTATGACCGGCGATGCAATGAAGACTCGCAAACAGATGTCGGAATTGCGTCTTGAAATGGGCAACAGACTTGGCCTTAGAGATAAAAATGTATTCGCTCCGTTATGGGTGATAGATTTCCCCCTCTTTGAATGGGATGAGGAGACTCAAAGGTATTACGCCATGCATCATCCTTTTACCTCGCCAAATCCGGATGATATCCCGAAATTAAAAAGCGACACAGGAAACGTAAGGGCCACAGCCTATGACATTGTTGTGAATGGAAATGAACTTGGAGGAGGTTCAATTAGAATTCATGATCCGGAGTTGCAGAATGAAATGTTTGAATTGCTTGGATTCACGCCGGAGAAGGCAAAGGAACAATTTGGTTTCTTAATGGATGCCTTTAGGTATGGAGCTCCGCCTCATGGCGGTCTTGCCTTGGGATTCGACCGTTTTGTATCAATACTTGCAGGCTTGGATTCAATACGGGATGTGATAGCTTTCCCCAAAAATAATTCAGGAAGAGATGTCATGAATGAGTCTCCGTCACCATTGGATCCGGCACAACTTGATGAGCTAAAACTTGAAATAAAACCGATACTTCACTAATGAAGGTTAAAGACATAGCAGCAACTATAGAGGAATTTGCGCCAGTATCTCTTCAGGAGTCGTATGACAATGCCGGTATGCAAGTCGGGGATCCTGAGATGGAAGTGTCGGCAATCTTGCTGTGTCTTGATGTCAATGAAGATATATTGAAAGAGGCGAGGGACCGGGAATGTAATCTTATAGTATCCCATCATCCCTTAATTTTCAGGGGATTGAAATCATTGACAGGGGCGGACATGACCCAAAAGCTTGTTATAGATGCCTTGAAAAGCAATATAGCTGTTTATTCTGCCCACACAAATCTTGATTCTGTATGGGATGGAGTGAGCCATGAGATAGCAGCACGTCTTGATATAAAAAGACTGGAGGTTTTGGAACCATCAGAACGAGACCCGCGTGCAGGGCTTGGGGTCGTGGGAGACATTACTCCACTCCCAAAGATAGAGTTCTTGAGAAAAGTTAAAGAAACTTTTAAGGTCGCTGCCCTAAAATATTCAGCCCAGAGTCCTTCTGTGGTAGTCAGAAGAGTGGCGGTTTGCGGAGGTTCCGGTTCATCGCTCATAGGTGCGGCTATAAAAGCTAAAGCTGATATTTTGGTTACAGGTGACGTGAAATATCATGACTTCACTTCTTACGGATCTGAAATTATTATAGTGGATATCGGACATTATGAAAGCGAGCTATGCTCAAGGGAAATTCTTTGTCGGGTGATCAGAGACCGTTATGAAGATTTGCCGGTCTATACTTCTCTTTCAGAATCGAATCCTGTAAAGGTGTTATAATAAAGCATCGAAGAAACCAAGATATGTAAAGCGATTAAGGCGCAAATATTAAAACATAAATAGAAAAAAGAAACCTACAAACCATAAATTATAATGGCAACTGAGAAAAAGAATGATATTGAACGCAGCGTTGAGGAGAGGCTCCAGAATCTTTTCCAATTGCAGACCTATCTATCAGAAATCGATAGAATCAAAACACTTCGCGGAGAGCTTCCTAATGAGGTGAAAGACCTTGAAGATGAAATTGTCAGATATCAAACCCGCCTTGATAAATATCAAGAGGAGATAAAGAATCTAAAAGATTTCATTGCTAAGAAGAATGGAGAGATTGCTCAAAGAAAAGCAACTATTGAGAAATATGATGAGCAAATAAATAATGTAAGAAACAACCGCGAATACACTTTCTTAGAGAAAGAGAGGGAATTCGAAGGTCTTGAAATAGAATTGGCTGAAAAGAATATCCGAGAGGCAACAGAGAAGATGGAACTTAAGACTCAGGAAATCGAAAGAGCAAAAGAGGGCCTGAGCGACAACCGTCATATCCTCGAAGAGAAGAAAAAAGAGCTTGAGGCAATAGTTTCTGAAACTCGCGTGGAAGAGGAGAATATACGTGCAAAAGTTAAAGAACTTGAGCAAAAAATAGATGATTACACACTTGCAGCCTTCAAGAGAATACGTAAAAATGCACGCAATGGATTGGCTATTGTGACTGTGCAAAGAGATGCTTGTGGAGGATGTTTCAATAGAATTCCACCTCAACGTCAATTGGAAATCAAGATGCACAGAAAAGTAATCGTTTGTGAATATTGCGGACGTATAATGGTTGATGGAGTTCTTGTAGGCCTTACTCCTGAGCCGGTGAAAGAGGCTGTGCCAAAACCGACAAGAAGGAAATCCGCTAAGGCAGCTGCTCAAACCGAAGAGCCGGCAGCAGAAGCTTAAGGAGCTTCCACCGGGATATTCGAAAAAAATAGAATCTTACCAAAAATAAAAGATGTTTGTATCCTCGACCGGATACAAACATCTTTTTTTAAGTCCTCAGTCTTTTCAGGAAACTATTCTTCTTCCTCATCAGGATAAGGAAGGGGATTATCTTTCAATAAGGAAATTGCATATTCCAGGATTGCATCATAACCTTGGGACAACTCTTCTTCGGAGGCATGGACTTCACAACCGGGAGTTGGATCAATTCCATATTCTATATTATTTTTATCTGCATCAAGAATCGGGCAAGCAGAAAACCTTACGCTCCAGCCAAGAGGAATTTCCGATGTGAAAGGCATACCCCCGCCTCCACCTGTTTTTGCCCCCACAATCTTAACGTTTGGGAGTTGCTTCATCACAGCCACAAAACTATTGGCAGCTGAGAAACATGATCGGTTAGTAAGGACCACAATATCTCCATTCCATTTTATATGACCTTCTGCCGCCGGTTGGTATTCCACCGGATAAGGTTCAGAAAAATCATCATGACCCGGTCCTGTCTTATGCATTATATAACCCCCAATCATTTTTTTATCTATAAAGCGACCCAAGAGAGTGTTTATATTAGTCAACATACCACCTCCGTTATTTCTGATGTCGATAATCAGACCTCGACTGTTGGCAAGGATAGCAAAAATGTAATCTAAAGAAGATTCACTGATAACAGAAGAGAAAGAAGGGTAGTACATATAAGCTATTTCTCCGGGAAGCTGCTTATACATTATGCCGCTGGTCGTAAACCAATTGAAATCAAGATAATATTCTTCAAGTGTACGCAGATTAAAATCTTGAGGATATTCGCTCCACCAGTTGCGGTAATAACTTGTAGAGAATCTGGAAGACAGATTAACGTGCCCATCCTGAAGCTCATCAAGCATCCGGGCACAAATAACAAAAAGTTCTAACACCGTTGTCTCTTCGTTCAACTCCTTACGATATTTTTCAGTTATCTCATTCCAATCTATATTTTTATCAGAGAAGAAGCAATAATGACGGTCGATAATATCAGCGAGAGCATCAAAGTTGCCATACAAAGTGTTCTGATAAGAAGGTTCATCATGGCAGGATGAAAAGAAGAGTGGAATAAGTATAAGGAGTAATAACTTTTTCATACCGGCATTTACTGAATTAGAAATTTACGGGAAAGTTGGTTTCAATAGATTGAATAATTAGCTCTGCTTCTTTTCTTTAATCCGATACCGTGGGGAATTACTCCAATCACAAAAGCATTGGATATAATGGTGGTGTTAAGATTATTAGCCCATTGATTATAGACATTCAAATGATATCCGATTTCCATAGCTGTCCTGCCAAAGTCTAAAGTCACAGAGAGAAGATTATCAAGGCGGAAGTTATTTCCCCACCAACCGGCATGAGCCAACCCTTTATGGTTTCCCAAATAGATTTCATAATAAGTTTCTCCGTAGCCCGGGGAAAAGAAAACACCAATGAAAGGAATACGAATCCTGTCTGTTACGAGCAAAGGGAGCCTTCCTATCTTGAAATGTTTGGAAGCAGAGGCATTTATTTGGAGAGAAAAATTAGCCAGGATCTCCACCGGGTTATTGCTGTTGCGAATAAGATAATAGGCCCCACCCGAGATGGAAGGTCCTCCTCCGGCAGTTACCTGGAAATTATGATTAAGCCGTTTTCTCCATTCCATCGACCAGGAGAATTCTCCGATTAAGCCGATCATTTGAGCAGTTTTTGCAGGATTAAGGAGCGAAGACATAGCGCCGGAGCCATCAAAATTCATGATGGCATTTTCGGGACAAAATGGCAGTGCTTTACTCCAGTTTCCGCTAATGCCATAAGATGTGCCGGAGTAGGTGAGTGGTGATAAGTAGGAAGCCCTTACAGTAGTTCTCCCCATTTCTAATGAATAATATCCTGTCACCGGCCGGTCTTGATTTTCCTTGCTTTCAATCTGAGAGAAAAGAGGCAGACTGATAAATATCAAAAAAGTCAAAAAGGAAATTCTGGCCTTAGATTGCAAGTGATTCATAGACTTAAATTGTCGGATTAAATTTGACTCTCTGCATCATTGTCATTCCGGGTCGAATCTTCATTGTCATTCTGCAGAGAATCTTCCGAGTCGTTAAAATTGAACAATTCTCCTTGTACAATTTTCGGACTGTGGTCCTCCGGAATTTCCTCCTCCAATTCCGAATCTTCTTCCACTTTCACGACTGTCTCTTCCTTAGCCGGTTCGGGGAATTTTGTGGGTTCCAATTCCTTGATTTCAGCAATATTGTAGTTTGAAATTCTCTTCCCTTTAGCCTTAAAACCTTTAACGGCAATAAACTCATCGGCCTCTATCTCCAATGGAGGACGAACTGCATCGGCACCTGCAAAAGAAACTTCAATACGTGGGAAGGGAGTGTCCGTAAGCAACATGATTTTTGATTCCGGTTCATTCCCGACAAATCTTTGGGCCTTTACAGAGGGTTCAAAATTGAATCTTTTTATGTAGGGATAATGCAATGACGCATCATAAAGAGCGAGAGTCCAAACCTTATGCGGATCGAATTTTTCAATTATCAAAATATTGTCATCATAATGGTTGGTATCTGCATAAGATGTGGTATAGAATTCACCCTCTTTAGTTACGACAAGTACGAGATCGTCTCCCTGGAAGATGCCGATTTTTTCTCCTCTACCGTCGTAGTTTAAGCGGAGTACATCTCTGTCAAACCATACTTCACGCCCTCCGAGGGTGCTGGAACCCTTTTCAAGCAGCTTGACATTGGCAACCTGATATTTTGTCACCAGGTTTCCTAATGAATCCTTTCCTTTTATATCAAGCTCGGAGAAATCCACTAACACATCCTTAACTCTGGGGCGTCTGCCGGTTTCGTTGGGTTCATCCTTGAGATCTACCTTTACAATTTCTGCCTCTCCGTTGGGATTACAGGAAAGATATTCCACTCGGGAATCTGCTGCTCCTTTAGTGAGATTATATTCTTTTTCTCGAGTTAAACCGGTGATAAAGAACCGTTTCTTATAAGAATAACCCAAGGGTTTCCCCTCTTCATCAAGAGTGCCCGGTTTCCCGTGGCGATATATGACATTATATATTGTACGCTTATCACCTTTCTTGAAGAGCCCTATATGAATTATCTTTTTCCCTACATAAAGTTTATCTTGCACTTTCACAAGTTTATAAGTGCCATCTTTATAAATTATGAGGATATCATCTATGTCGGAACAAGAGAAAAGGAACTCATTATCCTTAAGAGAGGTGCCTAAGAAACCTCCGTTTTTATCAAAATAAAGACGTTTATTTGCCTCAGCAACTTTTGCAGCCTGAATAGAGTCGAAACCACGTATGACAGTTTTACGAGGGAAATTCTCTCCATATTTTTCTTTTAGGTGTCGATACCAATCTATGGTGAATTCAACAATGTGTTGTATATTATCATTGATTTTTTCTATTTCTACCTGCAGATCGGCGATTCTCTTATCAGCTTTATCGGCATTGAACTTAAGGATACGTCCCATTTTTATTTCCCACAGATGAATAAGGTCATCATCGGTGAGAGGTCTATAGAAAGATGAAACGAACGGCTCAAATCTTTTCTTAAGATGACTTACAGCTTCCTCCATAGATTCAGCCTGTTCCACCTCTTTATCCTTATACATTCTTTCTGTGATAAAGATTTTCTCCAAAGAAAGATTGAGTCGTGTTTCTTTAGTTTCGTTTAATTTTATTTCCAGCTCTTGTTTCAGAAGATATTGAGTGCGGTCAACTGAATATTTCAGAAGATGGCTGACGGAAAGGAATTGCGGCTTTTTGTCGACAATCACGCAACAATTTGGAGAAATGCTGACTTCACAATCTGTGAAAGCATAGAGGGCATCAATAGCTTTGTCGGATGATGTGCCCGGCTGCAGATGCACTAAAATCTGAGCATTGGCAGAGGTGTTGTCATCTACTTTTCTGATTTTTATTTTCCCTTTTTCCATCGCCTTAATGATGGAATCTATTATGTCTCCCGTGTTTTTACCGAAAGGAATTTCGGTGATAGCCAAAGTTTTGTTGTCGATTTTCTCGATTTTGGCTCTTACCTTGACGTTGCCGCCACGAGCTCCATCATTATATCGAGAAGCATCAAGCAATCCGCCGGTCTGAAAATCAGGGAGAAGGGAAAATTCTTCATTATGAAGATAAGCGATGGCAGCATCGATTATCTCATTAAAATTATGTGGAAGAATCTTAGAAGAGAGCCCTACGGCAATCCCTTCAACCCCTTGAGAGAGAAGAAGGGGGAATTTTACCGGCAGTGTCACGGGCTCCCGGTTTCTACCATCGTAAGAGGGAGTCCATTCGGTTATTTTAGGGTTAAATAGGGTTTCAAGAGCAAAAGCGGAGAGTCTTGCCTCAATATAACGGGCAGCAGCGGCATCATCACCCGTGAAAATATTTCCCCAGTTACCTTGCGTGTCTACAAGAAGTTCCTTTTGACCAAGCTGCACGAGAGCATCTTTGATAGAGGCATCTCCATGCGGGTGGTATTGCATTGTGTTGCCGACAATATTAGCGACCTTATTGAATCTGCCGTCGTCGAGGGTTTGCATTGAATGAAGAATGCGGCGTTGCACAGGTTTTAATCCATCTTCAATATGAGGGACCGCCCGTTCCAGGATTACGTAGCTGGCATATTCCAGAAACCAATCACGAAACATTCCGTTCAATGCTGTTTTCTTGGCATTCGCATCCGGATTGAAATCTGATGAAAGGTGGCCCGGATTAAGGTCGTTGATATCTTCTGACATTTGCTATCTATTTTTCTATTCTTATTAATCTTTCTTTTAATCTTTCCGATTGGCTTAATTACTCAGAAATCTCCAAACTGAGACACCCTTTAATGTCGTCGTAGGGAATAAAAATGAGGGGACACCCGTCGGATCCGGGAGTCAGTTCATACATTTGATAGATTGAAACAATACCGGTCTTGAGAAGGGCCACATCGCTCACCGGGAAATTATCTTCAGTTATTTTAACTTGCCTTTCATCCGGGTCAAAATGATCCAACCACACATTTAAGGAATCAATATATTGATCGACTGTATTGATATTTTCGTAGATTGGGTAAGCATATGCCATTCTCGCTGCAATTTCTTGACGCACAAATTTTCTATCCTCCGGACGGATGATTTCATCGAAGGAATACATATGCCCATCTCTTAGATTAAAGCTAAAAATATTGGAAACACTCATACCATGCGCTCCTCCAGTAAAGAAATAAGCAGATAGGCGATAGCTTACCAAGTCAGAGGTAAGGAAAAGCGGATAAATTTGAAAATGGGCATTGAAGGGTGTTTTATAGCTAAGTATGGTGTCGGTTTCTTGCTCAAATTCCTTTTGGATCGTTTCAAGTAAAGAAGCGGCAGCCTTATCAAAAGCTAACCCTTGATGAATAAGTTCTGCTACGCCGGGAAGGGCAGAATTATCTGAGGGATTTATAAAACCGTATTCCTTTAAATGGTAAGAGATAAAATTAAAAAGAAATTGAGTGATTGCGGGGTTGACGTCGAGCAAAGTCAAATTATCGAAAAAGATATAGACTTCATTGTCGGGAGTTGTCATTTCATAATCGAAAGTAACCCCCGGAATGTTATCAATCCCATAGGTTGGATAAGGGTTATCCTCTTCATTGGGTTTAAGAGGTTTATATATCTCGTCGGAGTCAACCTCATAAGGTATAATTTGCCTGCTTTCCTTTTTACATGAGAATAATAACGCCGGTAGAATGAGCAGAAAAAATAAAGAGGGTAAAAAATGTTTCATTTTTAGAAACTTTTCAAAAAGATCATCAAATACAGGCCCTTCCTGATTGTGGTGGATGCCTTCTATCTATTATATATGCAAATTTAATATTTAAATAGCTCCCATCAAAAAATAGGGAGTCAAGATTTTAACATAAATTGAACAAAAGTCTGGTATAAAAGGCTACTTTTTTATGTACCTTTGCTATATGGAGAAAGAAACAGGGTTATTTATGCTTCCGGTAGCGATAGGCGAGGGGAACATAGAGAGAAGTTTGCCAAAAGAGAATATAGAGATAGCAAAAAGGTTAAGCTATTTTATAGTGGAGAATGTTAGGACTGCGCGCCGTTGTTTAAAGAAGATGGCTCCTGAGATTGACATATCCTCGCTGACTTTTTATGAATTGAATGAACATACTCCTACAAATGAAATATCAGGCTATCTTGAGCCGTTAAGGAGAGGAGAATCGATGGGATTGATGAGCGAGGCCGGATGTCCGGGAGTTGCAGATCCCGGAGCAGCTGTTGTGAAGATAGCTCAACGTGAGGGTTTAAAAATAATCCCATTGGTGGGACCCTCAAGTATCCTACTCTCTTTAATGGGTTCCGGATTGAATGGACAACTGTTTACATTTAATGGCTATCTGCCTGTTGATGCGCATGACAGAGAGAAAAGAATAAGAGAACTTGAAGCTCTTAGCCGAAAAACCGGAGGCACCCAAATTTTTATTGAAACACCCTATCGTAACTCAAAGATGTTAGAGAGTCTCCTTAAAGCGTTAGGAGGAGAAACATTACTTTGTGTGGCTGCAAATATCACCACGGTAGAAGAGCAAATAATAACCCGGAAAGTAAAAGAGTGGAGAAAATTGAATATTATGCTTGAAAAGGTTCCAACGATATTTTTATTTAACAGCGGAGAGAATAGTTGATGGGGAGAAAAAAGATAACATTCGAAGGACTTGGAGAGTTGCCGTTTGATTGGGAAGATGAAAACAAAGTGGAAGAAAGTCGCGGCACATATGACAGAATCATTAAGGATAAGAAAAAAAATGAGATTCCGGATCCTGACGGCTTGATCTACTATCTATCATTTGGCTCCGGATCAAGCGGTAACAGCTGTTATATCGGCACAAGAAACGGAGGTATTATTATAGATGCAGGAATAAGGGCAGATGATATAGAGGCAAAAATAAGAGCAAACGGGATCGACATAAAAAAAGTGGGTGGAGTTCTTTTGACCCATGATCACTCCGATCATGTGAGGTATGCATATGCTTTGGTTAGAAACAACCGACACATGAAAGTGTATTGCACAAACAGAGTCTTGAATGCAATTTTAAAAAACCATAATATATCAAAAAGAATCAAAGATTACCATATAGCCATTTTCAAAGAGATTCCCTTTAAAATATCAGATATGGAAATCACGGCATTTGAAGTGCCGCATGATGGACATGACAATATGGGATTTTCAGTGAGCTATCAGGAAAGGAATTTTGTATTGGCTACTGATATGGGTGAAGTGGTGCCTCGGGCAAGACATTATATGAGCCTTGCGGATTATTTGGTTATTGAGAGTAATTATGATTTAGAGATGCTTAAATCGGGTCGTTATCCTGAATTTTTAAAGGCACGTATACAGACTTCTATCGGGCATATGGAGAATAGGGCAACAGCGGCCTTTTTAAAAGAAATCTACACCAAACGATTGAAACATATTTTCCTATGTCATCTGTCACAGGATAACAATACACCGGAGAAAGCCTTGGAGTCAGTGCGTAGTGCTCTTGAAGAAGCAGGGGCTACTGTGGGAAGCGGAATGGAAACTCTTGAAGACCGTAAGGCAGATGTCCAATTAGTGGCATTGCCGCGTTATGATTCAACGCGACTTTATGTCTTAAGGAAGTAAAAAAAGAAGAAGCCCCACAATTTGTTCAGGCTTCTTCACTTATAAGTTCAGTTTAATAGAATTAAATCGATTCTAAATGATTAAATTTTAATCATTTAACGGGGTTTTGAGTATATAGGAATCGTTTTATGCTCTTTTTGGGAGTCTTTTCAAACTCATTAGGCATCAATACAATTTTAGCAACCTGTTCGTAAGGAGCTACAATCTTATTGAGTTCTTTCCGGGTGTTTTCCATTGTGACATCCATATCAGAAAGAGCTATACCCATCTTATCCATCGCATCATAATCCGGATAAACAAGGGCTACGAGTTTCCCGTCATGATCAATGACAAGGCTTTCAGCCACAAAAGGCATATTGTTAAGTTTGGCTTCAATCTCTTCGGGATAGATGTTTTGACCGGAAGCTGAAAGAATCATTGTTTTGTTGCGTCCTCTCAGGAATAAGACGCCATCCTTATTCCGAGTACCCATATCCCCGGTGTGTAACCAACCTTCCGGATCAATCACAGCATCGGTGGCCTCTTGATTTTTAAAATATCCCTTCATTCGGTTAACCCCTTTTACGCATATCTCTCCGGGTATGTTCTCGGGATCGTCTGAAATCACCTTTGACTCCATATCGGGAATTGTTTTTCCACAAGAGCCTAAGACGAATTCGTTCCAAGGAGCATAAGAAATAAGGGGACCACATTCCGTCATGCCATACCCTACAGTGAATGGGAATTTGATTTTATGCAAGAATTCTTCCACCTCATGATTAAGAGCTGCTCCTCCGACAATCACTTGAGAGAAATTACCTCCAAAAGCATCGATAAGTTTTTTTCTGATTTTTGAATATATAAGGTTGTCGAGGAAAGGCACAGTAAGGGTCCATCTCACAGCACCCTTGGAAATCATAGGAAGTATTTGGTTCTTATAAATTTTCTCAAGGATAAGAGGCACGCAGATCACTAATTTCGGTCTTACGTCGCTCAAAGCCTTCAGCAGGACTCTTGGAGAAGGAATTTTTCCGAGAATATATACGTGTACTCCTTGTGCTAAAGGAGTTAGTAAGTCGAATGCACAACCGTATGCATGAGCAAGAGGAAGGAAAGAAAGAGTGTGAGAACCTCTTATAAAAAGTTTTGCATAGATGCCGAAACACACATTTCCTGAGAGGTTGGCACCGGTCAGCATCACTCCTTTAGAGAAACCTGTAGTGCCCGATGTATAATTGATCTCGATAACTTCTTCATTATCCCTATCGGCATATATTATATCCTTTGGAGAGAATCCGTCGGGATATTTCCTTTTGAAACGACGTTTCAACAATCGTAAATTACGCGAAAGCTCAATTTCGGGCACTTCATGAAGGGGAATATTACTTTCAATACTGATTACACCTTTTACATTCAAGAGTTTATCCGGCTCCATATGTTCCCAAATATGATCGGAAACAAAAAGAAGATAAGCTTCCGAGTGGTTCACTATATGAGTTACATCCACCGGGTTGAAATCAGCAAGTATAGGCACAATTATAGCCCCATAAGTTACAGTAGCCATAAAAACCTTGACCCATGTAGCAGAGTCCTTGCCGCAAAGAGCTATTTTGTCACCTTGTTTTATTCCCAAATCTTGAAACAGCATATGGATTTTAGCGATTTCCTCTGCCATTTCTCCGTAGGTCTGGGGAGCGCTCCCATAGTTCGACAGAGCCGGTAGCTCCCAGTTCTCCTTGAAGCTCTCCTCATAGAGCTTTATAAAATTCTTTATTTCAAAAGGTATATTCATGGTATATGAAATTAGAGGCCTTCAATCATTTTAGTTTAGCTTTATCGCATTATTCGGGAATACAATCTTTATGACAAATCCATTAGAAACTAAATTTATCACATTTCCACTTCAGCAGCGATTGCTTCACCTTCGGCAGCATTTTCAAGCACAGATTCATTGGAATCTGATGTTGCAGCTTCAAGTTTTTTCATAATTGAGAAGATGAATATAGCGCTGATTAAACATAGTCCAATAAGAATCATCCAAACGGTCCATACCGGGATTTTACCCCAAAGCAACATAGGGATAGAAACCAGGTAGTTGCCAATAGCCGTAGCAGCAAACCATCCTCCCATCATTGAGCCCTTCAATTTTGGAGGAGCCACTTTTGAAACGAATGAGATACCCATCGGCGACAAGAGTAATTCTGCAAGAGTGAGAAGAAGATAAGTTGAGATGAGCCAGTTGGGCGAAACATCGCCGTTTGTGCCGACAAGGTGAAGAGAACCGAATACCATAACCACATATGCCAGACCGGCCATCAACATTCCATACCCGATTTTTCTGGGAGCAGAAGGTTCTTTGCCTTTAGATGCCAACCAACCGAAGAATGCCATTGAGAAGGGGGTCAGTGCCACTACATAGAAGGGGTTGAATTGTTGATAAGTGGCAGGATTTATGCCCTCAACCACGTCAGGAGTTGTTGCGTAGATTGCCCACAATATACATCCAAGGCCGGCAAAAATAACGGCACTTATTATTTTAGCTGCCTTTGCTTTGCTTTGGAATATTGCAAAGAGCGCATATACGCCTGCTGCAATAACCACAAGAGCCCACAGATTAAATCCGACTCTGGTGGCACCCATTGCGTTAGGTGATGTGCAACTCTTGGCAAACTCTGTCAGAGTCTGACCATTCTGATGGAAAACCATCCAGAAGAAAATAACAACGGCAAAAACGAGCAACAGGGCCACAACCCTTTGTTTGGTTTGCTGCGGGGTAAGTTCCGGAGCATTGTTAGTGCTCATAACTTTTTCCACCTCTTTCATGCCGTCATCTTTACGCATAAAGGTTTTTTTGCCTAAAGTGTAAATCAGGAAGCTAACTATCAATGAAATACAAGCGACTCCGAAAGCATAGCTACATCCAGTAGAGAAGGCGGAAATATAATTATAGGAAAAATTATTCAAAGTTTCAGAAGCCATTCCGCATTGTGCTGCAAAATCAGAAAGATATGTGGAAAGGAAATTTGCCAAATTCCCTCCTTCAGCCATTCCGTTTTGTATGGCGAAATCGGTCATGTTTTTTAGAGTATCATGATCCGTAGGCATTTTTGAGAAAGAATCGGTATCAATACACCAGTTACAGACAGTGGCTGCCATGGAATTATTAGTCAGAAAGCCGCCTCTGCGCAAGGCAAGGTCGGTTAGGGAAACTGCAACCGTCGGAGCAAACATAGAGCCGACATTAATAGCCATATAGAAGAGAGAGAAAGCAGCATCACGTCGGTCGCTATATCTGGGATTGTTGTAAAGATCACCCACCATCACCTGCAAGTTGCCCTTAAAGAGCCCGGTGCCAATAGAAATCAAGAGAAGTGCTGCAAACATGATAAGCATCGAAGGAGTGGTGCGCACCTGAGTAGGAGCTGTCATCAATGCATATCCAATAAACATTATGACGATACCGCCCATGACACACTTTGAAAAACTCCATTTATCGGCAAGCCAACCTCCCACCAAAGGCATGAAATAGACTAATGCCAAGAAAATAGAGAAAATCTGTCCGGTCCATGTTGCATCAAATCCGAACTTGGCTTGAAGATAAAAAAGAAAGATTGCAAGCATCGTGTAATAACCGAATCTTTCTCCGGTATTGGCAAGAGAAAGAACATAAAGGCCTGCAGGTTGATTCTTAAACATGTAATATTATATTTTTTGTTTATAGTTGGCTAATTTTGTGACTTTCCGAAGGCTTTGAACTGTCTGAAGGGACTTCCTCAGGTTGTTTCAAGGATTTTAAATGCTTTCGCGTAATTGTGGATTTGTTTCACCATTGCAAGGAGTCCATTGCTGCGGGTAGGGGAGAGGTGTTCTTTAAGACCGATCTGGTCGATGAAATATAAATCAGCATTGAGTAATTCATCGGGAGTGCGATCATTCAACACTTTAAGAAGCAGGGCTATTATTCCCTTTACTATCATAGCATCTGAATCGGCCTCAAAATGGATAGTGTTGTCATCATTCTTTTTAGCAGAAATCCACACTCGGCTCTGGCATCCTTCAATAATATTAGCCGGCACTTTTTCGCTTTCCGGATAAGGTGGCAAAGTGTTTCCAAGATCTATTATATAAGCATAGCGGTCCATCCAGTCGGTTAAATCTGAAAATTCCGCTATAATCTCATCTTGAATTTCGTTGATAGTCATATCTATCTTGAGTTTCTTGCATTTGGTTAGTCCATTACAAAGTTAAGAAAAATCCCCAAAAAAGCAAAAATGAAGTCAATCTGACAAAAAATCACAAAAAAAGAATGAGCCAAAACGTAACATCTTGACTCATTCTTGTGAAATTGATACTATTCAAATATTTCGGAAGATTTAATAGCTAAACAAATTAATTTTTCTTCTCGACTTTTTGCTTTCCGGGTTTCATCCCATGATGGCCTTGATTCCCACCTTGTTTCTTTCCTCCTTTTTTCATTCCTCCTTGTTTGGGTTGCTCTGTCTGTGCTTTAAGATAGCAGTTTTCAAGGAAAATTACGTATTGATCCGGAGTTAAGGTTTCTTTCACGCCTTTGAGATAATTCTTTTTTGCCTCTAACTTTTTAGCCTTCTTTTCCTGTTTAAGCTGTTTTTTCTGCTCAGCGGTAAGATTTTTATTCTCTTTAATTTTTGCCTGTTGCTCGGGAGTAAGTTTCACAGGTCCAAGACCTTGGCGGAGCACTTGAAGTTTCTGTTGTTGCTCTTCAGTTAGCTGAATGCCATCAAAGGGATTGAATCTTTTACCTTTGGCTTCCTTGTTACCTCTGGCTTCCTTGTTACCTCTGGCTTCCTTGTTACCTCT
>JAFLTQ010000020.1 GCA_022510385.1 Muribaculaceae bacterium | reverse complement strand
ACCGCCTCAACCAATATAAGAAAAAGGCCCGTGAACTCCTTACCTCCGAAAAAGGATTGGAACACAGAGGACGACGATGTATAGAACCCGAGGCTGTCTTCGGCCAGATGAAATACAATATGGGTTATAAAAGGTTCCGTCACTTCGGCAAGGACAAGGTTACCATGGACTTTGCTTTCTTCGCCATTGCGTTTAATCTAAAGAAAATGTGCAGAAAAATAGCAAAACAAGCCAATAAGGGAGGAAATAACCCGCAAAATGGCTTGTTTTTTTATATTTCCGGAAAGTTATCGCCTGAGAATCGGATATTCTGGAAAATCCCACAAAAATCGGCCGCCTGAAAATCCTTCGATCCTCAGACGGCTTCTTTTTCATCGGGTCGTGTCATCTCTCATTTTGACACACCCTCTTTTATCTATTATAAGAGTATCGCTTATACGGTCAGGATTTCTTTCTCTTTTGCTGCGAAAACATCATCTATCTTCTTCATGTATTTATCATGAAGTTTCTGCACTTCGTTTTCTGCATCCTTTTCCAGGTCTTCGCTCAATCCATTTTTAATCTCTTTCTTGAGACCTTCTATGGCTTCACGACGTGCATTCCTGATGGAAACCTTTGCATTCTCTGCCTCGGCTTTACTCTGTTTCACAAGTTGTTTGCGCCTCTCTTCCGTTAAAGGAGGAATCGACAGGCGGATCACTTCTCCGTTATTCTCCGGAGTGATTCCCAAATCAGAATTAATTATCGCCTTCTCAATTTCTTTAAACATCGATTTCTCCCACGGAGTGATTGCAATTGTCCGCGCATCAGGCACAGAAACATTAGCCACATTAGAAATCGGAGCTTTCGACCCGTAATAATCTACTCTGATAGAATCCAACAGTTTAGGGGATGCCTTCCCGGCCCTGATATGTGCCAAAGCATCATCAAGATACTCCACTGCCATCTCCATATTCTCTTTGGCATTCTCGAGATATTCTTTAACTTCCATAGTATTGATTTTTATTTTATTATTCAGTGTAAAGGTATGGGTTATGCGCTATAGACCAAAGTCCCCACATTCTTCCCCGCTATCATCTTTTCAAGGTTGCCCTCAACATCCATATTGAAAACATAAATAGGCATATTGTTTTCCTTGCATAAAGCTGTGGCAGTTATATCCATTACCTTTAGATTACGGGAAATAACCTCATCATAAGTGATCTTATCAAACTTTTTAGCCGAAGGATCCTTCTCGGGGTCGGCAGTATACACACCGTCAACGCGTGTCCCTTTCAACATAACGTCAGCCTCAATTTCAATAGCACGTAGAGCCGATCCGGTGTCAGTAGTGAAATATGGGCTGCCGGTCCCGCAACTCATTATTGCAATGCTTCCCTCTTTCATCGCCTTAATGGCTTCCCATTTTGAGTAAGGATAACCCACCGGAAACATCGGTATAGCCGTGAAAACTTTCGATGGCTGACCTATCGCTTCAAAAGCTGAACTTAGAGCTAAAGAATTGATCACGGTCGCCATCATTCCCATTTGGTCGCCTTTCACTCTGTCGAAACCTTTTGATGCCCCCGCTAAGCCCCTGAAAATATTTCCGCCACCTATCACAATCCCTATCTGAACCCCAAGGTCGGAAACGGCACGGATCTGTTGGGCATAGGATTGAAGTCGTTCCGGATCAATCCCATATCCTTGGGAACCCATTAGGGATTCTCCTGATAATTTGAGCAAGATGCGATTATATTTCATTTTATTATACCCTATTAATATCTTGAATTCCAAAATTAGTGAAAAAATTGTTATTTTTGCGTATGCACTCGAAATTGAATTATATTTTTTTATTTTGTATCCTTTTTTTATTCAGCTGCGGAAAAAATGAATTTTCCCTTAATTTTGATTTAAAGGAGGATATCACAGAAAATTATAATGTCACTTATTATGCCACCGATATCGATGGAGGTCTGACTGTGCAGGCGGTGGCTTCAGTAAGAGAGGGAAAGTGCCAGCTCCCCGGGGCTACAAAACTCCCGACCATCGTTTATATCACCGATAGAAATTCAAAACTCCCCCTGGTAGTGTATGCTAAGAAGGGAGGCAGAATAGATTTTTCAGGGAATGAAAAAGATCCTTTGGAATGGAGTGTTTCCGGAGATAAAATTAATGAGGAACTGACAGCCTGGAGATCTCAGAATTTAAAGCTTTTGAAAGGTAATGACCCCGACAGCATCAATGTTGCTATAGAAAAATTCGTGAAAAGCAATGAAGGGAATCCGGTGGCCACTATCCTTATGTTATCATATTTCAACAAAAGTATTGATGAAAGGGGTTATGCTGATCTGATGGCTTCCCTTAAAGGAGAAGCGCGTGATAAAGAGTGGCTGCGCCTGATGGCACGCTCTGACCAACCTTTCCACTCTTATGCATATCCGGCAAAACTTCGAAGTCTCGTGATGAGATCTTTAAATGAGGGTGGTGATACTATTTGCATTAACGGTAAAAATCCGGTTTTCCTCCTTTTTTGGCAAACCGGGAACTCAGACCGCAACAGCCTGATCGACTCTATCAAAGTATTGAAAAAAGATTATCCCGACTCTGTCAGGATAATAGCTGATATTTGTCTTGATGTCGATTCGACGGGATGGCGCAATGCAATCCGCAAAGATTCTCTCGGAGACTCGAAGAGATTATGGGCTCCGGCTTCACTTGTCGACAAAGATGTCATGAAGCTGGCTGTCAAGGATATTCCTTTCTTTATTGTGTTTGATTCTCTTGGGAATCAATCCTACCGGGGAAGCGAACTCTCAGAAGCCATGACTCGCTATCGACTCCTTGTGGAAGGCAAGGATTCTCTCCCCATGACGCTTCGATAATCGTCTTTGACTATATCATCTGTGATTGGCTCCTCAAGCTCTTTGCCGGCAATAAGCCGGAAAGAGAGCAGCTTTATCTTTTTTCCTCTTTCAAGCCAAAGGCTCTCATAGAAAGTCTTTATGGCTTTCACCGGATCAATTTCACCGGATCCATAAAGGTCTTGCTTATCCTCCAAAACTTCCAAACCATTGAGAGCTATCAAACGCCTGGTGTATTCATAAAGGAAAGGGGAATCGGTCTTAAGATGAATAATTCCTCCGGGTTTTAAAAATTGGGAATATTGTTTCAGAAATCCTGTGGATGTCAATCTTTTGCGTGGCTTCTGCATCTGGGGATCAGGGAAGGTGATCCATATTTCGTCAACCTCCCCGCTCCCGAAAAATTCAGAGATATTCTCGATCTCTGTCCTCAGAAACCTCACATTCTCCAATTTTTCCTCTTCTGTCTGTTTGGCCCCGGTCCATATTCTCGCTCCTTTGATATCAACCCCTATATAATTCTTTTCCGGGAAAGCCCGAGCCAGACCTACTGTGTATTCTCCTTTGCCGCATCCAAGTTCCAAAACTATGGGGCGTGACTGCCCGAATATCGCGTCATTCCATTCTCCCCTTTGATGGAACCCTTCAGACAACAGTACCTCCCTGGGATATTGCAAAACACACCCCATTCGGCCGATATCAGCAAATTTCTTCAGCTTATTTTTTCCCACTTTTAAAAACCTGAAAACTCACCTACGGAGTATGAGCATAGCGTCGCCGTAAGCTCCAAACTGATATTTCTCTTTTACTGCAACATCGTAAGCCTTCATTACATGTTCGTAGCCTCCGAAAGCTGCCACCATCATCAGCATCGTGCTCAACGGGAGATGGAAATTCGAAACCATTGAATTACATACCGTGAAATCATAGGGAGGGAAAATAAACTTATTGGTCCATCCTTCATATGTCATAATATGACCATTCATGCAGACCGCTGTTGCTATGGCACGCAATACGCTTGTACCTACCGCACAGACGTTTTTATCATGGTCTTTAGCGGTATTCACCATATCAACCAACTCTTCACCAACATACATTTCCTCACTATCCATCCGATGTTTGGTCAAATCCTCAACATCTATCTCCTTGAAATTCCCTTGCCCGCTATGAAGCGTCAGAAAACCTCTTTCAACTCCTTTTATTTCCAGCCTTTTCATTAATTCACGGCTGAAATGCAAGCCTGCTGCGGGCGCCATAACAGCCCCTTCATTCTTAGCAAAGATACACTGATAACGCTCAGCATCCCATTCCTCAACAGCACGCGTGATATACTCAGGTAAAGGAGTTTCGCCTAATGAATATAAAATTTCTTTAAACTCATCATGTGGTCCGTCGTAGAGGAAACGTAGTGTCCTTCCCCGTGCCGTAGTATTATCAATAACTTCGGCCACCATTGAATCATCTTCTCCGAAATATAGTTTATTGCCGATCCTTATCTTTCGGGCAGGTTCCACCAGTACATCCCAAAATTTATTCTCTATATTGAGCTCGCGTAATAGAAAAACCTCTATCCTGGCCCCGGTTTTCTCCTTATTGCCGTAGAGACGAGCAGGAAAGACTTTTGTATCGTTAAACACCATTACATCTCCGGAGTCGAAATAATCGATTATATCTTTAAATAAACGATGGGTTATCTCTCCTGTCTTGCTGTCTAATACCATCAGGCGACACTCGTCGCGATTCTCCGACGGATACTGGGCTATCAGATTATCCGGAAGTTTGTACTTAAATTGTGATAATTTCATCTCTTCTACCTTTTAGCTTCCTGAAAATAAGAACCTATCCAAGGCCGGGAAGCTATTATTAATTGTTAATATCTTTTTTTCTTTTATTTTATTTGACTCACATATCGGGAAATGTCACAGGAGCTGTAGCTATCTTTTCAACGGCAGAATCTATCGACAGACATTCAGATATCCGATATTCTCCTACACGAGTTCGCTCAAGTCCTATCAAATGTGCCCCGCTTCCCAAAGCCTCACCAATATCTCTTGCCATAGACCTTATATAAGTGCCTTTGCTACATACAACCCTGAAACGTAATATATTATCTGCATAAGACAGCAACTCTATCTCTTTAATACTTATGGGCTTGGCTTTCAATTCCACTTCATTCCCTTTTCTGGCATATTTGTAGGCCCTCTTCCCATCTATCTTCACTGCAGAATAAACGGGCGGAACCTGAAGAATATCCCCCTGAAATGATTCCAGCACTTCTCTTACTCTTTCCTCTGTGATATGTTCTGTTGGGTAAACAGAATCTATTTCGGTCTCCAAATCAAAACTTGGGGTTGTTGCTCCCAACTTTACGGTGGCGATATACTCCTTATCACCGCTCTGTAATTCTTCGATTCTTCGAGTGGCTCTTCCGGTGCATATAAGCAACACCCCGGTGGCCAAGGGATCGAGTGTGCCTGCATGACCCACCTTAAATTTCCTGACGTCCAACCTCCTTTGTATGGCTCCCCTTATACGCTTCACTGCATCAAACGAAGTCCATTTCAAGGGCTTGTCTATGGCTATTATTTCTCCGCTTATAAAATCCAATTCCTCTCTTTTTAATTATTGCCTGTTTATTCTTTATCACCCCTGCCAGAGGATACAAATCACTCCCATTATAACACAATAAATTGAAAACCATACCAATTTGCCTTTTCTAACAAGATCAATCATCCATTTGCAGGCACAACATCCTACGATAAAAGAGGCAAAAAATCCGATTAGCAGACACTCCACTCCTATTGCTGTGTCTCCCTGTTGGGATGGCTGGTTTACAAGCTTATACAAATCCAACAAGGCCTCTCCCAATATTGGGATTATGACCATCAGAAAGGAAAAATAGGCAACTTTCGAGCGTTTGTCTCCAATTATTATGCCGGTGGCTATTGTTGTGCCGGATCGACTTAAGCCCGGCAATACAGCTAAAGCCTGGGCACAACCTATTATGAAAGCATCCGCCCAGTTAATCTCTCGTCCCGACTCAGCAGATTTTAGCTCGCTTTTCTCTTCCACCCTTCCTTTATCTCTTCTCTTTATTATAATAATATCGCTGTAATGGGCAAATGCCAAGAGGGCAGCTGTAACTATCAGGCAGACTCCCACTAACAGAAGGCTTCCTCCAAAAAATTCCTCAACATAGTCTTTAAGAACAAACCCTACAAAGGCTATCGGAACACACGACAGAAGAATCTTCCACACCATATAATAGTCGGCATCTCTCTTAAATGTGATGAAAGAAAGAAACAACTTCTTAAAGACATGCCATAGCACCACTATTGTGGAACATACGGTTGCTGCATGCAAAATGATATCAAATTGCAGAATCTTATCTCCCGGAAGTTCTATCCCCAAGATCTCCCGGAATATCTCCAAGTGGCCGCTTGAGCTGACGGGCAGATACTCTGCAAGCCCTTGCACTATCCCCAAAATGAGAGCATCAATCCACTCCATGATTCTTTTTCTTTAGACCGGGCCGATAGATTATTGCAAATGCCATTAGTAGAAAACCCAAAAACGACAGCAAAGGTCCCACTACTATTCTGCGGGTGCTGAAGATTTCGGGATTAAATCCGTCAGGCTCCGAGCTTCCGCCGCCGCTCATAAAAAGATATCCTAACAATATCAATATTAGACATCCTCCCATCATCCAAAAGTTAATCCGAGTGAAGGGTTGTTCTTTTGCGTTTGTTTTATTGATACTCAACGGCTCGCTCTTTTTTTCTTGTAATATTCTTTTTGCCATTCTTTTCTATTATCTTAGCGTCATTCTACCTTTCCAACTTTCTCACTTCCCAATTTCAAGAACGAACAAGTTCGTCATAATCTTTATTTAAATATTTAGAGGTTGCAAAAGTTGCAGCCAACCCGCAAAGCAAAGGTCCGGCACACAACATGCCTCCTGCGATACAGACAAACAGCCCCCAGCTGATATAATGTGCCACATCGTTCCAACCCAAGTGGGGGGCAGCCCCTAAAGAAATAGCCAAAACTCCTATAGCAACCCCGGCTGATATTAAGCCTGCCAATATATTATTCAGAATTATCGGTTGCCTTATAAACCGGTCGGTTGCCCCAACCAATTGCATAGTGTGTATCGTAAACCTCCGGGCATAAATTGACAGATGCACCGTGTTGTTGATTAATACGAAGGAGATTATTATCATTACGATAGCCACTATCCCAAGAATTATTGCAAGGCTACGGATATTATTATTCATAGACTCTACCATCTCTGAATCCGGCATGACCACTTCTTCAACCCCCGGGAGTTTCTCCAATCCGGATGCTATGGCTTTCAAAGAATCGGGGGATGTGTAGTCTGCCTTAATTCGGAAATAAACCTCGGGCGAAAGCGGATTTACACCGAAAAGTCCTTTAAGATCTTCACCGGTTTCCTCCTGCCATGCTTTAAGAGCTGCTTCTTTACCGATATAACCGGCTTCAATAGCATAAGGAGCGCCACTTAATTGTTCGCTTAATTTTTGAGCCTCTACATCGCTTACGTTGTCGTTCATGACTAAGCTAACCTCCATCCGCTCCCGAATTTCACGAGTCTCCCTTTCGGAGCTTAACGTGATGAAAGTGATAATTCCTACAAGGAGCAAAACGAGGGTAACGCTCACTATAGTCGTTATATGAGCCGATAAATAGGATATATGGAGTTCAGACCCGCTCTTCATTTTGCTTTTTCAGCAAGTCGATATTTTGCCTCTGCAAAGTTAATAATTCAAGACCCCCTTTGTCAAGTATTTATCCCTATTTTTATTCTATTCTTTCCTATCTCATGCTTTTTTATGTAAATTTGTAATTCATTACTACCAAATTTTAAATGGAAGAATTCAAATTTCTTGACACTCCTCTTATAGATGTGCCTAATATGAGCCTGATGATTTTCAGGTTTGTATTAAACTCTTTCTTTGTCTTTATACTTATTCAATTCTTCTATTATCGCAAAAGTCGTCGACTTGACTATTATTTTACTTTTATACTTATCAGTATCAGCATTTTCTTTCTGATATTTCTGCTTGGGAGCGTTAAGATTAAAGTGGGGATGGCTCTCGGCCTATTTGCTATTTTCGGTATTATCCGTTACCGAACAGAAACTGTACCGGTCAGAGAGATGACATACCTTTTCGTTATAATTTCTCTATCGGTAATTAATGCAATCGCCATAAATCTTAGCTACGCTGAAATCCTTGCCACCAACTTAATTTATGTTGTTTCCGTCTGGGTCGTGGAAAGTTTCCGCGGAATGAGGCATGTCTCTTCCAAGCTTATACTTTACGACCGTGTTGACAATATTCATCCTCATCAGCGTCAAGAACTTATAGAAGATCTCCGCAAACGAACCGGTTTAAAAATCATCAATGTAGAGGTAGGTGCCATAAATTTCCTCCAAGACACTGTTATGCTTAAAATTTACTATGAATCCGACTTCAACAATATGAGCAGCGTAGATCATCTTCTTAAAATCCCTAAAGGGGATAAATAATCTTATTTAATTTTACCTAATCCTAAAAACCAACATATAATGTCGGTGGATCTTAATTCTCAACAAAAGGCAGCCGTAGAGGCCACCGAAGGTCGCGTAAGAGTCGTTGCCGGCGCCGGTTCGGGGAAAACGCGGGTCATCGCCCATCGTTACGCTTTTCTGGTCAATGAAGTAGGTATCAGCCCCGGGAATATTCTTTGCCTCACCTTCACCAACAAGGCTGCTCAGGAAATGAAGCGCCGGATTGCCGGTATGGTCGACCGTGGCAGCGTCAATGATTTCATCTGCACAATCCATAGTTTCTGTGCTAAATTCCTGAGACAGGAGATTTATCGTATAGGGTATCCCAAAAATTTCTCGATAATTGATGAGGAAGATGCAAAACAGCTCGCCAAGCAGGCAATGATCGAGTTTAATATCGACCGTAAGAAAATCACGGCGGAACGTTTTCTCAAAAGTGTTGCCGCTTTAAAGGGATATGAGCCGACTCAATATATACAGAAGCATCTTCTTCCTAATTCGTCAAGTTTTGCGCCGGATGCTACTGTCAGATACCTGAGACTTCAGCTAAAACATTATGCTCTTGATTACGATGACTTGCTTTATTTCACTCTCTACATTCTTAATCATTTCCCCGACGCAAATAAATATTGGACCGAAAAATTAAATTATCTTATGGTCGATGAGGTGCAAGATTGCACCGGGGATGATTGGAAACTGCTTCACGCCCTTTCCAAACATCATGGAAATCTTTTTGTTGTGGGCGACCCCGACCAGGCAATTTATGAATGGAGGGGAGCAAATCCCAAAATTTTTGTCGATTTCAAGGCTAAAACGGATGTTATCCTTGCCAGGAATTATCGCTCCACCCCTGATATCCTCGATGTCGCTAACCGCATTATTCAAAACAATAAAAACAGGGTTCCGAAAGAGCTTTTCACAATAAGGCTTAATGAGCGTCAACCGGTGCATCTCCATTCTAAATCCGACAAGGAGGAAGCTGATTTTATCGCCAATCGTATTGAAGAGGGTATAAAAGCCGGAATGTCTCCCAATCATTTTGCGATTCTTTTCCGAAGCTCTTTCCTTTCAAGGCATGTGGAACAGGCTCTCCTGAAACATAAACTCCCATACACCGTGTGGGGAGGGGTCAGGTTTTTTGAACGTAAGGAGATTAAGGATGTGTTGGCTTATATGAAGCTCGTGGCCACAGAAGAGGATGATTTGGCATTCAGAAGAATCATCAATCTGCCGGCACGTAAATTTGGCGACACCTCTTACAAACGTCTCAGACAATTGGCAGATGAAGAGCAACTGCCTCTCCTCACTACCCTTAGAAAACATATAGGCGAAAAGCCATTCGACAAAAAAAGTCTGGTGGATTTCTTAAATCTTGTTGATGGAGCACGCGAACGACTCAATCTTATGAGCGTTTCAGATCTGGCCGACTGGATTCTTCAAGAGAGCGGCCTCAGTGATCTTTTGAGAAACGACCATGAAGAGGAGAGACTCGAAAATGTCTCAGAATTAATAAATTCCATGAAGGAGTTTGAAGCCGGCAGAATCGACGAAGGTGATGCCGACCTGATTTCTTATCTTCAGGAGATTGCCTTATACACAAATGTAGACCGCACTCTCGATTCAGAGAAGGTCAGACTTATGACTATACATCAATCTAAAGGTCTTGAATTCCCGGAGGTTTTTGTTATCGGGCTCACAGAAGGGATTTTCCCAAATCATCGAAGCATTCGTGAACGTCGCAACGATGGAGAGGAGGAGGAAAGAAGACTGATGTATGTGGCCGTGACGCGAGCTGAAAATATGCTCTGGCTTTGTGAGTCCGAGGGGTATATGAATGATACGGGGGCTATGAAATATCCTTCGCGTTTTTTCTCGGAAATCCCGGAGTGGATGCTAAAAGTTGAGGGAGTTTTGGATCCCGCGCTCCTGGAGGGTACGAAAAATATGGTTGCAAGACTAAATGAAGAATTGGGAGATATTGCCGAAAAAAGGCTCCCGATAGGAACCAGGGTTGCCCATAAAATCTTCGGTGAAGGGGTTATTGAAGCCTATGATGCCTCTTCAAAGTCTTATAAAGTGAAATTTGGAGATACGACACGTAACCTTCTTGAGCGGGTTCTCACTGTAATCTGAACCCCGAAATCTTTTCCCCGTATTAAAGTTAAAAAAGTCGGAGAGGATCGAAAGTTGTTGATTATCAAATAAAAAGAAGTCTCTTTATTCTGTGATGATGCGTCGAGCTCCGATATATCTTTTCAGATAATAGGGAGATGTGCTCTTTTGAATCTCAATACCGCCCCCTATTGCTGCATGTATGAAATTGAAAGTGTGGTTTTCATTGTCTGCATCCACAACAATCCCCACATGGCCAACGCCTCCCTTACTTCTGGGACTACTGAAAAACACCAAATCTCCGGGGCGCAGAATACCTGATTCCACTTTCTCTCCATCAGAATATTGGCCACGAGATGAGGCATTGAGTTTATAGCCGAATTGATTAAAGACATACCCTGTGAATCCGGAACAATCAAAATTGTTCGGACCTTTTGCACCATAACGGTAACGTTTTCCGGTGTGGGTCCGAGCCTCTGCCAGCAAGTCTTTTATTAAAGTTACACTCTCTTCCGAGAGACCTTCATACATAGGGTCTATTTCTTCCCTCGCTTCTAATTCTCCCTTTATATAATCCCGGATCACACTCTTGTCGATGCTGCTCTTGGCATTTGCCAGCAAGCGGGAATGCATTTCCTTATGCACCTCCTTTGATGTCGGCACCTGCGCTTCTGCCTTCCCAAAACTCATCAGGGTAAAGGCTACGAACAGTGGGATGATATATTTCATTTTTTTATTTGTTTTGCTAAGTTGATAATCTTAGCGAAATCTTTTTATAGTTTACGGTTTCATTCTGCAATCCAAAGAGCAGATATATTCGCTTTTTTCTTTTCTCTAAACGCAGAAATGCCCCTTTTATTCCTCTAATTTACCTAATTAATCTTATTAACCATCTTATTTTCAACCCTCACAACTTTAATTAACAATATTTCACAATTTGCTTTTTTGGTGAATCTAACTCCTTAAAGAGTCTTTTATTAAAGTAGGGATAACGGGATAAAAAACATCCGGGAATGTTTTAAATTCCCGGATGTCGATATTGTGTTAATAATTATTTACTTACCGTTGGCCTGAGCCTTGAGAGCATCCTTGAACTCTTTAAATTTCGGAGCAAATGCTTTGATTGCTTCGTTTTCGGGATACTTTTTCATGGCATGGTGGAGCAGACGCACACCGCAAACAAGCTGTTTGGCATGCTTTTCTGTAATGTTACCTACAGCTACTGCCTTTTCAACGATCTCTGCAAGGTCATGATGTCCTCCAAAATTGAAATTGAAAACATCTTTCACCTTATTATCTACCACTTCAGCAACCTGAAAATGATAAGATTTCTTTACTTTACCTTTATCTTCGCACATGACTTTTTTCTTTTTAATGGTGATTACTTGTTTTCACATGGGCAAAATTCATTGCGCAAAGCATGTTTGAAGTCTTCCAATGCCGGCATAACGCTTTGGAAAATCGGATTACCGGGATATTTTTTCAAAACATGATGCAGAAGACGCAGACCGCAAACAAGCTCCTTAGCATGCTTTTCAGTCATAGTTCCTTTTGCAACTACATCTTCAACCATCTTTTTGAGGTCATGGTGGCCTCCAAAGTTAAAGCCGAATACGTCTTTAATCTTTTCATCCTCCACTTGAGTCACATGAAAGTGGTAAGAATGTTTTCTTTTGCAACAGCAGTTCTTTTCCATAATTCTAATTTTTTTTTTAAATTATATCTCTATAACCACTGGGATCGGAAAAAAGTTCACATTCTTTAATTTTTAACCTTTTGCAACATCCTCTTTGAATGTATTGGCAGGTTTGAAAGCGGGAATCTTATGTTCCGGAATGCGAATTGCCGTATTCTTAGAAATATTGCGGGCTGTCTTTTCTGCGCGAGTCTTTACAATGAAAGAGCCGAATCCACGAAGATAGACATTCTCGCCATGCGATAGGGAGTCTTTTACAACTTCCATAAATTTTTCAACTACCTCGAGAACAGAGTTTTTGTCCATACCGGTTGTTCTCGCAATTTCTGCACATACTTCTGCTTTTGTCATAGTATCTTTAAATTTTAAGTATTCGTTTATTGATATTTTATAGATTTTTCAAAAGTTGAAACAAAATTAGTTAAAATTATATTATTTAAAAAGGAAAATGTTAATGAATTTGATTTTTTCTTCAATTTCTCGCTCTTTTATCATTTTTTTGCCGTCCTTGATGCAACTTTTGCTCTTTTATTACTGCTTTTAGCTCCTTTATTCGCTGTCTCGGCCTGTTCTTCCATCAATTTCTTTGCATCTTCTAACGTGAGCTCTTCCGGCTTTATTTTTTTAGGAATTTTATAGTTCTTTGCTTTCCGTTCACCTTCTGCCTTATAAGCCAGATAGGGGCCGTAGCGTCCGTTTAAAACTTCAAGTCCGGGCATTTCGGGGAAAGACTTGATCAGTTTGTTGGCCTCTGCCTGCTGTTTGTTGTTTATCAGAGTGGCCGCTTCTTCCAATGAGATGGTGAGGGGATCTAACTCTTTGGGAATGGAGACGAAAAGTGAACCGTATTTAACATATGGACCGAATCTACCTACGGCAGCTGTCACTTCCTGACCATCTATTTCTCCAATCTTACGTGGCAACTCGAAGAGTTTCAAGGCATCTTCCAAGGTCAGGGATGTGATGCTTTGTCCGCTATGAAGGCTCGCAAATTGGGGTTTCTCTTCGGAATTGGTGTCACCTATCTGGACAACGGGGCCATACCTACCGATTTTTACATACACGGGTTTGCCGGTCGCCGGATGTGTCCCGATAAGGCGTTCTCCTATCTTATGTTCAGCTCTCTTTGCGTTTATCTGTTCAATGCCGGGATGAAAATCTCCATAAAAATCTGAAATCTCCTTTTGCCATTCTAACTTGCCTTCTGCAATATCGTCGAATTTCTCCTCTACCTTAGCGGTGAAATTATAATCGAGAATTTCAGGAAATTCTGTCGTGAGGAAGTCATTGACAACCATGCCGATGTCGGTTGGCACAAGTTTGCCTTTATCGCTGCCGGTGTTCTCAGTCTGAATTTTTTCAGTGATTTTCCCTTTTGAGAGTGTGATAGTTTCAAATTCTCTTTTCACACCTTCGTTTTCACCACGTCTCACATAGTCGCGCTGTTGGATCGTAGAAATCGTAGGAGAGTAGGTTGAAGGTCTTCCGATTCCAAGCTCCTCCATTTTCTTCACCAAAGAGGCCTCTGAATAACGGGAGGGCGGTTGGCTGAATCTTTGTGAGGCCACCATATCTTTAAGACCGACTTCATCTCCCGTTTTCATCGGGGGTAGCTCGGTGAATTCCTGTTGAAGTGCGTTTTCAGTACGATAGACTTTCAGGAACCCGTCAAATAGGATTACTTCCCCTTCAGCCTTGAGAGGATGTAATTTCTCATTAGAGCCCCCAATTATGTTGACAACAATAGTGGTTTTCTGGGTTTCCGCTTCTGCCATTTGGGATGCAACGGTGCGACGCCATATTAGATCATACAATTTCTTTTCTTCCTGGCTTCCCTCGATCGTTGCGTCATTTATATATGTGGGTCGAATAGCCTCGTGAGCCTCCTGTGCGCCTTTGCTTTGTGTATGATATTTCCTGACCTTCAGATATTGAGAACCTAAGTTTTCTGTGACATATTTTTTTATAGATCCAATGGCAAGGTCGGAGAGATTTGTGGAGTCGGTTCGCATATAAGTGATTTTTCCCCCCTCATAAAGTCTTTGGGCAATACTCATAGTGCGGCTAACGGAGAAACCTAACTTTCTGGCAGCCTCTTGTTGCAGGGTTGAGGTTGTGAAGGGAGGGAATGGGGAACGGTGATGCGGCCTGACATTGACATCCTCTATTTTGAATGAGGCATCTTTACAAGCTTCCAAATACCGGATCACATAGTCTCTATCCTCTATTTTTTCCGTGACTTCGGCCTTGAAATATTGAGAATCGGGAGCCTGAAGTTGAGCAGTGATTTTATAGAAAGATTCAGGAATGAAGCTGTTGATTTCCTTTTCACGTTCACAAATAAGCCTTAACGCCACACTCTGCACACGCCCTGCCGATAGGGACGGCATAATTTTTCGCCACAACACAGGGGAGAGCTCGAACCCGACTATGCGGTCGAGTATCCTTCGGGCCTGTTGGGCATTGACACGGTTCAAGTCGATATGACGCGGATTAGATATGGCATCTTGGATGGCCGGTTTGGTTATCTCATGAAACACGATGCGATGTGTAGTCAACGGGTCGAGCCCAAGCACTTCGGCAAGATGCCAGGCGATAGCCTCTCCCTCACGGTCTTCATCTGAAGCAAGCCAGATTGTTTCAGCCTCTTTAGCTGCCTTACGCAAATTCTTGACTAACTCACGCTTGTCTTGCGGTATTTCATAATCAGGCCGGAAACCATCCTCCACGTCTATGCTCATGCCATGCTTGCGTAAATCTCTGATATGGCCATAGCTTGACATCACTGTAAAATCCTTGCCGAGAAACTTTTCTATTGTCTTGGCTTTTGCCGGCGACTCCACTATCACAAGATTTTTCATATATTCCTTACTGTTAGATTGGGGCTGTTAGACACGCGCAAAATTAATACTTTTTTTGATTATCCGTTTATTTGATTTTGCCCTGAGGTTGATTTTCATTAATTTTGTAGTATCGAAGAAGACTCGCTTTTTCTATAAGAAAGCATTATAAATACAACAAATAGATATCAATGGTAGAAGATTTGGAATATCAAGACCTCGAACAGGAAAATAATTACGGAGCAGAAAACATACAAGTGCTCGAGGGCCTCGAAGCAGTCAGGAAACGACCCGCCATGTATATTGGCGACATCTCCGGAAGAGGCTTGCATCATCTTGTTTATGAGGTTGTAGACAACTCGATAGATGAAGCTTTGGCAGGATTTGCCGATAGGGTAGATGTCACAATTCGTGAAGACAACTCTATTATGGTTGTGGATAATGGACGCGGTATCCCCGTAGACATGCACGAAAAAATGAATAAATCAGCCCTTGAAGTAGTTTTGACAGTGCTACATGCCGGCGGAAAATTCGATAAAGGGACATATAAGGTTTCAGGAGGTCTCCACGGCGTGGGCGTGAGCTGTGTGAATGCTCTAAGCGATTATCTTTGTGCTGAAATCCATAGAGAGGGAAAGATTCATCGTCAGGAATATGCCTACGGAAAACCTACAACTGAAGTGGAAGTTGTCGGTGAAACCGACCATACAGGCACAACCGTTATCTTCCACCCGGATGCCTCTATTTTCACTGAAACCATATATGACTATGAAACTCTTGCCAACAGGTTGAGAGACCTTTCATACCTTAATGCCGGAATTACTTTGACCCTCACTGATCTTCGGGAAATGGATGAAGAGGGTAATTACAGAAAGGAAGTTTTCCGCAGTCAAGAAGGTTTGAAAGAGTTCGTAAAATATATCGATCAGGGAAAGCAACCACTCATCGAAGATATTATCCATCTCAACACGGAGAAAAATGGAGTTCCTGTTGAGGTTGCCCTTACATATAATACATCATTTTCAGAAAATATCTTCTCCTTTGTTAATAATATCAATACAATAGAAGGAGGAACCCATCTGACCGGTTTCCGACGCGGCCTTACCACCACATTGAAAAAGTATGCCGAAGACAACCATATGCTTGAGAAAATGAAAGTGGAGCTCTCTAAAGAGGATTTCCGTGACGGTCTCACAGCAGTTGTGTCGGTGAAGGTGGCTGAACCACAATTTGAAGGTCAGACAAAAACCAAATTAGGGAATAATGAAGTGTCAGGCGTTGTTCAGACTGCAGTCTCAGAGGCTCTGAAATATTATCTTGAGGAGCATCCCAAGCAGGCGCGTGCAATTGTAGATAAGGTGATCCTTGCTGCTACTGTCCGTCAGGAAATGCAAAAGGCTCGTCTTAAAGTGCAAAGAAAATCTCCCTTGGGCGGTGGCGGTCTCCCCGGAAAATTGGCAGACTGCCAAAGTCGTGATGCCGCAGCTTGCGAACTCTTCCTTGTCGAGGGAGATTCCGCAGGAGGTAGCGCTAAGCAGGGTCGCAATCCGAATTTCCAGGCGATCTTGCCTCTTAGAGGTAAAATTCTAAACGTTGAGAAAGCGCTCGACCATAAAGTTTTCGATAGCGAGGAAATTGTAAATATGTTTAAAGCGTTGGGAGTGACTATCGGGACTGAAGAGGATTCAAAAGAGCCGAATATGTCGAAACTCAGGTATCATAAAATAATAATTATGACTGATGCCGATGTCGATGGCGCTCACATCGCGACTCTTCTGATGACTTTCTTCTATCGTAAAATACGCCCGATTATCGATAACGGCTATCTTTATATTGCTACTCCTCCTTTGTATAAATGCAGCACAAAGGGCCAGAAAAAGATCCAGGAATATGCATGGGATGAGCAACAGGTGCAACGTTTTGTAGACACTTATTGCGACGGAAATCGCGATAAAATGACTCTCCAAAGATATAAAGGTCTTGGAGAGATGAATCCCGAACAGCTATGGGAAACTACAATGGATCCGGAAAACCGAATGTTGAAGCAGGTGAACCTTGTCAATGCTGCTGAAGCAGACAGAACTTTCTCGATTCTGATGGGCGAAGAAGTGGGGCCGAGACGTGAGTTTATAGAAACACATGCCACTTATGCAAATATTGATGCCTGATTTGGGCGACCAATAATATCAAAGATAAAGCAGGGTCTCACTGCAAAATATTTGCAGTGAGACCTTTCCGTTTAAGATTATTTAATTGATTGAAACTTAATATATTCCTTAAAAAATTAGGAGATGAGGTAAATTCCTTACTAATTTTGCAGAAATAAAATATCGAATAACAAATAACGCAATTAAAATATGGCAAAAAAGAAACCCACAGCTGCTAAAAAAGCAGTGAGAATAAGTGACGTTGATGAAAAGAAAAAAGCTCTCGAAGTGGCGCTTGCTCACCTTGAAAAAGACTTTGGCACCGGCACAATCATGCGTCTTGGTGACAACGCAATACAGGATATAGAAACAATCTCTACCGGCTCTATTGGCCTTGATGTTGCTTTAGGGGTAGGCGGCGTACCAAGAGGAAGGATCACCGAAATTTTCGGTGCTGAATCTTCCGGTAAAACAACCCTTGCTATTCATATTATCGCGGAAGCTCAAAAACAGGGTGGTGTCTGCGCTATAATTGATGCTGAACATGCATTCGACCGTTTCTATGCTGAACAATTGGGAGTAGATGTGAATAATCTATGGATTGCTCAACCGGATAATGGGGAACAGGCTCTCGAAATTGCCGAACAGCTCATAAATTCAGGTGCAGTCGACGTTCTCGTTATCGACTCTGTGGCTGCTCTGACTCCTAAAGCCGAAATAGAAGGCGAAATGGGCGACAAGAATGTTGGCCTTCAGGCACGACTTATGAGCCAGGCAATGAGAAAACTCACCGGTGCTATATCAAGAACCCGCACTTGCTGTATTTTCATCAATCAGACACGTGAGAAAATCGGCAATATGTATGGGCCGGCTCAAACCACAACGGGTGGTAATGCGCTCAAATTCTATTCTACTGTTAGAATTGAGATCGCTCCTTCTTCAATGATCAAAGATTCAGATGATAAACCTCTTGGAAGAATAGCTAAGGTAAAGGTGGTTAAAAATAAAGTTGCACCTCCTTTTAAGAAGGCTGAATTTGACATCATGTTTGGAGAAGGAATATCCAAGGCCGGTGAGATTATCGAATATGGCGTGGAACTTGGAGTTATTAAAAAGAGCGGTGCATGGTTTTCCTATGGAGATTCAAAAATCGGACAAGGGAAAGAGGGTGTCAGGAAGATCCTCAATGATAATCCTGAACTGATGGAGGAACTCGAAGGGAAAGTGCGTGAGGCAATTGCAGAGAGCAACGAGGCTGAGAAAAAGGGGAACTTTGCCGGCGTAAAACCTACAAAGAAATCTGCGGAAGAATACGCAGCCGATGAAGAGGATTTCACTTCTATGGGAGTGGAAGACACGGATGATTTCTTTGAGGAAGACATTGAAATCGAAGAATAAAGCGACTCTTAGAGATGTTTTAACAAATTATAACTGAAGACTCAATCATCTGTTATATGAGTTTAGATGAGCCGGTTCAAGGGGTTGAGCCGGCTCATTAGTTTTTCTGCTACAAATTATTTTTGTGAAAAAATCTAAGATTCTCTATTTCCTCGTAAGAATTAATCAGAGATTTTCATTAAAATTGGAGTTGCTCTTGGGATTCTTCACTTTATTAAAAATTGTATTTGCACTGTTGAAATAGAGTTGCCTTTGGCTCCATCACTTTATTAAAATTTGTATTTGCACTGTTGAAATAGAGGTTGACTTTGGATTCTTCATTTTATTGAAATTGGAGTTGCTCTTGGACTCTTCAAAACACCTAAAAACCATTCACTACCAATAAAAACTTTTCCCAATAATTGTGAGATTCGATAAAAATCTCTAAATTTGCCATTGCGTTAGCGAAATTTCGCATTGCCCTGATGGCGGAATTGGTAGACGCGTTGGTCTCAAACACCAATGGGGTTAAACCCGTGCCGGTTCGATCCCGGCTTAGGGCACAAAATTAGAGAGATAACTTACTAAAATTCAGTAATTTATCTCTCTTTCATTTTATCAACCCCCGAAGGTTGGTCTCATTTGGTCTCACCTTCAATTTCGTACGGAATTCAAGCTCAGCGAGTTAGCTCATTTCACATACTCTCAAAAAAGGAAACTTTATTAAGGACTAACATATTTATTCATCCTTAAATCAACTATTTAGCTAAAACAAAAGGTGTCCAACTAAATTTTAGTCAGACACCCACTTATTAGAGTTTTCCTTTTTTACTGATTAGAATAATCCATCTGCCGCAATATTTGCTATTTCATCCGCCTGTTCATCCAGAGATAACCTCACATACTTCATAAAAGTTTCCTCTTTCTTATGACCGCTGATACTCATAATTTGCCGTATATTCGTATACTTACCACTCAAATACATATTCGTAATAGCAGTTCTTCTCGCAGTATGACAAAAGATTAGTTCCCAACGGGGTCTTATAACATAACCTTCTTCATCAAATTCAAATTTCATCTTACCTGTCTCTAAAGCTTTTCTCTCTGTCTTTGTAAGGAGTGTTCTCATCTTTACAGATAAACTTGGGACTATTCCTGATAATTCTTTACAAATCTTTTTAATATATCTGTTGATTATCTGTTCACACACCTCTGGTACAGTGTAATCATATTTCTTCAACAAAGTTTCCAACTCATCACCAACAATAGGAATTACAACCCTATTATTGACCTTACCTTGTTTAATTCTTATAACTTTTAATCCATTAGGAGTAAATCCAATACATCCTTTCTCTATCTTACTGAACTCATCATATCTCATGGCAGTATAACAACCAATCAGAAATAAATCCCTTACCCTTTCTTTCATTCCAGACAGTGGCATATCATATAGGGCCTTTAATTCTTCTTTAGTCAGATAAATCAAGGTTCTTCTTTCATCATCTTCCACTTTGGGAGCAGCCAGCCATTTTCTGGCGATACCATTATTATGGAGTTTCTGTTTTTCAGAAACAGAAATAATTGTTCGGTATGCACCAATATAACGGTTCTTGGTTTCACCCATATATCCATTTTTATCAAGATAATTAAGAAATTGATGAATAAGAGATTGAGTGATTTCTTCCCATGTGAATGACTTATTCTTATAACATTCGAGAAATAATCTCCTAAATTGTTTCCAAATCTTAATACTGTTATCAGCATACTTTTTCCCTTTGGTAGTAAGGATTTCTCCATTAGAAATACCATCAATGTAGTTTTTGACAAAAGTCTTGACATCTTTTCTTTTACGTTCCAATAGTTTCTGTTCCAATTCTTCGTCCTTGAGAAACTGGTCCCTGATTTCTGCCAACACTACATTCTTGATTACAGTTTCCAAACTCTCCTTGGTTAGTCTATGACGAGTTCTCAACTCTTTAATTCCAAATTCTATTTCAGAAATTTTCTTACTATATCCCTTCCTGTCAAGAAAATTCGACAGTTTCTTTTCTGAAAGAGAAACTTCATTCCATTCCTTTATATTCACTTGAAGTTGAAGATTTACCCAGATTAACTTGCCTTCAACTCTCAATCTAATATAAAGAGGGGTATTCCCCTCTTTACTTTTAGTTCTGACATGTAATTCCAACATCACGCTACATTTTTAATGTACCCATTAACTTCAGCTTCTCTCACATCCTTGAGTGAATAGAGTTTCTTTCTACCACCTGTCTGGATTGGTGAAATCACACCTCTTTTCTCCCATGTCAAAAGAGTAGTGTCAGAAATGTTCCATCTCTCACAGAGTTGTCTTGTTGTCAGGTTCTGGTCAAATACCACGTTCTCATACATCTTGTCTTGGATTACTTCTTCCATTGATTGTTTCACTATGGACTTCACAAAATACTTGAGTCCTTCCATGACATCACCCCATTCATTATTAAGGAGGGTCTGATTTGAATAATTATTTTGGTTCATATCTATAATTGTTTATAAATTATTTTTTCATTCACGGTACAAAATTGGTGGATTTTCAAAAATTTATTGTGAAGAGCCAATATTGGGTAATCTTATATCCACATCAAACATGTTTCTCTTTTCCCATTGAATATCTTTTTTGAAAACCTCACATCTTAAACATAACCACAGTTGGAGTAAATCTTGGAATTTTAGCGTTATTTAGCGTTGTTTAGCAATTCAACCCTATTTTACCCCACATACCTTTCCTTTATTTTCCGCAATGTATTGATACTTGTACCTGTGATTTTCTGACAGTCTTTAAGGGAAACATGATGAGACAAAAGGTCAATCTCCTTGAAATATTGTTTCCTGTAGGTCTTGTCATCTTTCCGCCAGTTGACCTTACGGCCTACCACTCCGCCTTTCGCTCGATAGGACTGATATCCTGCCTCCATGCGAGACCTGATAAGAGTTCTTTCCATTGAGTTGAATTGGGCGATTATTCCGCAGACAAGACTTGCAATGGGATTCACGGAGCCATCAACGAGTAAAGTTTCTAATCCATTCTGTAAGATATAAAGGGAAACTCCCAGTTCGTTCAGCTCCTCTATAATGTTAAGGAAGTCGCTGGCTCGTCTGGACAACCTTGAACATTCAAATATCAAAATCTTGTCAACCTTGTTCTCTCTGACAAATTCCATCAGCTCCGTCAAGGCGATACGGTCATATATCTTCTTGGCTCCTGAAATCTTTTCCGTAAATTCCTTTACCACATGATAACCATTCTTTTTGGCAAAATTTCTCAATGAGAGAAGCTGATGGTCATAATCCTGTTTTGATGTACTGACTCTGGCGTATATGCAGACTTTTGTTTTTGTTTCCATTTCTGTCGTTTTAATCATTTATATTATTTTGATAGTTCCGTTAAAGTGTCAAAAGGTGGTTTGATAAGATTAAATTGATACTTTTGACCCTTTTCTTTATTTTGATACTTTAGGTCTGGATTTTCGTAAGACCGTAATCATTTATATTCTTGATATGCCAGATAAACTGAAACAATGAAATTCAAAAAAGTGGTCAGGTATATTGAAGTCCAAATGGACAATACTGTGGTTAGCCAGTATCCAAATAGAATAATTACGGAAACTCCTACAATCAGGAGTACCCATACAACCCATGTTTTCATAATTCACCGTTTGTTTTTTTCTCCCTTTGCTGTAAAAGGGAAACCATCCTGTCAGCCTTGCTGATGATGTCCTGAAAGTCCAGAGATTTTGTATGTCCGTACATATCAGTTTCCGTTCTGGCGATGATGGCCAGACACAGTTGGAAATGTCTCTCATTCCATTTTTCAGTTTCTTTTTTTATTTCTTCTGTTTTCATATCCGTGGGTTTTATTGCTTTAATCTTGTAAGATTATTCTGATGCTAAAGTAATGGCAATAAAATTGCCCACCAAGGTAATTTAAAGATAATCAGACACTTTTTGCCATTTTTAGCATTTGTGGTAAGGTCATAAAAAACCTCTGGCTTTCTTCCCAGAAAACCAGAGGCAACTTATTAAATATGATACTAAAATTTAAAGAATGTATATGAAGTCTTAACCTCACATAATTATTTATGAATACTCCCTGTCAGATATCTGATTTAATGGATTTCGTACGACCGTAGTCGTGGCAGTCAAGTGTGTCATAATAATCTCGCCATATTATTTTGACATTCACATGTTCACCATAAATACTTTATAAAAAATTAATTAAGATGGTGAAGAAGAAAGACAGGGAGAAAATAATCCCCAATGAGGCCAGCTATGATGGTCTGGTAATTTTTGACAGTGCAATAAAAATTCTGGATGATGAGCAGAAACCAATTTTCATTTACGGCCTCCTGTTTAACAAGGAACAGAAACACCATGACGATTTATGGCAATGGGAACTTAACCGTTTCTTGGCCTACCTTATGGGATGTGAGAAAGTTCAGGAAAATCAAGGGAAACTCGCACCTGAAATGTGGGTGTTAAGCAACGGAAACTCCATCAACCTTAAACTGGAACAAAAGAATTTAATTTACAGGTTGATGAAAGAACAATTGATGGGATATAGAATAAAGGAATTCATAGAGCCTTTTGCCGATATAAAGGAGAGTGAAACAGAAAGAGAATTTGTGATTTCAGAAAGTTTTATCGAGAGATACGGATATGAAATCATGTCATTTGATACATTAATGAACGAAAAGAGAAATGAGAAAATTGACTGACATAATAAGCAACATGGACCAGTTTAACGGCTTAGGTCCCTATTCAGATGAATATAAGGATGGTGATGAGATTGACATTCAGACTGACCTGCCAAGTTCACCAGACAAGGCAACCGTAATGGAAGGATTGGAAAGACAGTTGAGAAACGTGTTAAATCTGGAAGAAATTTCAGATGAGAGACAAGAAAGCAGTATGAAAAGTGAAACAGGGAAAGTTTCCAATTATGGCGGTTTTGTTTTGTCATTTGAAAATTTTATCGCTGAAAAGAGAGGGGTGAACATGCCATCGAATGTCCAGTCTTACTTTGGAGGAATTGATGACGCTGACGAAGATGAGTTTATTGAAGAAGAATAAAACCATAAATAATACATATAACATAAGTTAGTGAAGATGAACAATGATTTAACTGTTAAAAACGCTCTTATAATATTTGAGAGACCGCTGGTTGTCCAGTCAAGACTTATTTACGGTCTGGCATACAATAGTGAGAAAGAAAGGATAAACACAGAAAATGGGAATGACATTTCAATTTTCATAGGCTATCTTACTGCCGCTGATTACTGGGAAAGAAACGGTGGCACGATCGGTAAGAACACATGGATAACACCAAGCAAGAAAATGTCGTTTGTTGAAGATGTCTCCCTAATAATGCTGGTAAGCAATTTATTGAAGGGGGCTGTGGGATGGGAGACAATGGAATTTAGTTTCCCGATTGAAATCCGTGAAGGTGAATTGGATAAGGATGACCCCTGTTTAGTTATAAGCCGAGAACTTATACAACGATATTACAAAGAAATAACTAAAATCAGTGAAGATGAGAAAATTGAGTGAAACAATGAAGAATATTACGGATAGAGAAGATTTCGTAAAGAACGAAAGACTTAAAAGAGAGTATATAAAAGAGGGATATAAAATTCCCGTGGATGAAAGGGAAACCTGTTCGACACATAATTTTTTATCAAGGGAGGATTTTGTCAACGAGGCGGAGCTGAAAGCCAAGTATGATAAAATAGAAATTGGAAATACGGATGGGAAACCTTTTGATTTCAGGCCATTGTCAGAAAGTGAAAGATGCTTGGGCTTTACAGAGTTTCTGAAAACAAAGAAGGATTAATCTTCACTACTTAATAAATTTTTCATGCCACAGGAGGGAACATGTTTCCTTTCTGTGGTTTTTTATTAAATTAAAGAAGGGAGAAAAAGATATGAAATATGTTCCGTTCCCGTTATTCGTCATGGTTGCCAATTTTTAATTATTTTTGCATTTCATAGCAAATCAAGCTGACCTTGACCAATCAATGTAAGTAAAACTTATATTCATCATATTAAAGAAACTTCCTTGTGGGAAACAAAGGTTTGGTCACCTGTCAGCCCTATGAGGAAGTTTCTGTTTTATTATCATGCTGATTGACAATAAAAAGGATAGATATGGCGATGGTCTTAATATTGTCACCGTATGGGATTTTATTAAGAATTATGCCGCCATCCCTTTGCAACAAGGTAAGTTTGACATTGTGACTGGGTATTTCACTTTAAGAGCTTTAAGCATACTCTATAATGAAATTCCAGAACAGGTGGAATATAGATTGTTATCATCAGAGCTCCTGAAAGATAATAATGATGAGAAACATATCATTGATTTGCTTCGTGGTGATGAAGGCATAGGAACAACATTAAATCTGGAACAATATGTTCACGATGCAAAGGCTTTCCTGATGAGAGAAACTGTTAAATGCAGAGCCATCACAAACGCATTCTGCCATGCAAAAGTTTATCTTTATGCACCAGCAGACCGCCAGAAAAAAAGTTTCTTTTTATCTGGAAGCAGTAATCTGACCGATTCAGGTTTAGGATTAAGACCATCTTCCAATGTGGAACTGACCATGGGTAAGACCGCAGACAGTTCAGATGCTGATTACAGAGAACTCACCAACTGGTTTAATGAAGTATGGAATATAGCTTCAGAAACTTTGCCTGTGGATAAAAAGAAACCAAAAGGAGAAAGAATTTCAGTAAAAGAATTTTTCATCAGACAGATTGACGATTTCTATCGTAAGTATACACCAGAAGAAATTTACTATAAAATCCTGTTTGAGCTCTTCAATTCTGATATAGACCTTGACGGTTCAATCGAGCACAGGCAGGACATGTCATTACTTCAGACCAGTACAATTTGGAAAACTCTTTTTAATTATCAGCAGAAAGGTGTTATCTCTCTTATCAAGATGCTCCGTAAGTATAATGGAGCAATTCTCGCTGATGCCGTAGGTCTGGGTAAAACTTTTTCAGCTCTGGCAGTAATCAAATATTTCCAGACACAGAATTATACCACAGTCCTAATAAGTCCAAAGAAACTTGAACACAACTGGACACAATATCTTCGCCGACACAATTCACGTTTTGAAAGTGATGAATTTGATTACATTGTAAGGTTTCATACAGATTTTCAAAATGAAAGATTGGAATACAGGTATGATGATGCAAAATTATCTTGGTTGCAGAAAAGGAATAAAGTCCTATTGGTCATTGATGAGAGCCATAATTTGAGAAATGAAAAATCATCCCGTTATCAAGACCTGCTGACAACTTTAATTCAAAATCAACAGGGACAGGAACACAGGGATGTGAAGGTTCTAATGTTATCAGCAACCCCTATCAATACTGGTCTAAATGATGTAAAAGGTCAGTTTAATTTAATAGGAAGGGGTGAAGATGCAGCATTCAACAAAGAAGATTTCAATGTCGAATCGCTGAAAAACCTTTTTGCAGATGCACAAAGGAAATATACGATGTGGTGTGATGACCCCAATAGAACTATTGGTGGTTTTATAAAAACCTTACCACCCAAATTCTTTAATCTCACTGACAAACTTATTGTAGCCAGAACTCGTAAACTCATTGAGAAAACATTGGGTGAAAACCTTGGTTTCCCTGAAAAAGAGAAACCTTTGAATGTTTATCAAGGAGTAGACCATTTTGGAAACTTCAAGACAACGGAAGAAATTTACAGTGCCTTTGAAGATTTATTCCTTGCTGCATATCAGCCCAGTCTCTTTATGGAGGAAACAAGAAAGAAATCAGAAAAAGCAGCGGCAAAAGAGGGATGGAACGATGAAGTGAACCGTGAGCGTTTTTTGGTAAAGATGATGGGCATTCTCTTTATGAAACGTCTTGAGTCTTCTTGGTTCTCACTGATGAGCACGGTTAAAAAGGTTCTGGATGTACATGTGGATACACTGGACAAGGTAAAGAAATTTAGAGCCAATCAGACAGCAGACCCAAATCTTCCCAGATTACCATTAGACGGTGAAGAAGAGGATGGGGATATTGATGATGACGAATTTTTCGCACTCCGTAAAGGAACCATCAAACTTTCAGAAATGAAAAATATAGGTGGTTTCCAAAAGGCTCTTGAGTCAGACATCAAAAAACTGAACATAATTTATCTTGGATTACTGGATTTCCAGAAGAAATATGAGGCCAAGATTGAAAAGGATGTAAAGCTCGATCGACTGGAAGAAATCCTAAAAGAGAAACAACTTAATCCCAATAAGAAGGTTGTCATCTTCACAGTTTATGCCGACACAGCCAAATTTATTTTTGATGAACTTATAAAAAGAGGTTTCTCAAATATTGCTTCCGCAAGTGGTTCTGTTTCCTATTCAACTGGAGGCCAGACTTCCGATGGGTATTTTTCCATTCTCCAAAGATTTGCCCCATACAGTAAGTTATATAAGGAGCTTGATTGGAGAGACCTGTATGAAAAAGGAAAACTCAACAGGGAAAAATATTATAATGATGAGAAACAACAGTGGGATGTTCCTTATGATGTATGGAAATCGTTGGTGTTGAAACATGAACCAAAATATGCTGCCATGTTAAATGACCCTATTGACATACTGATTGCCACAGATTGTCTTTCAGAGGGTCAGAACTTACAGGATGCAGACATGCAGATTAATTATGATATACACTGGAACCCCGTCAGATTAATTCAGAGATTTGGTCGTATAGACCGTATTGGTTCTCCAAATAAACTAATCAGAAGTGTAAATTTTTGGCCTGCAAAGAGTTTTGAAGAATATCTCCATTTAGAAACTCGTGTCCAAAACAGGATGGCGGCCATGACATTGGTAGGTTCAGAAACTCAAGAGCTGAATGATGAATTCAAAAAGATGGTGGAAGATAATCCACTTCAGGACCATAATGCGGATAAACTTCTTGAAGAACTGCAAAATAATTCCATTTCAGACATAGAAACCCCCAGAACCCTTTCACTAAAGGACTTTTCATTTGAGGTGTATCGCCAAGACTTGATTGATTATTTTGAAAAAAATAAAGAGGTGTTCCGCAGAATGCCTAACGGTATTTTCTCTGGTTTCTCTTTTGACAATAACCTATTTGACACCATGGGTGAGTCACTGATTGGTGTTGTGGGTTATCCTCACAGGGAGGAAGGTTCTACAAAACCATACCGTGAGATTTATCTCATGTGTCAACCAGTTGATAAATCAAAGTCTGCTATCTATAAAGAGTTGAATAGAGCTGAAATCCTTGAATTCCTACGTCAAAATAAAACATCCGACAGATTTGTGCCAGAATGGATTGAAACAGGAGACGGGGATAAGCTCAAGAAATTATCTGCCATCATGCAGGAATGGATGGAAATACAGGCACCAAAGAAAGCAGAGGCCAATATCCTTAATATATTGAAATCTCCCAAAGGGATGGCAGCCAAGAAAACAAAATCTGAAAACAATACATCTCTTGATGAGAAATTTCAGATGGAAAACTTCGATTTGATTGTTTGGGAATACGTAACCGTTGATAAAAATTGATGAGCCATGAAAACCGTTCTTAAAGACTTCATCACAAAACCCCTGTTTGATGCTTCCGCAGAAATGCTGGAACATCTTCATATCCAATTTTCTTCTCAAAGTAAAACTCCTATTGATTTTGGAAACTTTTATGTTGAGGCTACTTCTCAAAAGATGCCTAAACAACTTTCTGAAGTTGTAGATAAAGTAAAGGAAACTTACTTTATTGGAGCTATTGATGAAGAAACATTGGAAGGTCATCAGACAACATATGACCTTGATGCACCAATAGATGGGAAATACCAGACAATGATGGTATTTGCTGTGGATATTAAACATGGGGAAACGATGACAAGAAATGAGCTTGCCATTTTAACTCGCGGTTTTAACAGACTGGCATCTTCATTACCTGTTATATTGTTTGTTAAGAACGGAAACAGACTTTCATTGGCCACATGTGAAAGGTTAGAATATAACCAGAATTGGAGGGATGGGGAGAAACTTGGAAAAGTTTCCATTTTGAGGGACATAAATCTGGAACACCCACACAGAGGACATCTTGATATTCTTGAAAGTCTTGGAGATAAGGCTTATCCTACTTTTGATGAGCTTTATAAACATTGGTTGGATGTATTCTCATCTGAACTCCTTACCAAGAAATTCTATACTGAATTATCAGAATGGTATGCATGGGTTATTGGGAGTGGCAAAGTCAAGTTTCCCAATGACATCAAAACAACAGAAGATGATACCAAATATAACCATGAGGCTGTTATTCGTCTAATTACCCGATTGATTTTCGTTTGGTTTCTTAAACAAAAGAAACTTATTCCAGAGGAATTCTTTGATGAAAATGCTATTCGAGAGAATTTCATTGAAAATTTTGACCCACACTCCACTGACACCATATTTTATAATCCAGAGGAAAGTAAGTATTACAGGTTAATTCTCCAGAACCTTTTCTTTGCAATGCTAAATAGGCCAATAGTGGATGAGGAAAGTGGTAATGAAGAAAACAGAAGATTTAGAAAAGAAAGAACTTTTCAAGGTAAAAATGATGATTTCAATATCAATAATCTTCTACGTTATAAATCAGAATTCAAGGAAGGTGGAGCAGATAAATTGTTGGAAATAGCGAATAAAACAGTCCCATTTCTTAATGGTGGATTATTTGAATGTCTTGACCATAAAGATAAAGAAGACCCAGAATACGGTATGTATTATGACGGCTTTACTGAAAATTCTGTTGCAAGGAAACAACTTTCATTCCCTGATTATTTCTTTTTTGGTGAAGAAGTTGGTAAAGACATTGACTTATCTATATGGTATGATGATGAAACTAAAACACATCAGAAAATTAGTGGTTTAATCCCAATTTTACAAAGATATAATTTCACAGTAGAAGAAAATACTCCTTTGGACCAAGAGGTTTCTCTTGACCCTGAGTTATTAGGTAAAGCTTTTGAAAACTTATTGGCATCTTATAATCCAGAAACAAAAACTTCTGCTCGTAAACAAACAGGTTCTTTCTATACCCCACGTGATATTGTTAATTATATGGTTGATGAAAGCCTTATTGAATACTTAAAAAGAGCATGTCCCTCTATCAATAATGAAACAATAAAGAAATTATTTAATTATTCTGATGATATTTTTGAGGTTCCTGAAGAAGAAAGGAAAGTTCTAATATCTGCACTTCACAAATGTAAAGTTTTAGATCCCGCATGTGGTTCAGGAGCCTTTCCTATGGGAATTCTTCAACAGATGGTTCATGCTTTAAGGAAACTCGACCCTACCAATGAAATATGGCGTGAATTTATATTAGAATTGGCTTTGGGTAAAGACCGCGAGGCATATGAAAACATTAAAGACAAAGAGGAATTAGCCACTCGCCGTAGAGACATAGAAGAATCTTTTAATAGGACTGTCAATGACCCTGACTATGCACGAAAATTATATTTAATTGAAAATTGTATATTTGGTGTTGATATCCAACCAATTGCTACTCAAATAAGTAAATTGAGATTTTTCATTTCTTTAGTTGCAGAACAAAATCCAACTAATGACCCTCATACGAATTTTGGTATTAGACCTTTACCAAATCTGGAAGCTAAGATTGTAGCAGCAAATACTTTGCTATCTCTTGAGGAGAATAATCTGTTTACTGGTTCTTCTACGATTTCTGCATTAAAAAAACAATTAGAAAATGCTAATCATAAACTATTTATTGCAAAACATAATTCTCAAAAACGGTTGATAAGAGAGGAAATCAGAAACATTAGAAAAGGTTATTTAGATGAATTAAAAGAATTAGGTGCGATAAATGAAGATGGAGCTGTAAAATTGGCCAAATGGGATATGTTTGACCAAAATAATTATGCAAATTTCTTTGACGCTCAATGGATGTTTGGTACAACGGAAGGATTTGATATTATTATCGCTAATCCTCCCTATGTAGTCTCAAAAAAAAGTGACTGGCCTCAATATAAATGGAATACAGACCTTTATAAGATGTTCTTTGAGTGTTCTTGCAAAACAGGAAAAGGTTTTGCCAAAAAACAATCCATTATCTGCTATATCACTCCCAAATTTTATCTACTCAATAAAGATGATAAAGAACAACGGAAATTTTTTATGTCAAAAGTAAAACTTCTTTCTTTGACTTTATGTAATCCATTTGATGCAATTACTGAAAATGTTATTACAATTTTCGCAATAGAACCTCAAGACCAAAATTATGTTGCTATCTATAAATATCAAAAAGACATAAAGGATTTTATTTCTCTTCCAAAACTTTCTATCTCTTATAGCTTTTCAAATGAAAACTATGAAATGGTTTTGGGCCTTGATGAAAAACTAATAAATTTGTTGAATAAGATTAAATCCAATAATATACTTTTAAGGGAGATTTCTTCCTCCAAAAGAGGAGCCGAAGTCGGTAAAAAATATTTAAGAGAACAACAATCTGGCATGCCTGCTCTTATAGGTTTAGATACTTCAAAATATTCTATACAATGGGATAATACCTTTTTACCACTTCACCATAAAGAACATAAAAGACTAAAAGACTTTTTTAATAAACCATTGATTTATATAAGAAGAGTTGATAGCTGCATTTCCGCCACAAAAGCACCACAAGATAAGACATTCGCATTTAATAAAAATATATATGGGATTTCTTTAAGTGACGGAATAGAATATTCTTCTGATTTCATTTTGGGGTGGTTAAATTCTAAATTAGTAGATTTCTATTATAAAAAACGATTTTCTACTAAAAAAGAGGAGGCTTTTCCAGAAATTCAGACATATTTATATGAACAATTGCCATTGCCAAAATTTGATAAGAAATATGTTCCAAAAGTTGAATGTCTTGTTAAAAAATTATTAGAGATAGGTCAATTTGACCCATCTATTCAAAAAGAAATAGATAAATACATTTATAAGATGTACGGATTATCTTTTGAAGAAATTTTACTTATAGATCCAGAAATAACAATAACTAAAGAAGAATTTAAAATTTTATAAAGGATGGCTATTTCTGAAAAATCAAGGAAATACCTGTGGGGGAAATCAGGTAATAGATGTGCTATTTGTAAAGCTGAATTGGTTAATACCAATAATGAAAATAAATATTACATTATTGGAGAAGAATGCCATATCGTAAGTAGTAAACCAACTGGTCCTCGGTTCGAAGCTAATTTAGAAGATTATGACAATGAAAATAATTTGATTTTGTTGTGTAGAAATCATCATAAAGAAATTGACGATTTGAATAATATTTCAATTTATCCAAAAGAGAAACTTAAAAACATAAAGAGAGAGCATGAAGCATGGGTTAAAGAAAATTTATCAGAAACAAACTACCCTCAGGAACTTTATTTGATAACTACAGGTATTCAATTATTTTCAATATTGGAAGGAGTAAAGGGAATAGAAAAATCAAATGACCCTGTTTCATCAAAGGAAGAAGCTGAATTTTTAGGTTCTATATGGCAACTTTTATCAGATTACTGTGATATATATTCAGATTTAGAACCAGCACGGCAAACCATGGTCAATTTTGAATTTGATAATTATATTAGAGAGATTACCGAAAAAGGCTTCTTTATCTATGCTAATAGATATAATAAAAAAATTAAATTTAGTAATGGAACTACTTCATATTGGCCTACTGCGTTTATCAGGATTATACTAAAAAGAAATGTTAATAATAAATCTGATATTCAAGAGAATTAAAACTTAAGTCCTTTATAAAAAACCTTTTATAATTTTAGTCAAAATTGCTCATTTCACAAAAAATGATTTATGGCAACACTTGAAGAACTCTATAAGCTGCGGAAAATCTTTCGTGATTATGAAGCTCCAATTCCTGAAAAACTAAAACAGGAAATAAGGGAAAAGGAAACTCCATATTTGAAAGAATTAAACGAGAAGTATTCTTCCATAGCACCAAAAGACCTACCAGTTAAAGAATTATCAGAAAAAGTCCTTATATCACTTAAATATGATGGTGGTGAATTAAAAGCTGTCTTTTCCTGTGGATTAGAAGATGAACCTCTTTTTCTTGATGACATGATTAAGTCAGAAGTAATAGATGAGCCAGAAACTTCTGATGAGGAAATCGAAGAAGAAGGGGAAGGAATAGAGAAAAAGGATGATGAGGATAGTGAAGAAATATCCGAACCTGAAGAAATAGATGAAGATGAATATATCACTATAACACGAAGTGGTAAAGGTGATACAACTCCTTTCAAAGTAATTTTTCTGGATGAGGGAAAAACCATTATAGAGAAAAATGCAATTATAACAATGGTAGAAACCTTAAAATATATGGGATTAGAACGGGTATCTCACTATAAAGATTTTTCATATTGTGGTTATCCTTTGGTTGGGAAAGAGAAACGATTGGATTTGTCTAAGAAAGGAAAAAAGGTTGAATGGCAAAAAGAGGTAGATGGTTGGTTCATATATGCCCAACTTACAAACGACGTTAAAAAGAGTGAAATTGAAAAGGTGGCTAAGTTTCTTGATATTCGAGTTAAGGTGGTGGATATTCCAAAGATATAAATTATTTTAGTAAAACAGGTTAAAAAGCAGATGGAGGTTTAATACTTCCATCTGTTTTTTTGTATTCATCAACTACGAACGAAACTACGGTGATAAACAAAAATCTCATAAATTATCTTTTGGATTTGTGAAAATCCAGTCTCCTAAATGATTTTCCTTGAGCTTGTTATATTTAAATCAAAGTTCCCTTACCAAGTGAGCGAATAATAGGGACATATCACATGTAAATATAAATATTTATATAAGACAAGTGAAGAAGAACTGATGTGAAATCAGTGATGATGTCTTGATATATGATGTTGGTGTTCCGTAGTGAAACGGAGGAATACCAACTCATCCCTCACGAAGTGAGGAACATATAATTGATAATATATAAAATAATTATAATTATGATAGTGAACAGTAGATTAGTTGAAATTTATGAAGATGAATTCAATGATTTGTTAGAGCATTTAAGTATGATGGATAAAGAGGATAGAGATGTTCTCTTTAGGACACATTCAAAGAGGTTGTTTCCAAAGAGTAAGGAGGTAGTAAATCTTGAAGACCAGTTGAAAGGAAGAAGTGATTACATCCATAAGTTAAAGAGAAGTTTCTTTATCATAGGAAACTGTTTCTTTTCCACCAATTATTTTGGTGAATATAATCAGGAGGAGTTTATCAAAAGAACAGGTTATAAAAGTCAGAGATATCCACAGAAGGTTATTCTGGCTCTTTCACTGCTGGATTATATTACGAAGATGAACTGTAGTTATAGTGTGGGTAATCACGGTTATCAGTATGAGGTCGATTACTGGAAATTCAAGAAATGGGATAAAGACTTCTTTGTTGATATCCATTTTGAAGAAGACAAGGACTACTTTACATGTGAAATCCCAGAATTTGGTGATGAATGGTTATGGGATAAACAGATTGATACACTAAATTCCATAGAAGTGGATGAAGGATTATATTCTTCCCTGATGACTGACAAGGATAATATTCTTGGGGGTTCAGTTTCCAGAAAGGATTTGAGTAAGGATGAATTAAAGAAACTTTCATTAATCAATAATATTGAGAACCTTTATCATAAGACGGAAAGCGGGATGAGAATAACCATTGATGGTCCAGAAGGCAGGCTATATTCAATTATGACAAGAATGAAATCTGATTATAGACATGGTGGTTTCTTTTCTATCAATGGTGAGAAATTCAAAGAGGTTGACTTATCCAACTCCCAACCTACTTTATTAGGGTTGATGGTAAAAAGGAAACATCAGGAAGATAACCCAGAATTTAATTCATTATGGCTGGAACATGCTGTAAAAGGGGATTTTTATGAGTGGCTGGTTGATATCACGGGGTTGGTTAATGTTCCCATAGATGAAATCATCAAGAATTTAAGTGAGGAAATATCAAAGAATAAAAAGAGCAAGAAGAAAAAGGTAAGGGAACAGGCAAAAGAAGATGAGAATATTCTTGATAAGGTAAAAAGGGAAACATCTACTGACCCACATGTCAAATTAAGACCATTGATAAAACATTGGATAATCAAGTTTCTGTTTGACAAAAAGATAGTAAGTGTGAAAACACAAAAGGCAAAAACATTGGAGAACAAGTTTCTTAAAAATATGTGCTGGTACTTGAAAAATAATGAGCCTCTTATCTATGAGGAAATCCTGAAACATAAGAAAGACCCAAAGCCTAAAAAGAAAAATCCAGAGGATACCGCCAGTGAGTTGGCAAGGAAATTACAGGAGGAAGAAGTAAGGTTCATCAAGGAATGTCTTAAAAGACTTGACCAAGAAGTGAAATACCTTTATACTGTCCATGACTGCATTGGTTGTCTGGTTTCGGATGTAGAGAAAGTAAAATCCATTATGGAGAATACATCACTTGATTATTATGGTGTCAAGCTTAATTTGAAGGTGGAATAATTAGATATTTAAACATGTAAAAAGGGAAACTGTCATTATTATCTGATGGTTTCCTTTTTATTTTTTAATGTCAGGATATAACCTTTGATGGAAAAAACATATAAACATCTGACATCCTTATTTTAGCTTATTTTAGGGGTAAAATGAGGTATTTCACATCTTCTTTTATTGTATGTTATTGAAAAATAGATATTTGTATCTTAACATAGATTTAAGATGTTTTATATGTGGGGTAAAATTACATTCAATACGACCTCCAGTTTTTACCAAATCATAGAAATTTATCTGATTTAAAATTACGACACTATTACGAAAGTCGTAATTCGTCGTAATAAAGAAATATCAGAGGAAAGAAGTAGTTTATAATAAATGATGTAATTTTGTAAACAGATTAACCTTAATATAAAATTGAACATGGGTCTCTGGTCAAAAGGAGTTGATAGAAGTGAAACAGGTGAAATCCGTAAGGAGGATGACCTGAAAAATATGATTGAGGAGTTCTTCTCTAATAAGGAAGAGAAAGTATCGTACGAAATTGTTGATGACAAGAAATGGATTGTGGATATTGACGGAAACATCCATCTAAATCAATCCGACCTTGACGACGGGAAACTGTTTTTCAAGATAGGGAAACTTTCTGGCAATCTTTATTTCCATGGGAAACACATGTCCCCATCTGTAATTCCAGACCAGATGGAGGGAGATATTATCTTTATACCAGACGAGGAAGAACTGGCCAGAACCAGAGGTCAAAAAGGAAACCGAGAAGAGGAACTGGATGATTTGATGCATGCCCTTTCCGAAAATCCACCTTCTAAATCTAAAGTTACCAAACTGCTTGAAACAGCTTTTACAGAGTGTCTCGCCAATGGCTATGATATTGACGTTCAAGAAATTCTTACGAGATTGAAGGAGGAATGGGAGAACAGGGACAGATTTAAACTGAATATAGATATTAAACAAACTGAATATAATATTGGTGCCCATCATACAGGAAAGCGAGAAAAGTTAGAGTGTAATTTTTTTATTTCATCAGACGATATTCCACTAAAACTTTCAGCCATAGAGAAAGCTGTCTATCTCCTTTATATCTTGCATCCCGAAGGATTACCTTTAATTCTTCAAGGAGATGTAGTAAGAACTTTGAAGAAAATTTACAATAAATTACAAGACGCCGTTCCAGATGAGGTTAATGGCATATTGGGAAAGGATGATTTTATACGGGACACAACAATTAACGGATATCGATTCCATATTCGTAAAGAAATTCATAAACAAATTTCAAATGATAAGATTGTTGATAAGTTTGCCATAGAAGGAAAAAGAGACCAACCTTTTACGGTTGAGAAAGCGACCGATGACTTGCGTAAAGAAATCGTAAAACTGCTTGGATTGGAGAAAGAATTTCCAAATCTGGTATAATTTCAATAGACCCTTTTAATCAATATTTAGGCCTCACAAGTGTGGGGCCTTTTGTTTACATTTAAATTGTTTTCCTTTCTGTTCGATATTACATGTTTAGTTCTCAATAACTTAAATCAATAAATTAAGTTTTCTTTTAGAAGACCCAATATTGGCTCTTCGGGTTATTACAAATCAAATCTCACAATTTTGCAGTGAAAATAAAACTTAATGTTCAACACTGTAAGATTGATAAAATGGAAACCAAGAAATTTAACAACAATGTAAAGGGAAACAACTCATCTCTCATTTCCAATTCTGTTATACCGCAGAATTCACCACAGAATATCGACTGGAACGGAACACCTTGGATGGAAAGGAAACCCTCCTGTCCTGACAAGGTGGTGACCATAGGCACCTCATGTTCTGGCATAGGGGCAATGGAACATGCACTTCAAAAGATGGGTGTCAAGACCAGAATAGAGTTTGCTGGTGATATTGACAGTAATGTGAAGAAATCATACTTCGCAAACTACGATATTACGGAAGACAGGTGGCACAATGACCTTTTCAAGTTCGCCAAATCAGACCTTTCCAGATATAAAGACAAGATTTCTATCTTCATGGCGGGAATTTGTTGTCAACCATTCTCAAAAGCTGGGAAACTAAAAGGGATTGAAGACCCAACACGTGGAACTCTTTTTGAACCATTTCAGGAAGTTGTAAACAAAATTCAACCCGCTGCATGGATAATTGAAAATGTAGACAACATGCTTACAATCCATGACGGTTATGATTGGAGTGTAATCAAAAGCCATTTAGATACATTAGGTTATGACATCCATTATCAAATCCTCAATGCAAAGAATTATGGCATTCCCCACAGTAGAAACCGTCTGTTTGTAATTGGGTTCAAGGATAAGACTGATTTTCTGTTTCCCGCTCCAATAAAATTGGAAACAGGTTTGGAAGATTTACTTGACTATGAATCTGTCCTAAAAGGAAGGTTATCTCCCAGAATGGCATTAAGATGTCAAGGTTTCAATGATGACTTCAATATTGTAGTTCCCAGAACCTATGTTTACAAACAGGCTGGAAACAGTATTGCAGTTCCTGTATTGAAAGCGATTTTCTCACAAATGGATATCACCAAATATGGTTTCTGATTTCAAATAGGTCAAATAAATTTCTAAAATACACAACAACTATAAAAACCGATAATTATGAATACAAGTATAAAAGAAATGAGTTTCTCTGAACTCAATGCACAGATTGAAGAATTCAACAAACAGATCGAGAAAATCAGAAACAAGATGGAGGAATTGGTTTCTGAAAAACAGACCCGTCAGGAAGAAGCAATAAACAATTGGAAACTTCACACCAGACAGGTATTGGAGGCAACCAAAATTGTAATGGAAGCTTCTAATGCAGTGGTGGAAGATACCAAAATTTTATTGGATATGGGGATTGACCCACATTCATTGGATATTGACTTAAAGGAATATAATGACAATAATTATATTGACATCGATGAAGGTGAAGTCAGTAAAGATATTATTCCAGAGAGTATGTCAGACAGTATATCAATTCAAGAGGTTGATACCACTAATTCTGATATCTGTAAAGAACTGGGAACCTTTGATGAAACTATGGTTGAACAACAAATTGAAAATGGGAGTAAGGAAGTTTCTGTTGAAACAGGGAGTTTCATAAAACGAACGAAGTCTCGCCGTAGACGTTTTCTTAAACCATTCTATGAAATTCTGGAAGAACTGGAATATGTTCCACCTGTACATGTAAAAAAAGAAGCATCTGATGATAAACGGATAAAAAGACTTAAAGAAAAATCCAACAGGTTTCTGACCCCTTATTATGAATATTTTCCAGAAAAGGGTCCTGTAAATATGATTATGGAAATCGGTAATGAAAGATACAGAGAAAGTTATCCCAATCCTTCAGAAGGTCGCAGGGTATCAATAGATGGAATAGTTCCCACTCTTACATGTTGCCATAGCGATATAGGTCTTTTAATTCCTCCTGATGTAAAGGAAAGGTTCATAGCTACAATGGAAATGGAAACCGCAGCATAAAAAGAAATAGATAAAGCAAAGGGAAACAAATCTATAAAATTTCATAGGTGAGACCATATCAAATTGGTTTCACCTTTTTTCGTGCTTACGAAAACTGTAATTACTCACTATCCTTGATTACATATTGCCAATATTGGCTCTACAGGTTGGTTCGTCCAATTTCCATTTTCTTCGCAGTGTAATTCAAAATATAAGTTTAACACTGACAAAATAAAGAAAAATGGAAACTAAAACAACTGGTAAGGGATGGTCGGGAAATTATGAAAGAGTGTTTTCTGCTTCCAAGGAAATGTTTACAATAAATCCTTTCACTGGTAAAGCAGAGATGAAATCTGGGAAAGGAAACTGGGAAACACTTGTAGATATTATGGTGAAGGCTGCAAGAGGGATTGATGTCAGGAAAGCTATAAGGGAAACCTTCAATCCTGAAAACGCAGCATCTGGGCTGAGGTATCTTATACCTTACATGGGAGGTAAAACAAACGAATTGAAATATATCTATCCTAATCTTCCATCGTACGACCGTTATTTTGAGCCGTTCGTTGGAGGTGGGTCTGTCTTTATGGGTATAAATGCAAATGAGTATTTCATCAATGATTTCTCATCCGATCTAATAACACTATACAGAAACATTGCCTTCCAAAATAAAGAATTTTATCATTATGCTGATTTAATTGACACAACTATAAAGAATGCCATTCAATTCAGTAATAAGTATTATGATAACTTCTTCAATTTCTACGACAGATATAAGGAAGGATTACTTATAGCAGATAACCTGCGATATGAAATTTCTTCCTTTTGTGATATCCATAAATGTGAAATACTTGATATCATGCAGGCCTTCTCATCTTTACCATGCATTCTCCCACAAGAAATGGATAGATTTCTATATAAAACCTTGGTGGATATGAAGAAAATAAAATGTATGACAGAACGTAAAGTGGCAGAATATTTTTTAACAGCCATTCAAAAAGCCTTGTACACCAATTACCGCAATCTGTTTAACAATAAGAAACTAAAGGAAACTAATCCAGTTCTTTATTCCTGTGTATTTCTCTATATTAGGGAATTTACATATAAAAATGGTTCCAGTTATAACTCCAAAGGAGAATATAACAGCACTTACGGTGGTGTCCGTAATAATTCCAAACTATTGTCCAACAATATTGAATATTATACATCCAAATCTGTAATAGAACATTTCAAAAAAACATGTTTCTATAACCTTGATTTCGAAGACTTCTTGAGAAAGACAAGTCCTACAGAAAATGATTTTATTTTTCTTGACCCACCTTATGATGAAACTGTAAGCACATATCATGGGAACGAATTTTCTAAAACCGACCACCATAGGTTAGCTAATTTTCTTTTGAATGAATGCAAGGCTAAGTGGATGATGATTATCAAAAGAACTGATTTCATATTTAACCTTTATAATAAGGAGGGTATAACCATTCAGTCTTATGAGAAGAAATATACTTATACTAACAAAACAGTAATACCCACCATACATTTATTGATAACTAATTATTCCCCCAAATCAGAAACTTACAGGATGGCCGCATAGAACTGCCAATATTGGCTGAGGGGTCTTATTTTCTTAAAATCGTGAAAATTTGCACTGTAATTAATAAACAAAAATCATAAGGATATGAAAATACAGATTATCAAAAACCAGAACGGAAACGAGGTTATGAACTTCACCCGTGAACTCACTTCAACAGAAGACATCCAGTCAATGATTGGGAACGTAAAAAATTATGTCGATCGGAAGAAAATTGAAATCATTCTCAATGGTTTCCCATTCGAGGACATCAATGAAAATAATTTCAAGGGGTTCTTTTCAGAAACTTTTCAGGTTATAACATCTGGAAACAGGATTGACATCACTGATGGAAATACCAACCTCCAGTTCAACTTTTTACCCTCACTGGGAATGGTCGCACACCCAATATTGGCTGCATAATACCACCTGACATCAAACGGTTAATTTCGCAATGTGAACTAAAACAATAAGTAAAATCTCAAATACCAAATAGTAATGGAAACATACAGAACATTCAATCCCAAGGAGTTTAACACTCTTGTTTTGAGCAACTTCAAAAATGAATCAGTCTACGTCAACTATGACAAATGTGCCAAGAACCTTGTGATGACAACAATCAAGCATTCTGGATATAATATTGAAGATGCCTACAATCATCTGCATAGCATTCTATCAGAAACCTACCCAGATTATCAGGATGCTTTTAAGAAAAAACCATGGATAGGCACCTATCAGTCTAATATTAAAAAAGGTGGTGAACTGGCAGCAAAATTACAGGCTGTTCTGGAAACGATGGGTAAAAGGAAGAACAATGATGAATTGCGTGAAAAATTCTTTTTATGCATGGAAGAAATGGGAATCAATACAAAAATTTTGAAAATGGACATGGCAATCGACCTGTTTGGATGGATAGAAACGCTGGAACTTATTTGTAAGTTGGCAGGATATGAAACAGACGAAAAATTTTACGATGACATAAAGGACAGTGAAGAAATGGAAACTATTAAAAAAGAAAAGATGGAAACTATGAAAGGAAAATCAGATAAATGGTGTGCCAAAGCATCCAAACCAGTTAATCAATTTTCAAAGGATGGTAAACTGGAAATGTCTTTCACTTCTGTGAATGAAGCTATTGAATGGTTGAATTCTACAAGAAATAAGAAACATCATCCCAAAAGTATCCACCAGTCTTGTAATAAAGGTGGAATAGCATACGGATATCTCTGGGAATATCAGAATGTAATTTCTGGAATCAAGGTTCCTGAAGAAATAAAGTTTCAGGATGAAGAGGAAACAAATATTGTTGCCAAAACAACTAAACCTTTCAAGAGATTAGAGAAAGGGAAACTTGCGAGGTCTGGGAAGAAAAGTTCCGAATTGTTGGTCGCCTACTATGTGAATCAGGACAAGGATATTGACAGGACAAGAGAGATTGGAAGATTTACCTCACAACAGGATGCATGTAATTCTCTGGGTATCAACAAGGGGGTTCTATCTAACTATCTCAAAGGAAGAAAAGACAGTATCTTCTGGAATAATGAAGATGGACAGAAAGTCAGAATAGGGTTTGAAAGAATAGCTGCATAGAGTATCATTTCATAAACACAATATAATATGAAGATTTGAACTATTTATCATATAAATGTGATTAGAGTATTATAATTAATCAATAAAAGAAGAAATGAAGGTAGAAATTGAAGATATTACAGAAGAAGTAAAGTCCAGACTTTTCAAATATAAATCAAAGAAAAAGAAAAGTGAAATCCCATTATCAACCTTATGGGATGATGCGACACCAAAAGTGTTTTCAGAAGAAGATGAAATCCCACCAGATAAATGGGATTTCAACCCAAGGAAATAAAATTTTGACCCCGTTTTTATAATTTTCCTATTGAAGTACCCAGAGAGTTTCTGACTTTCTGGGTATTTCTTTTGTGATTTGCAGAAATTTGAAAAATTTTTTAATTTTGTATGTGATATCTGTTCAGGTGGCTCCCAATGGAGTAAGGTATCATGACTGATTTGAAAAAGGAAACTTTAACAGGTCAGAAAGATATTGTAAAACAGGTTTAATCCTTGTACAATATGGTTCGAACGATGACAATTTGAATGGGGGTTAAATCCTCAAAATCGTGTTGGTCTCATTTGGTCTCAATTTCTTGGGAATATCAAAATAATCTTATAAGATTAAAATGACATTAACACTCAATATCACCAAGTTAGGACAAGTATTACCAAGTAAAACTGTCACGGCTTAGGGCACTAAATTAGAGAGATAATCTACTAAATTACAGTAAATTATCTCTCTTTCATTTTTTCTATTCCCAAGTTTTGGTACACTCTTGGTACACGTCTTGATTATTTGCGTGTTATCATAGTTAAATTATCATTACATTATCTTCATAAAAAAGGTGTCCTCCCATTTGGAAAACACCAATTCTTAATCTATAAAATTTCATCAGAATAATCCATCTGCCGCAACACTTGCAACGTCATCTGCCTTTTCGTCAAGCGATAGTCTTATATATTTGTTAAAGGTTTCCTCTTTCTTATGACCACTGACACTCATTATCTGTCTTAAAGTAAATTTTTTTGATAGGTACATGTTAGTAACAGCGGTTCTCCTTGCGGTATGGCAAGTTATCAGTTCCCATTTAGGTTTTATTACATGATTACTATCATCATATTCAAACTTTAATCTACCCTCCGCAACTCCTTCGCGTTCCGTTTTAGTTAACAATGTCCTCGTTTTCTTTTGCAAACTGGGTACAGTTTGAGATAACTCTTCGCAAATCTCCTTTATATATCTGTTGAGAATTTGGTCGCATATAAACGGCACTGTATAATCATATTTTTTTAACAAGACCTCTAATTCCTCATTGAGAATTGGGATAACAACATTTTCATTTACCTTCCCTTGTCTTATTCTGATAACATGTGTTCCTTTCTGGGTATAACCTATACAACCCTTTTCTATTTTACTAAATTCGTCATATCTCATAGCGGTAAAGCAACCTATCAGAAATAAATCTCTTACTTGTTCTTTTAATCCGTTCAATGGCATATTATAGAGAGCAGTCAATTCCTCTTTGGTTAGATATATTAACGTGCGTTTTTCATTATCATTAACCTTTGGAGCACTTAACCATTTCTTAACTATCCCATTATTATGGAGTCTCTGTTTCTCTGAAATCGTTATAAGAGTTCTATAAATTCCCACAAAACGATTTTTAGTTTCACCCATATAACCGTGTCTATCCAAATATTTCAAAAATGTATGGATATGGACTTGTGATAATTCTTCCCAACTAAATGAATAATTTTTATAACATTGTATAAATATTCTTTTGAATTGTTTCCAACAATTTATACTGTTCTTGGAATATGGTTTTCCTTTCATATTTAGTATGGAACCATTGGCGACACTGTCAATATAATTTTTTACAAAAGTCTTAACTTCTTTTCTCTTCTTTTCCTCAAATTCTTTTTTTATTTCTTCATCTTTTAAGAAATCTTCCCTAACTTCTGATAATGCAACGGATTTTATTACATTATCTAAACTTTCCTTATTTAATCTGTTGTGTTCTCTTAATTCCTTGATACCAAACTCCATTTCAGATAATTTTTTTGTAAATCCCAAACGGTCAAGAAAATTTATCTTTTTTTTACTTGTAGAAGACACTTCATTCCATTTTTTAATATCAACCGTCAATAAAAGATTAACCCAAATAGATTTCCCTCCTACTCTTAATCTTGTATACAGAGGGGCAACCCCTTCTGCATTTTTTGTTCTTAATTGCACTGCAAACATTAACCCACATGTTTAATACCAAAACTTGCTTCTGCTTCTCTAATTTCTCTCATTGAATACATTTTCTTTCTCCCACTTATTTGAAGCGGAGATATTTTTCCTTGTTTTTCCCATGTTAATAGAGTTGTGTCAGAAATTCCTAACCATCTCTCGCGGAGTTGTTTTGCAGATAAAATTTTGTCATTACTTACATTCTCATACATTTTGTTTTGCAACACTTCCTCAATTGTTTCTTTTACAATAGATATGAGGAAACTTTCAAATCCTTCCCACATAAATCCCCAATTACTATACTTCACTGACGGATTAGTAAATTTATTCCTATTTTCTTCCATAATAAAAAAACCTTACGATCTAATAATAACAAATTCTAAAAATTTTTCTTCATTATTATCTAAAAATCGTAATTTTTATTGGGAAAAGGGTCAAGTGTAGGAAAGTATCAAAAAAATCTGGATTATGTATTTTGAATTACCCTATAAAAATATCATTCAATCCTTTGTTTTTTATGATACTAATTTTTTTAATCTTTTTACTGTCGGCAAGGAAATCTTTTCCCCTTTACTGGTAGCGATAGCAACAATATCTACCATTTTATAATTTTTTTTCAAAAGATTTATAGAAATAGGATACTTTTCTTTTTTAACTTCAATAGTTTCAGTGGAACCATTTTTCCTACCCATTTTTATACCTTTACCTTTGGCACGTTGTCTACCGCTATTTAATCTAAATTTTATATTGTCCCTTTCAATTTGAGCAACCATAGCAAGACACGCAATTAAAATTGTGGTGGTAGGAGCAACCTCCCCCTCATCATTTAAAAGGGTAAGTTGTTCCTTCTGAAAGTATGCGTTTATTTTATTGTCTGCAAACCATTTTATTATTTCTTGTACTTGAAGAATATTTCTCCCTAATCTTGATAATTCACTGAATAGTACTATTTCTATTTCTTCTGATTTGGCATATTCCAAACATTCAATTAAAATATTTCTTTCCGTATTAATGGTAGTACCACTTATTTTTTCAGAAAATACTTTCTTGATTTCCATATTGGATATCTCCGCATACTTGGTTAAATCCAAAATCTGTCTTTCTGTGTTTTGTCTTTCACTCGGAGAAGAAACCCTACTATAAATTATTGCCTTCATTATTTAATTAGTTAATGGTGAAATTAATTTAGTTATATCCCTCCTTAATCAAGTATAAACTTACAATTCCATTTATGATTATGTTAATGTAAATACATGTAAGAGTTGATAAAACTGATGTTAACCAAATAGCAAATGCACTTATCCCAAGAACACCAATTACAAATAAAATCCAACATTGCCACTCTTTCATAAAAACATTTTTTTCAGTTTTAATATCGTTGAAACACTATGTTCAGTGATTTCTGCAACTTTTCTTATACTTATATTATCCAATAATAGAGCAATTGAATAATGATAATCTTCTAAATAATCAGATTTATCTTTTACTGGTCTTCCCACTGGATTTTTAATTAGACTTTTTTCTCTCATTACTTTACATTCATAATTATTATTTCATTACAAAATTACCTAATTATGTTTTATAAATATCTGATTTAAAGTTATTTAAAGTTAATAATGTAAATGTTTTTTCAGAACGCAGTATCATAATTCTTTCGTAATTCTTTCGTAAAAATTGTGAACGGATAAGGGGGCAATAAGCGTAGCAAAAAATTGATATTTAATATTTTTAATTTATTTCGTTTTTCGTCAAAAAAAAGAAAAGTTAATCAATACCTTAAAAAAAATAAAAACCACTGGCAAAAATACCAGTGGTAAAATCAAGTTATGAGGAAGGTAATTTGAGATATTTATGTCTGAAATACTGGCAGACCCATAAATATCATATACAATAATTTAGATTTTATGAGTGAAGGATATGATGGAATGGTCATATTAAAAACACCCTTGACCATAACAGACAACAAGGGGGTGGTAAGTAACATTTATGGGTGGTTATATAAAAGGACAGAGCGTCAGAATAAGGATTTTATAAAAAAGGTGGTTGTGTATAATGCGTATTTGATAGCAGTCCAAAGGTTCACCGAAAGGGGTGGTTCTATTTCAGAAGATGGATATCTATGGACAGATACTAATGGTTCTTGGTTTTCTGTTACAGACTTTCTTTTTCAAATCAAGACATACTCGGAAAACAAGGAAGCAGCACAACAATATCTACTGGTTGAAAATGATACACCATTTGTAGCAAATGAAAATGAAATTGACGATAATTTAATCTTGAGTGAAGATTTTATAACAAGATATTATCCACAATATAAATACGGAAAGGAGGTGGCAGTATGATACCGTTGTTTGACCCTGACTATGTTTACAAGACATTAAAAAGCAGAGCGGAGTATATTAAGGAACACCGTGAACAAATGGATAAAGATCCCGAGAAAATTGAAAGAGCGTTGGCAACCGAAGTCAAAAAGTTCCAACAATTTGTTGAAGAAGATTTGAATAAACATTAAAGGTTTCATGTATAAAGTAAAAACCGTGAGAGAGTTTCTTTCACGGTTTTTTCAGTTATTATATGATATTAAAATTGAAGATTTATTCTTCTTCACATTCTTCTTCGTCGTCTACGGTACAGTCATCAAGGCGACCCAAATACGACTGCGTCTTGGGTTCTTGTGCGGTGAATGTATCATAATCCATAACGTAAGGCATAGTTTTCAGAATTGCATATAATATATTTACGAGAGTTTTTTCGTAATTTAATAAACACACTCCGAAGGTTATACTTTGGTTATTAAATAGATTTGTATAAATAACACCTATATTAGAGAACAACTTTGTATATATCTGAAAATCAAATATTAGGGATTAGGTTTATATCTTTAATTATAATGAAAATTTTGTATTATTCAGAGTATAAAATATAAGAATATGGAGGTCAAATTTTATTATTTTTTCTTACGGAACACATGGAAATAACTATGGAATTTTCTTGCGTGACGTTGAATACAACCGTCAGCACGGAGCAACTTTCCTTTTGCAATTAGTATAAAAGTATCCACCAACTCAAATCCTCTTTCAGTAGCAGTGTTAATCAGAAAATTAGATACCCAATGTTGTTTACCAGTAAAAATTATGTCCATTGTCTTGGCAACAAAAATTCCACCTTTTTTTAATTTATCATGTATCAAATCAACCATTTCAACATTAGTTTGATAAAGTTCTTCTGGCGATTTGAAATAATTAAAACGAGTTGCCATGTATACGTCAGAGGGAAAATTTTGTGATGGATAATTACCGCAAATCATAAATGGTAAATCCATGATCATAGAAGATATTGAATTGTTAGGGAGAGCAAAGACATCTGTTAATGGGAGTGTATCTTCTGTTTGGGGATATTTATCAAATTTTAATAATGGTTGTGGTATTCTTTTATAAAAAACGCCAATAGAATAAGTAATATCGCATTCAAATCTGAAATTAGATATATATAGACGGAGAATATTATTCAAAATCTCGTCTTGACTATAACTTACTGTGGAAATGATAAACTTTTTCTTTGATGTGTCAAAAGTTGACAGTTTCTCGCTATCATTATTTGATACACTAATAGAGGAGCATAGATATTTCTTTATTGTATTCAAAGAATAACCTAACTCTCTTGATAACTTTCTCAATGATATATTGGGTTCTTTCTTAATAGCATCTTTTATTTTTCTTTGAATAATTATGGAATTATCTCTTTTTCTGTCAATTCCGTTAATTCTGATATATCGTCTTATAGAAGATACAGAAACATTATTATTATCTGCATTTTCTTTTACGGAAAGGTATGCGTTATATGAAATTTTATCATTTTTCATAATCCGTTACAAAGTTAAAAAAAATTACGTGCGTATTTCGTAACGAAAAAAAAGACCGCAGACAATTTTTCTGCGATCATGAAAACAATAAATTGTTTGGAAAAATTATGCAGCATCTAATCCTAATGGGTCATAATCTTCACTCACCTTTAATTTCAAATGTAGTTTAACACCATAGACTTTCAATGCGGTATCTTCCATTATTTTCTTGATTTTACAACCATTAGAAGCAACAGACCCAACGGCATCATGTATGGTATAGACGTACTCTATATTAGCGTTATCAATGTTTTTAAGGCATTCCTTGATAAATCTCACTTCTTCTTTCTGCAACTCATACGGCAATTTACTGACGGATTTAGTGGGGTTCTTCTTACTTTGATTAAGATTTTCTTTGGTTCTGTAATAATCAAGCGTTTCATAAAATACTGGTTCTTGTTCCTTCAGATAAGTGAGAAAGCGGTTGCAGAATATTTTATATATAGAAGGTTTCTCATTAGTTCGCAGTTTTAGTGTTGAAGACAATTTTGTATGGGAAAACAACAGTTTCATTATCCAAGACTTCACCACAGGTTTCAACAGAGCATAAACGTCAGTAGTATTGATTTCAAGACCATATTCAATTTCAGATATGGTTTCAATCAGTTTATCGGCACATTTCTTTGTAGAAGCAGTTTTATTTATCCGTAAACCATTAACTGTGTTCGACATTTCATTTATGATTTGTTGGGGTGAGAACTCCGTCAGATTAGTAGTTTCAATGCACCATTTATAGAAATCACCTCTTAAACATGCATTCAACCACTCGGATTTAATATCGGAGTGTTCTTTCAATATCATAAGAGCGAATAAAGTGGGATGCAGAGAAGATAAATCAACCTCACACAACCTTTCACCTTCGATATGCAATATCTTCTTTCTCCATATGGATTTAAGATTTGTCATTACAGAATATAATCTCCCTTCTTCTCCATCAATGGTGATATGAAATGCGGATTTACTTTTATGATATAATCTATATAGCATATTAAGGTTGTTCAATTCCTTTTTTTTATGACACGCAATAAAACTGTCATCAAAGACCATGTCCTCTCTTTCTTTCATTAAGCGTTTATATTCTTTGGTGTCTATGTTGATTTTGGAAATTGTATTTAATTGTTTTTCCACCAACCAATCCTTTTCAATGGCAGTGAATAATTTATCTGAAAAATCTGTTTCAACAATTACCATGTCGGAAAAGAAATCGTCTGTATCATGTTCATTTTCTAAATGAGTTATTGGTTCGGCAGGCCATATATCCATTTCTTTCCTTTGAAAAAACTTTATCCAATCTAATTCATAATAATATCCGTGACAACCACTGGAATAATTTGATTTCCTTTTCTTTATAAATTCCATAAGAGAAAAGGCGAGCATAACGGTTTGAGGGATATTGGCACTACTCACACCGCAAGATTTCATAAATCTTCTTTTGTTGTATTCTCTTCCCATGTTACTGTAAGGGTTAAAGAAAATACAACCAATAGTCAAGAAACAATGTCTAAACTTCTCACGGTTATGTTTTACGTTTTCATTTAAGAATTGGTCAAGACTGATTTTTCTTTTGCATTTAGGAAATATTTTTTCAATGTGTTCTTTATATAAAATACTCCTTTGTTCTTTATTCAAGTCTTTTAGTTTGATAATCAATTCATTAAATTCTACTTCATAAATTTCTTTTACTCTATCTTCAATCGTCATAATATAATATATCTTATAATATATAAAATAACAAAAAAAAGAAAAATCATTAAAAGAGGAGTTTTCCCCCAAGGGATACCCTTATCGGTCTACAGAGTTCATAATTTTATAATCCCTCAACAAGACACACCCTTATTGGTATACGCAGATAATATTACATGATCATGTAAAAATCCCTATGCATATTTGCATAAGGATTTTTATAGATTTGATATAATATAGATTTAGTCTATTGGTAAATCAGAACCATAAAAAATAGTTCCTTCCGAAACACTGTTTTGTAATTCTGCAAACTGCAAATCATGTATTTTTTTACAGTATTCTTTTCTTATGCCAATATTCTCTAATTCTATTCTTCTCCTTTTTCCCAAATCAGCAAATTCTATTTCTTGTTCAATACCAAGATATCTTCTTCCACACAAATTAGCGGCAATACCAGTGGTAGAAGAACCAGCAAAAGGGTCCAATATCCAATTATCTTTATCCGTACTGGCTAAAATTATTCTTGTCAATAATGATAATGGTTTTTGAGTTGGATGTTTCCCACATGATTTCTCCCAACGTGAAATTGCAGGTAATTTCCAAACATCAGTCATTTGTTGATTATTATTTATCTCCTTCATAAGTTCATAATTGAATTTATGAGGTGTTTTTGGAGACTTTCTTGCCCAAATAATAAATTCTGTTGAATATTTGAAAAATCTGCAAGAGATATTGGGTGGCGGATTAGTTTTTTCCCAAGTTATTATATTCAGAATTTTATATCCAAGTTCATTTAGTGATTGAGCAATGGCAAAAATATTATGATATGTACCAGATATCCATATTGACCCATTATCCTTTAGTTTATCTCTACATAGAGATAACCACTTTCTATTAAATTCAAGAATAGTTTCAAAAGTTCCACCTTTATCCCATTCACCTTTGTCTACACAGACAATTTTACCAGATTGATAACTTATTCCCCCATTTGATAAAAAATATGGTGGGTCTGCAAAAATCATATCAAACTTAAAATCAAATTGTGGGAGTATGTCAAAAGTATTACCATTGACAATGGTAAAATCCTTTTCATTTGATTTATAATATGATTTTATCACTATTATCTTATTTTATCTATAAATTGTTTAATAGTTGTAAGATTATATAGGTTTGGGATATGATTGTATGCCTCTTCCAACTTATTTTTAGCATCATTCCAACCAATACCGTCTGTAATCCATACAAATTCATATCCTTCAACACCATTCACCTTACTTGCCATTTGGCGAAAAGAGCGTGCAACCTCATTAAGTTTTGAACCACCTCCACTGAAAAAATTTACTTCTATAAGGTAGGTAATATTTGGCGTTTCTACTACAAAATCAAATCTTTTCTTATCAGTTCCCAACGCACTTACTATTGGAGGAAATTCTGAAGAATATACTTCCTCTCTGAATGTAACCCCATTCTCCTTAAAAATAGAAGCAATTAGTTTTTGCATTATATCTCCACTTCTATTTTTGCGTGCATTGGTATCTAATCCAACCTCAACCCCAAAAACATAATCCACTAAATTTTTGATTTCTTTATTTTGGAATACTTCCGTTAATCCAGTTTTATTCAGAAATTCTACAACTTGTGCTGGTGTTTTGAAATAATCGGAAATTAACTGAATATTCCCTTCTTCATCAATTACTTTCTTTTTAGCATTTTTGCGAATAGCAATTAAAATATCAAGGACAGAAAAAACCCTTGGATTTTCTTCCCATAATCTTTTTACGGCAAGTTCCATATCCTCTTTCCCAATTAAATAATTCAACTGGTTTAATTTGATGGAGATTTTCTCAACATTATCCCTTACTTTTGGAAAATCTACATAATCAGATAAAGAGAAATGTGTCTCTTTCAATGGGTTTAGAAATTCTTCAAATTCTGTCATTATTCTAATTATTAAAAAGGTCTAAATCAAAACCTTTGGTTTCTTTATAATTGCGAATAAGCAATTCCGTTAAAACACCTCTCTTTGAGGCGTTAGCATTTATTGCTCGTTTTGCATTTACTCTGTCAATATAGAAATCCTTATATAGATTATCAAGAAATACGTCTTCTTCATTTCTCCCCTTACCGTCTGAATTACTTAATAATGTATAGCATCCCTCACCACTTAATGATTGAAAAAAATCTTTTAATCTGATTTGTTCATTATCATTAAAGTTTTCTTTTACATAAGAATTAAAACTTGACGTGGCATCCAATGGGCGATAAGGTGGGTCAAGATAATAAAAGGTATATCCTTCTCTGTATTTAGAGGTCTCTGAAAAATCACCATGTAAAATAATTGCATTTTGGAGCAGTTTACTGTCTGCAATTATTAGATCATGATCACAAATTGTTGGATTGGCATATTTCCCAAAAGGAACATTGAAAAATCCCTTTGAATTTTCACGGTATAAACCATTGAAACAAGTTCTATTCAAAAAAATCATATTTGCCGCCTCTTCTATATCATCAAGATTACCATTGTTAAAGCGGTCTCTAATATTCAAGTAAAAATCCTTTTTGTCATCCTCATTAGAAAATTTACGATATTCCTCTTGAATGTTAGTTAGGCGTTCAATTAAAGAGAAGGGTTGTTCCTTAATAGTTAAATAGGTTTTTACCAAATGAAGATTTATATCATTGATTACAACCTTTTTTATATTGGCATACCTCTGGATCATGTAAAACAACATAGCACCTCCACCCACAAAAGGTTCTATGTAGGTTATTTCCTCTTGTCTGTGGAAATCTTTGGGAAGAAAATAATCCAAGGTGGGAAGCAATTGCGTCTTTCCACCCGCCCATTTCAAAAAAGGTTTACCCTTTACAGTATGGATTGTCTGTACTGGCACGAATAAAGAAAATTTGTTGGTGATTACAAAATTACAGATTTATTTGATTATCTTTGCAACAAGAGGTAAATTTGGGATTACCTTAATAGAAGAAATACCCTTGGTACACGGTTGGACACGGTTTCTTGGTCTTATTTGTTTAATATTGAAGATTAAAATGATAGCACACCTCAATATCACCAAGTTAGGACAAGTAAAGACAAGAAAGACTGTCACGGCTTAGGGCACAACTGAAGTGAGATAACTAAAAGAAATTCACTAAGTTATCTCACTTCTTCTTTTTCTATTCCCAAGTTTTAGTACACTCTTAGGCACTATTTCGGGTCAATGTAAATACCTGGTTGAAATGTTAAACATGAAAGCATAGATGTTAAAGACATCAGGCACAAAGTTTGGAGAGTCTGAAAAGGAAGAAAGGGATATCTTTTACACCACGAAATTGAGATATGAAGGCCTTGACCTTGGCATTGAAAGATTCTGCTCCGGCATTTGTTGATCTATAGATAAAGAAATTCAGGATTGTATCGTAGTGATTACGGAATGTATCGGTGACAGTTTTAAACTGCCCCATATCGAGATTATCCACCTTGTCATACCACCTTG